>NZ_BORF01000008.1:0-188782 GCF_018333035.1 Bacillus sp. J41TS8
TTGCGGGTGATACAGTGTCCCGCACGCTTGATGCGAAAACAACAGCCGGCCTTTACAAGATCGCCCGCGACAACGGCTGCACCCTGTATATGGTTCTTCTCGCCGCGTACAGCACGCTTCTTGCCCGTCTCAGCGGACAGGAGGATATCATCATCGGTTCGCCGATCGCCGGAAGGCCGCACAAAGACTTAGAACCTGTCATCGGCATGTTTGTCAACACATTGGCGATCAGAACGCATCCGGCAGAAAACAAATGTTTCAGCGATTTTTTAAGGGAGGTCCGCGAAACGGCGCTTGAAGCGTTCGAACATCAGGATTATCCGTTTGAGGAGCTTGTCGACCGGCTCGATGTCGTCCGTGATATGAGCCGCAATCCGCTGTTTGACGTTATGTTCGCTCTGCAAAATATGGAGCGGGAATCACTGACTCTGCATGACTTGCATTTGACGACTATAGCTCATGACGCCCATAAAGTCTCTAAGTTTGATATGACTCTTTATGCAGCTGAAGAAGATCAAGAGACAATCCGTTTTGTTGTTGAATTCAATACAGACATCTATCAAAAACAAACGATCAAGAAATGGCTTTCCTACTATATTCATATTCTCCATCATGTGATCGAACATCAGAACATTCATCTCGGAGATATCCATGTATTAGATGAACATGAGACAAGCTCATTCATTCACACATTTAATCAGACAAAACAAGACTACCCGAAACACGAAACGATCAGCCGTTTATTTGAATATCAAGCAGCCAAAACACCTCACGCCCCGGCCGTTATATATGACAGGCAAACCTTGACTTACCGTGAACTAAACGAACGCGCCAACAGAATAGCCGCTGCGCTTCGAGCAAATGGCGTCGGTTCAGAAAGTGTTGTCGCACTATTAACAAGTCGCACCCCTGAACTTGCGGTCGGAATTCTAGGTATTTTAAAAGCCGGCGGAGCCTATCTTCCCGTCACTGAAGACATGCCGACAGAACGGCTGGAATGGATGTTGTCTGACAGCAATGCTGTGATGCTCCTCCAATCAGATCGATTAGAATCTCATATGGCAGGAAAACGGTTATTCATAGAAGACATCCAGCTTGAGGCCGGCATTTCAGCAAACAATCCCGAACAGCAGGGCGGTCCTGATTCTCTCGCTTATATCATGTATACATCCGGATCAACCGGCACGCCAAAAGGCGTAATGGTTGAACAGCGCGGCGTCGTCCGTCTCGTAAAAAACAGCGATATGGCATTTTCACCTGAAGACAGGATTTTATTGACAGCGTCATTGGGATTTGACGCGATGACATATGAAGTATTTGGACCGCTATTAAACGGCGCTTGTTTATACATCAGTGACAAGGAAACTTATTTAGATTCCGATCGGCTCAAGACATTCATACAGCAGAACGGCATCACGACTTTATGGCTGACATCATCCTTATTTAATCAATTATCAGAACAAAATGAACGAACATTTTCCGACCTGTCCAGATTGATTCTCGGCGGAGAAGCCCTGTCGCCAAACCATGTCAATCGCGTTCGCAACGCGGCGCCGAATCTCGCGCTATGGAATGGCTACGGCCCAACGGAAAACACAACATTCTCAACGTGCTTCCGGATTGAACACGAGTATAAGCATTCTATTCCGATCGGCCGCCCAATCGCTAATTCAACCGCTTATATTGTCAACAGCCGCGGGAGATTGCAGCCCATGGGTGTCATCGGAGAATTATGCGTTGGCGGAGACGGGCTAGCCAGAGGCTACTTCGGGAGACCTGAACTGACGAAAGAAAAATTTGTGCCAAATCCCTTCACACCTGGTGAACGAATGTACCGGACCGGTGATTTGGCCCGCTGGCTGAAGGATGGGTCGATTGAATATATCGGCCGGATGGATGATCAAGTAAAAATTCGCGGCTACAGGATTGAGCTGGGAGAAATTGAAGCAGCATTGCGGCAGATTGACGGTGTCAAAGAAGCCGCCGTCATCGTGCGAACCGGTCCCTCAGGACATAAAGAACTCCTTGCCTATATGAGTCTGCAAGCGGAAATGAATATCGAGAAAGTCAGATCCCTTCTTTCTCAGCAATTGCCCGGGTTTATGATCCCGGCGCATTTGGTTGAGCTTGCCGCCTTGCCTCTGACACAAAACGGAAAGCTCGACAGAAGAGCGCTGCCTGAGCCGGAGACCACAGCAATCAACACAGCATACGCCCCTCCGCGCAACCAGCTGGAGGAACGGCTTGCCGTGATCTGGCAAGAGGTGCTCGGCGTTGAAAAAGTCGGGATTGAGGATTCGTTTTTTGAACTGGGAGGCGATTCGATTAAAGCCCTCCAAGTATCTGCGCGCCTTGGACGGTTTGACTTGAAAATCACGGCAGGCGACTTATTCCGCCATCCAACTATTAAAGAAGCCGCGCCTCTCATCCGCAAGACTGAGAGAAATATAGATCAGCGGCCGATTGAAGGAGAAGTACCTTGGACGCCCGTTCAGCGCTGGTTCCTCGCACAGCATATCGAAAAGAGGCAGCATTTCAACCAATCTGTCATGCTTCATAGCTCAGAAGGATTTCAGGAACAGCCGCTTCGAACAGCTTTACAGCATCTTGTCATCCATCATGATGCCCTCCGCATGACAATCATCGATGACGGCGGCCAGCTGCAGCAATTTAACAGGGGAATTCATGGAGAACTTTACAGCCTGAACATAAGAGACCTTTCTAAAACGGCACAATGGGAGAAGCTGATTGAAGACGAAGTCGCTGATTTGCAGCGCAGTATCCATTTGCAAACAGGCCCACTGCTAAAAGCAGGCTTGTTCAACACAATGTCGGGAACTTATTTATTTCTCACCATTCATCATTTGGTCGTCGACGGGGTCTCATGGCGGATTTTGCTTGAGGATTTATCGGCAGCATACAGTCAGGCGGCCACAGGACAACCGGTTCAGCTTCCGCGGAAAACGGACTCATACCAATATTTCGCAAACCGGCTTGCCGAATACGCAGAGAGCAGCAAGGTCATTCGCGAACAATCGTATTGGCGCACTGTTGAAAAAGAAAAAGCCGCTTTACTTTCTTGTGAAAAACCGCATAGCGCTGCGGACAACATTCGGAAAACGGAAAGCTTTACCCTTTCCGAAGAAGACACACACGTTTTAATCCACAAGGTTAACAACGCCTACAACACAGACACCCAGGATATTCTGCTGACGGCAGCATCATTAGCCCTGTGTGATTGGATGGGAGAGAGGAAACTGCGGATCGCGATGGAAGGACATGGGAGAGATCACACCCTTCCTGAATTGGATATCAGCCGGACAGTCGGCTGGTTTACCACAATATATCCTGTGTTGATTGATTTACATGCAGTCGAAGGCGAGTTGGGGCTGGCAGTGAAAACAGTCAAAGATACACTCGGCAGAATACCGGACAAAGGAATGGGATACGGAATTTTGAAATATTTAACATCCTCTGAAAACAAAACAATCCAGTTCAGCAAAGCGCCTGAAATCGGTTTTAATTATTTAGGGCAATTCAATGATACAGAACGCCAACAAAAGTTCAGCTTTTCGGGGCTTGCAAGCGGGAAAGACATTACACCTACATGGCAGCGTGAGCAAACGCTGGAAATGAGCGCCATGGTAAGG
This sequence comes from Bacillus sp. J41TS8, assembly GCF_018333035.1. Classification (NCBI taxonomy): domain Bacteria; kingdom Bacillati; phylum Bacillota; class Bacilli; order Caryophanales; family Bacillaceae; genus Bacillus; species Bacillus sp. J41TS8. Next base: position 3,651 of record NZ_BORF01000008.1, read on the forward strand.
CAAAATCAGCTGCATTTCAATTTGAGCTATCCGCCAAGCCGGTTCCATAAAACAACAATGAAACAGCTGCTGCACATGGTGAAACATAATTTGCACCAAATCATCAAACATTGCGCACATAAACAAGAAACAGAGAAAACGGTCAGCGATTTTAGCAGCCAATCGTTAACAGCGGAAGATTTGGACAATATTGCGAGCTTTGTCGAGGAACTGTAGGAACAGGAGGCAGGGAAAAAATATGACAAAAAAACATGAGATTCAGGATATTTATCCGCTTTCTTATATGCAGGAAGGCATGCTATTTCACACCCTTCTTAACAAGGACACACAGGCATACGTCGAACAAGCCTCATTTTCAATGACAGGAAAGGTTGACACAGACATTTTTCAGAAAAGCATCACTGCTCTGTGCGCCCGGCACGATATTTTCAGAACGATTTTTATCAGTCAAAATGTATCCGTTCCGCAGCAGGTCGTCTTAAAAGAACGGACGATCACCGTTGAAGAAAAAGATCTGACTCATTTGGATCGATCCGGCCAGCTTAGATTGATCGATGACGTCAAAAAAACAGACAGAGCCAAAGGATTTCATTTGCAAAAAGATGGATTGATGCGCGTCATTCTTTTTAAAACAGGGGAACGCGAATTTACATGCATATGGAGCTTCCATCACATCATTATGGACGGCTGGTGCCTCGGGATTGTCCTGAAGGAGTTTTTCCATATATACGCTTCCCATTTGCACCAAACACCATTAAAGCTTGAGCCTGCTGTGCCTTACAGAACTTATATTCAATGGCTGATGGAGCAGGACAAAGAAGCCGCCGCCCGGTACTGGGAGGGTTATCTTGAAGGATATGACCAACAGAGCCGGCTGCCGCAGCAAAAAAAAGCGGGCGCCAAAAGCAGACAAGAAGAAGTCACCTTTTCCCTTTCTAAAACAGTTACGGATAAGCTGAAAGAGCTGGCCGCAAAGGAAGAAGTCACATTGAGCACCATTTTTCACACGCTTTGGGGAATGTTGCTGCAAGCTTATAACCAGACGGATGATGCGGTTTTCGGTTCGGTTATTTCCGGCAGGCCGGCTGAAATTGCAGGGATAGAGCGGATGATCGGCCTTTTCATTAACACGGTACCGGTGCGTGTTACCGGTACAAAAGTGCCTTTTGTGAAACTGATTAAACAAGTGCAAAAAGATGCGCTCAATGGGCAGCCGTACAGCTACCACCCGCTCTATGAGATACAGGCGGAATCCACCGTCAAACAAGGCTTAATCGACCATATTCTTGTTTTTGAAAATTATCCTGTTGAAAAAGAAATCGCACTGCTGAACAGTGGACAAGATGCAGAGGATCTGTTTCGCATTCATGATTTCAACATGGAAGACGAGACCAACTACAGCTTTTATCTCATGGTGGCACCAGGTGAAAACATTCATCTCAAAATGAGATTTGATTCCGGCATTCATGAACGTTCTTTCATCGAAAGCGTTAAAGGCCATTTGCAGCATATCATCGCACAAGTGCTGGAAAATCCGAATTTGACCCCGGAGGAATTGACGATCACAACACATCAGGAACAAAAAGACCTGCTCAGCACGTTGAAAATAGAGACTAAACAGCGTGAATATGAAACGATCCAGTCGATGTTCGAACGTCAGGCGGCACAATTCCCTGATGAAAAAGCAATTCACTATGAAGGGCAGTCGATCACTTATAAAGAGCTGAATGAAATGGCCAACAAACTTGCACGCCTTCTCCGAAAACGGGATGTCAAACGCCAGGAGCCGGTCGCGATCATGGTCGAACGTTCTCCCGCATTAGCGGCGGGAGTACTCGGCATTTTAAAAGCGGGCGCGGCATTTGTTCCGATTGACCTGAGCCATCCTGCCGAACGCATTCGCTATTGCATAGAAAACAGCGGCTGTCAGCACATAGTATCACAGCATCATGTGGCGGCTTTAGCAAAGTCAGCCGCAACAAAACGATCTGTGACATTCATAGAAGAAGCAGATGCGGAAAGCGACGGAAGCAATGTCGAGACGGTAAACACTGCGGAAGATTTGCTTTACATCATGTATACATCTGGAACAACGGGGAAGCCGAAGGGAGTTTTATTTGAACATCGAAATATGGCCAATTTGCTTCATGACCAATTTGAAAACTCACGTATTGATTTCAAAACAAATGTGCTCCAGTATGCATCTTGTGCGTTTGACGTCTGCTATCAAGAATTGTTTACAACTTTGCTTAGCGGCGGCACGCTTTGCATCGCGCCTGAATCAATCAAGCGCGACCCAGCTCAGTTGTTTTTGTTGATCAATACACAGCGAACAGAAGTCGTCTTTTTCCCGACGGCTTTTGTGAAGATGCTTTTTAATGAGGAACACTATGCGAACCACTATCCAAACTGTGTGAAGCATGTCATCACTGCGGGGGAGCAATTGACGGTCTCGCATATTTTTAAGGCATTGCTCAAGCGGCACGGCATACACTTGCATAATCATTACGGCCCGGCGGAAACCCATGTCGTCTCGACATGCACCATTCATCCTGAGGACGACATCCCGGGTTCTCCGCCGATCGGAAAACCGATCAGCCATAACGCCATGTATATCCTTGACAAATACAAACGACTTCAGCCCTGCGGTGTAGCAGGAGAGCTTTATATATCAGGCGCGAGCGTCGGGAGAGGATATGTCAATAATCCAATCTTGACAAAACAGAAATTTTTGCCCGATCCATTCAGAGCGGGAGCCGTCATGTATCGAACAGGAGATATAGCAAGGCTTCGTGCAGACGGACAAATGGACTATATCGGCCGGACGGATGATCAAGTGAAAATCAGGGGCTACCGGGTCGAACCTAAGGAAATAGAGGTGACATTGGCAAATCATCCTGCTGTTAAGGAAGCGGTTGTCCTGGTTCAAAAAGACAGTGAAGGGGAACATGAATTGTGCGCATACTACAGCACACGGAAACCGATCGACCCTTCTGCATTGCGTCATGATTTGGCCGACGCCATCCCTGACTACATGATGCCAGTAAAATGGACTGCTGTGCCAGCGATTCCGCTTACAGCAAATGGAAAAGTCGATAAAAGCGCCCTCCCAGAACCGACATCATCCGCATCGCATCAGTCATACGCCGCACCTCGCAATTTGAACGAGCTCAGGCTTTCACAGCTTTGGGAAGGTCTACTGAAAAGGGGGCCGGTCGGCATCCGCGACAACTTTTTTGAACTGGGCGGCCATTCTTTAAAAGCAACATCGCTCATCTCTCGCATCGCCAAAGAATGGAACGTTCAGATTCCGTTAAGTGATGTCTTTGCCCATCCGACCGTAGAAGGGTTGGCAGCAGTCATCAGTGAAGCGGAAGAAAACCCGTTTGCTTCGATTCAGCAAATAGAGAAGAAGGAGACATATCTGGTTTCTTCCGCACAAAAACGGATGTATGTTCTGCACCAGCTTGATGGCGGAGGAGTCAGCTACAACATTCCGGCCGTTTTGGAGCTGACAGGCGAGCTCGATCAACAGAGAGTGGAAGCTGTATTTCGCGAACTGATCCGCCGGCATGAACCCCTTAGGACATCATTCGAAGCAGGAGACGACGGCGAGCCGGTGCAGCGGATTCATGAAAAGGTGCCGTTTGCTTTTTCAAACGAATCTTCATCTGAATCATTTATCCGGCCGTTTGATCTTGGAAAGGCTCCGCTTTTCAGGGCGGGCTTAGCGACCATTGAAAAAGGACGATATCTGCTTTTAGTGGACATGCACCATATTATTTCAGACGGTGTCTCCATCCAATTGCTCATGCAGGAATTCAGCGAGCTGTATAAAGGACTTGAACTGGCTCCGTTGCGCATTCAATACAAAGACTATGCAGCATGGCAAGAAACATTCAAAACAAGCGACATATACAAACGGCAAGAATCGTATTGGCTCAAACAACTGGCCGGTGAGCTGCCAGTGCTCGAATTGCCGACGGACAAACCGCGGCCCCCGGCAAAAAGCTTTGCAGGTGACAGGGTTACGTTCGAGATCAGTCAGGAGCTTACATCACGTTTACAACAGCTCGCAGGAGAAAACAGATGCACACTGTATATGACGCTTCTTGGCATATACACCGTTTTATTATCACGGCTAAGCGGGCAGGAAGAGATCATTGTCGGTTCGCCGATCGCGGGCAGACCGCATGCTGACCTGGAATCCGTGCTCGGAATGTTTGTGAACACATTGGCTTTTCGAACACGTCCGGTGAGCGGAATATCTTTCAAACAATATTTACAGGACATTCGAGAAACAGCGCTAGAAGCCTATGAACACCAGGACTATCCGTTAGAGGAGCTGGTTGACCGCCTCGGCGTTCAGCGGGAGATGAGCCGAAATCCGCTCTTTGATACAACGTTTGCACTGCAAAATATGGAGCGGCAACAATTGTCGATGGAGGGGCTTGAGCTTCGGCAGAAAGATATCAGCCACCCGATTTCTAAATTCGACCTGTCACTGTACATGGCCGAAAGCGGCGGACAAATATATTGTCAGTTTGAATACAGTACAGATTTGTTTGAACGGAAAACGATTCAAAAATGGGCCGATTTTTTTAAAACGTTGGCTAAAAACGCTGCACAGCATCCGGAGCTGGAACTGGACCATTTGTCAATCCTTTCGAAAAAGGAAGAAAGCGCACTTCTGCAAAACCTCAGCCCGATGCAAAAAATGGATTTCCCACTGGATCAGCCGCTTCATCATCAGCTCGAGCAGCAGGCAGAAAAGACGCCTGATCGTCCGGCCGTTTTGGCGGATGGCGTCTCTATCTCCTACAGAGAACTGAATGAACGGGCCAATCAAATTGCATGGAAGCTAATTGGCCTCGGTATTCAACAGGAAGATGTGATTGCCGTGATGGGGAGACGTTCACCAGATATGCTGATTGGAATTTATGGCATTTTAAAAGCGGGAGCTGCTTACGTGCCGATCGACCCTGACTATCCTGAAGAACGAATCCGTTTTTTAATGAAGGACAGCGGCGCAAAGACCTTGCTTGCAGAATCTAATCCATCGATGTTTGAAGGAACCATTTTGCCGCTAGATGGCGGGCGCGGGAATCACGGAGAAGCGGCAGTCAATCCGAATCTCCCGGTACCGCCCGATGCCTTGGCCTATATCATCTATACATCCGGCTCAACGGGACGCCCAAAAGGCGTCATGGTGGAACACAGGTCCGTGGTCAATTTTTTATACTCACTGCAAACCCGCTACTCACTTAACGACTCGGACATCATTCTGCATAAAACGTCTTACTCGTTTGATGCTTCAATATGGGAGCTGTTCTGGTGGCCATTCGCCGGGGCTTCTGTTTATCTGCTTCCTCAAGGAGGGGAAAAAGATCCTGAAATCATCTTAAAAGCGCTGGAGGAAAAGGAAGTTACAGCCGCCCATTTTGTCCCTTCTATGCTTCACTCATTCTTGGAATATATGAATCATAGAAAAAAACCGGCCGACATCAGACATTTAAAAAGAGTCTTTGCAGGCGGCGAGCAGCTGGGGGCGCACCTCGTCTCCCGTTTTCATGAGCTTCTGCCGAGGGTGGAATTGACAAATTCCTACGGACCGACGGAAGCGACGGTAGAAGCGGCATACTTTGATGTCCCTAAAAGGAAAACACTTGACCATGTCCCGATCGGCCGATCAGGACACAATATGAGACTCTATATTTTAAATAAAAAACGGCAGCTTCTGCCGTTCGGCTGTCGAGGGGAACTGTATATCGCAGGCGCGGGCGTCGCAAGGGGCTACTTGAACCGTCCGGAGCTGACAGAAGAACGGTTTCTCGATGACCCCTTTTATTCAGGGGAACGCATGTATCAAACGGGCGATCTGGCGAGATGGCTCCCGGACGGCACCGTTGAATGGCTGGGCCGCATGGACGGTCAAGTGAAAATCCGCGGCTACCGGATCGAACCGGGGGAAGTCGAAGCGGCGCTTCGCCAGATCGACGGCGTGCGGGAAGCGGCGGTTATCGCCCGGACAGAAGGGGAGGAAACCGAGCTTTGCGCCTATATTGAAGGTCAGGATCAACAAACTGTAAGGACAGAGCTGGGCAAACGCCTGCCGGCCTACATGATGCCTTCATCCTTCATCGAGATGAAAGAGTGGCCTGTCACTCCGAGCGGAAAGCTTGACCGCAAGGCGCTGCCCGCTCCCGACAGAGCGCCTGAACGACGCGCTTACACCGCGCCGCAAACCATCACGGAAATGAAGCTCGCCAAGCTTTGGGAAGAGGTGCTGAAATACGGCCCTGCCGGCATTCGCGACCACTTTTTCGAACAAGGCGGCCACTCGCTGAAAGCGACAGCGCTCGTCTCCCGCATCGCCAAAGCGTTTGGCGTGCAGGTGCCGCTGAAGGAGATTTTCGCCAAGCCGACACTGGAAGAGCTCGCAGTCGTGATTCAGGAATTGGATGAAAGCCCGCATGCGGCGATTGAACCGGCGGACAAACAGGACACCTATCCGGTGTCCTCGGCGCAAAAGCGGATGTATGTGCTTCAGCAGCTGGAAGACGGCGGTGTCGGCTACAATATGCCGGCGGCGCTTAAGCTGACAGGACCGCTCGACCGCGCCCGGCTTGATGAAGTATTCAGGCAGCTGATCCGCCGCCACGAATCGCTCAGGACGTCGTTTGAAACCGGGGCAGACGGCGAGCCTGTTCAACGCATTCATGATGATGTCCCGTTTCAGCTGATGGAATTGGCCGCGGCTGAAGACTTTGTCCGTCCGTTCCGGCTTCAAGAAGCGCCGCTTTTCCGCGCCACTCTAGTGAAGGAGGCGGAGGAGAGCCACCTGTTGTTGGTGGACATGCATCACATCATTTCCGACGGGGTGTCTGTCGGCACCTTAATCCGCGAATTCAGCGAACTGTACGCCAACCGGACGCTTCACCCGCTGCGGATTCAATATAAAGACTACGCTGTCTGGCAACAGGCATTCAAACAAGGAGAGGCGTACAACAGACAGGAAGCTTATTGGCTGAAGCAGCTCGACGGAGAGCTGCCGGTGCTGGAGCTTCCAGCCGACAACGCCCGCCCGGCGGTGCGAAGCTTTGCCGGAGATCATGTGTCCTTTTCACTTGATGCGGACACTTCATTCGGCCTTTACAAGATCGCCCGCGACAACGGATGCACCCTGTATATGGTTCTTCTCGCCGCGTACAGCACGCTTCTTGCCCGGCTCAGCGGACAGGAGGATATCATCATCGGTTCGCCGATCGCCGGAAGGCCGCACAAAGACTTAGAACCTGTCATCGGCATGTTTGTCAACACATTGGCGATCAGAACACAGCCGGCCGAAAACAAATGTTTCAGCAATTTCTTAAGAGAGGTCCGCGAAACGGCACTTGAGGCATTTGAACATCAGAATTATCCGTTTGAGGAGCTTGTCGACCGGCTTGATGTCGTCCGTGATATGAGCCGCAATCCGTTGTTTGACGCTATGCTTGTCGTACAAAATATGGATCGCCAAGAGCTTTTCCTGGATGGACTGCATATTCAGCCTGCCGATATGCCTCAAACTGGGGCGAAGTTTGATCTGACGCTGCAAGTTTCAGAAGGGGATGAACGCATACACTTTCGGTTTGAATATGCATCATCTTTATTTAAACAAGATACGATCGAACGCTGGGCATCACATTTCACGACAATGCTTCAGCACATTGTCCACGCACCGCAGACAGCGTTGCCTGCCATCAGCATGCTGACAGCTAAAGAACAACAGCTGCTGATGACAAACTTTAACAGGATGCCGGAACAACACGGCCCTAACATAACCGTTCACGAATTATTCGCCCGTCAGGCGGCAAAATCGCCGAGTGCAACTGCACTCATCACTCGGGAAGGGGTGCTCACTTATCAAGAATTAGACGAATGGTCCAACAAAATAGCGAGAACATTGCAAAATCAAGGGATTGGTCCGGATCTCACTGTAGGTATTATGATTCCTAAATCACCAGGCTTGATCGCAGCCGTTCTCGGAACCTGGAAAGCAGGGGGCGCCTATGTCCCAATTGATCTTGGATATCCGGACGAGCGCAAACAATATGTATTAGCCGACAGCGGAGCTAAGCTGCTGATCACCGATAAAAAAGCAATTCATCAAGTACCTGATGGTTTTAAAGGCGAAGTGCTTCTGATTGAAGATGTACAGGAACAGGACACCTCACCTATTCTAACTGCTTCCGGGCCTGATCATTTGGCTTATATCATTTATACATCAGGTACGACGGGCAATCCAAAAGGCGTCATGGTGGAACACAGAGGAGTCGCTTATACAGTTCAGTGGCGCAGTGCTTTTTATGAATTTCATGATCATGATATCGCGCTTCAGCTTTCCTCATTTTCTTTTGACGCATTTGTCACAAGTATGTTTGCGCCGCTTATATCAGGAGTGCAGACCGTTATCCCGGCTGAGGAAGAAGCGAAAGACATTCTCGCTATTAAACAATATCTAGCCGATTACGGCATTACGCATATGAATCTCGTTCCGATTCTATACCGGACACTGCTTGACGTATTGCAGCCGGAAGATGTACAAACACTGCGACTTGTCACATTAGGAGGCGAAGCGATTGAACCGAATTTGCTGGAGCGCAGTTTCTCGCTCAGCCCTGACATAGAGATTTCCAATGAATACGGGCCGACAGAGAGCAGCATCACGGCCACTGCGGCCAGAAGATTGAAACGAGAAGAAAACATCACGATCGGCCGGCCGATCGGCTATACAAATGTTTATATTTTAAAAGGAGATCACTTGCAGCCTATCGGTGTCACCGGAGAACTTTGCATTACAGGACCGGGGCTTGCAAGAGGATATATCAATCTCCCTGAGCAAACGGCAAAAGCTTTCGTTCAAGATCCGTTCCATCCAGATCAGCGCATGTATCGGACGGGGGATTTGGCGAAATGGCTGCCGGACGGCACACTGCAGTATGTCGGCAGGATTGATGAACAAGTCAAAATCAGAGGCTACCGAATCGAGATAAAAGAAGTGGAAGCGGCACTCTCCGGCCTTGCCGTAGTAAAAGAAGCGGCAGTGGTGGATTCTGTTACCGCAGCAGGTCATAAGGAACTGTGCGCTTATATCGTTGTTGAAGACGGCGCAGATTGCGGCATGGTGCGCAAAGCTTTGGCCAAAAAAGTGCCGTCTTACATGGTACCGGCGTTTTTCCAAACGCTTGATGCATTGCCTACCATGCCAAACGGGAAGCTGAATAAGCCCGCACTGGCAAAGATCCCGCACAAGGGAGAGACTAGGCAAACATTTACGGCTCCGGCCACTGATATTGAAAAAGAATTGGCTGCCATCTGGCGCGGGGTGCTCGGTGTGGACAAGATCGGAATTGTTGAATCATTTTTTGAGCTTGGCGGAGATTCCATTAAGGCATTGCAAGTCTCCGCGAGATTGCATCAATCAGGAAAGCAATTGGCCGTAAAAGATATCTTCAGCCATCCGACAATCCAAGAATTGGCGCCATATGTCCGTTTATCACAACAACCGATCAGCCAAGCATCTGTAGAAGGCGAGATGACATGGTCACCGGTGCAAAAATGGTTCCTGTCTCAAGATATAAAAGAAGCCCACCATTTTAATCAGTCGGTTATGCTGCATCGGTCAAATCCGTTAGATGAAGATGCATTGAGGAAAACGCTAAAAGCGATAACCGTCCATCACGATGCACTCAGGCTCATATGCGCCAAAGATGAACAAGGGAACTTGCGCCTGTACAATCGTCCAGCGAACATCGGAGAGGACCAGCTTTACAACTTGCGAATCTTCAATCTGGCCGGCGAACCAAAAGATCATGAACACATTATCAAACACCAAGTTCGTGAGCTGCAAAAAGCAATGGACTTGGAAAACGGGCCGCTGGTGCAAGTCGGGCTTTTCCGCTCAAGCGAAGGAGATGACTTGTTTCTTGCTATCCATCACTTGGCCGTCGACGGCATATCATGGCGGATTATCCTGGAAGACTTGGCATCCGTCTATGAGCAGGCGATTCGCGGAGATGACATAGCACTCCCGCCAAAAACCGCATCATTCCAGACATATACCGAGCAATTAGCCAAGTATGCAGAAAGCCGGCGGTTATTACAGCAAGCAGACTATTGGCGCGCCATCGAACAACATGAAACAGTTGCACTGCCAAAAGATCAGACACATATCGACAAAACCGCTTTGAAAAAACGTAACACCGTATCATTTACTTTAGCTCAACAAGAAACAGACGCGATTCTAAAAGATGTGCACAATGCTTACAATACGGATACCCAAGACCTGCTATTGGCGTCAGCGGTACTCGCTATATGGCAATGGGTGCCGCAAAAGGCGCTAAAAATCGCGCTTGAAGGGCATGGCCGTCAATCTGAGGCGGCACATCACGATATCAGCCGAACTGTAGGGTGGTTTACTTCCATATATCCAGTATTGCTTCAACTTGAACCCAATACATGGGATGACCATCATGAAGAATATATGATCCGCGCATTAAAAATAACAAAAGACACGTTAAGGCGGATACCTGATAAAGGATTTGGATACGGTGTTCTCAAATATATGACACCGCCTGAAAAAGCAAAGATCAAATTCGGCAAAGCACCTGATATCACCTTTAACTATTTAGGACAATTTGAAATCGGAAACCGTGCGCAAACCGAAACAGAACAGCTTGATGCATTTACATTTTCTCCTTTGGGGGGCGGCGAAGATATCACCGGCACTTGGAAGCGTGAACAGTCGCTGGATATCAGCGCACTCGTAGCCGAAGGCAAACTGACCGTTAACATGACATATGAAACAGGGCGTTTTCAAAAAAAAACCATTGAGCGGCTTTCCCAAGATTGTCAGTACTATCTCAGAAAGCTGATGAACCATTGCCTCGGCAAAACTGAAACAGAAAAGACCGTCAGCGACTTTGATGATCGCGAGCTGACCGAGGAAGCTTTTAAAAATATAACCGACTTACTCGGATTTCATTAAACGAGCGGAGGGAAACAATGGATCATACACAAAAAATCCAAAACATTTATCCTTTAAGCCACATGCAGGAAGGAATGCTTTTTCATTCTTTCCTGCAAGACGAAGGAACCGCATATATTGAACAGTCCGTCTTCACAATAAGGGGTCAGATCCATTTAGACTGGTTTCAACAAAGTGTCCAATCGATCATTGACCGCCACGATATTTTCAGAACGGTTTTTTTGCCTCATGTTGCCGGGCTGAAAGAACCGCGCCAGGTCGTTTTACGCGATCGATCCTTTCAATTGCATGCTGAAGACTTGACCGAAATGCCGGAGACCGATCAAACCGCATATATCAGCCAGTTTAAAGAGCGGGATCGGCAGAAAGGCTTCAATCTGCAAAAAGATATGCTGATGCGTATTTCTCTGTTCAAAACGGCGCCGGAACAACACGTATGTGTATGGAGCCATCACCACATCTTAATGGACGGCTGGTGTCTCGGGATCGTACTCCAAGAATTTATGCAGTTGTACGAAGCCATCTATACGGGTGAATCTGTGCCTTTAGATCCTGTTCAGCCATACAGCGCATATATTTCCTGGTTGTATGATCAGGACAAAGACAAAGCCAAGGAATATTGGAAGAACTACTTGACAGACTTCAATGCGCCAACAGGTCTTCCAAAAGTGTCTGCAAAACCTGCTGAAAAGGGATATCGGCAGAAAGAGCTGATGTTTTCATTAGACCGAAAGTTGACAGCCAGACTCAAAACAATCGCCAAACAGCATGGAGCCACACTCGCCACTCTCATACAAACCGTGTGGGGCTTAATGCTTCAGCGCTATAACCGGACAGATGATGTCGTGTTCGGCTCTGTCGTTTCCGGCCGTCCTTCCGTGATTCCGGGTGTTGAGAAGATCATCGGTTTATTTATCAATACTGTGCCGGTTCGAATCAAGACCGAGAGCGAAAATGAAACCTTTTCAGAGCTGCTTCGCCGCTCCCAAAAAGAAAGGCTCGCTCAAGACATGTTCAACTTTTATCCATTGGCTGACATTCAGTCGCAAATCACTTTCAAACAGCATGCGATTGACCATATTTTCGTTTTTGAAAACTACCCTTTGCAGCAAATGCAAGACTCGGCAAACCGCGCCGAATCACCGCTTCAGATCGAAAATGTAAAAGTGTCGGAGCAATCAGGCTACAACTTCAACCTCATGATTGCCCCGGATGATGAACTTGTCATCAAGTTCATCTACAATGCAAACGTTTATGATGAATCATGGATTGACTGTGTGAGGGGCCACCTGCTGGAAGCTTTGCGAAGAGCGGCGGAGGACACCGATATCCCCGCCTCCAGGCTGCCGATGATCGCGCCTGACGAAAAAGCCCGGATCATCGGGGCATTCAACGATACAAAAACAGATTACGATACGAACAAAACAATCACTGACTTGTTTTCCAATCAAGTAGAGAAAACGCCGGAGCATATCGCACTACATGCCGGCGGCTTGACGATGACATACCGAGAGCTGGATCAAACATCCACTGCATGGGCCCGCATCTTCCAAGAACAAGGCTTAAAGAAAAACGGAATTGCCGGCATTTTAGCAGAGCATTCACCTGAATTCATCATCGGAGTTCTTGCCGTTTTGAAAGCAGGCGGCGCCTATCTCCCGCTCGATGCCGAACTGCCGCCTGAACGGATCAGCTGCATGCTGAAAGAAAGCGGGGCGGACGTATTGGCCGTTCAGAAAGGACTCAAGACGAACATTGATTTTCCGAAAAAAGTGTTGATATCCAAGGAAGCGAAATTGGCACCTGTCAGCGATATAAACATAAATACGTGTCCGGATGATCTGGCTTATATCATGTATACATCAGGTTCGACAGGCAAACCAAAGGGCGTAATGATTTCGCACCGCAATGTCGTATCACTGATCTCAAACAGCAATTACACATCAGCCGATACAAATGACCGATTGATCTTAACCGGTTCACTCGGCTTTGACGCCATCACATTTGAAATATTCGGAGCGCTCCTGAAAGGAGCATGTCTTCATGTGATTGACCGCTCGACGATGTTGACTCCTGCCCGTTTTGGCAGCTATTTGCTTCACCATGATATCACAGTGCTGTTTTTAACAACGGCTCTCTTTAACCAGCTGGCACAAGCCCAGCCGGACATGTTTTCAGGGCTCTCCACTTTATATGTCGGCGGGGAAGCTTTGACGCCTGCACTGATGAATACGGTCAGACATCGGTGCCCAAACCTGAAGCTTTATAACATATATGGTCCGACGGAAAATACAACATTCTCTACATTTTATGAAGTCAAGCAAGATTTTTCACAAGCGATTCCCATCGGAAAACCGATCAGCAATTCAAATGCCTTTATTGTTGACGAGAGCGGTCAGCTCGCGCCGATCGGCGTGCCTGGCGAACTTTGCGTCGGCGGTGATGGGGTTGCAAAAGGATATTTGCACAGACCTGATTTGACGAGTGAAGCATTTGTAGAGCATCCGTTTCAACCAGGTGAAAAAATGTACAAAACCGGCGATCTGGCGCGCTGGCTGCCAGACGGCAACTTAGAATATATCAGCCGGATGGACCGGCAAATCAAAATTCGCGGCAAACGAACAGAACCGGCTGAAATAGAAGCGCGGCTCATCGAGATTGAAGGCGTTCAAGAAGCGGCTGTCATCATTGAAGAAAAAAACGAAGAAGCGTTCCTTATCGCATACTATGTAAGCGATGATCAAACAGAGGAAAAAACGATCCGTTCATTACTATCAAGGCAGCTTCCCGACTATATGATTCCTGATGATTGGGTTAAACTGGACCGCATGCCTCTTTCGGCAAACGGCAAAATCGACCGCCGCGCGCTGCCTGCACCTGAGCAAAAAACGGCTTTGAAACAGATCGTGCCGCCAAGAAACTGGGTCGAAAAAGAACTGATTGACATATGGAAACCTATCCTTGGCGTGAAGGAGCTCGGTATAGAAGATGACTTTTTTGAACTTGGCGGTCATTCGCTAAAGGCTCTTCAAGTCATTCACCAGCTGAAAAACAGCCAGGGGATCGATATTCCGATTGAATTATTATTCGAGAATCCGACAATTGAACAATTGGCCGAACAGCTGTTTTCACATGAGCTGCGCGCCTCGGCCGTACAGCATGTCAGCAGACTGAATCCGCCGACCGGAGTGAACCTTTTCTGCTTTCCTCCCATTTCGGGCTTCGGGATATTTTATAAAGATCTCGCTGCCAAGCTAAACGGCATAGCGACCGTGTACGGATTTAACTTTATTGAAGAAGACAGCCGTATGGAACAATACGTGAACAACATCATCCAAAAACAGCCTCGGGGCCCTTATATCCTGCTGGGATATTCAGCGGGAGGCAACACGGCTTTTGAGATTGTCAAAGAAATGGAAAATCGCGGTTTGGAGGTCAGCGATCTCATTATTGTCGATGCGTATCAAAAGAAACAAGCATTGCCGCCACAGCCAAGCAGCACCTCGGCAGAACATGTTCCCGCTCACCTCAGGGAAGCAGTCATCAAAAAGACGGCAAACTATCAAAAATATTGGGCACAATTAATCAATGGCGGCCAAATCAACGCAAACATCCACTTTATTGAAGCCGGCATTCAGACGGATCAAATTGACAGATTCATATTGCAAAAATGGGCCGACGCCACAACAAGAAACTATCAAGAGTATAAAGGAGCCGGGCCGCATCAGGATATGTTCGAAACCGACTTTCTGTCAAAAAACGCCGAGATCATTCAACATATCCTCACAAACAGCGGCAAACATGCAGAGCATTCCCGGTAAAAGCCGTCCAAACACAACAGGCCTGAGCCAAAACATTGAGAGTTCTAAAGCGATTTCTTCAGCTTTAGGACTTTTTTCTTTCAAATCATCATAAGCTGTAAAGAACAGACAAGACCCGGCTGAACCTATGGCAGGAAACAGGATAAGCTACTTCACTTTCGAATTCGCACAATGAATAAATGAAGACGCTTTCAAATTTCATTTCAGACACTTTTGAATATGAAAGGGGGCATTTTTTTGTTTCAAAAATTGCTTATCGCCAATCGCGGCGAAATCGCACTTCGGATCATTCGAACTTGTAAACGGCTCGGGATTCAGACAGCTGCCGTCTACTCTGAAGCGGATGCTGAGTCCCTGCATGTTAAAGCTGCAGATGAAGCCTGGCTGATCGGCAAACCGCGGGTCAGTGAAAGCTATTTAAATATCGAAAAAATCATCGAAACCGCTAAAAAAGCGGGGGTCTGTGCCATCCACCCGGGATACGGCCTGCTTTCCGAGAACAGCCGTTTTGCCGAAAGATGCCTGCAGGAAAATATCACGTTTATCGGTCCGCCGCCTGATGTGATTGCCAAAATGGGAAGCAAAATTGAAGCGAGACAAGCGATGGAACAAGCCGGGATTCCCGTCGTTCCCGGCGTGACAAAAAGCTTGGCCGGTCTGAATGAAGCCAAGGCTCTTGCCGAATCCATCGGCTATCCCGTGATGCTCAAGGCTTCTCTTGGAGGCGGAGGCATCGGAATGCAGCTGATCCGTAATGAAAGCGAATTAGCAAAAGCATATGAAGGCAGCCAAAAACGAGCCGCCGATTTTTTCGGAGACGGGGCTATGTACATCGAGAAATATATCGAAGATGCAAGACATATCGAGATTCAGATTTTAACAGACGAATACGGAAATGCCGTCTATCTTTGGGAACGGGACTGTTCGATTCAGAGACGCCAGCAAAAAATCATCGAAGAAGCACCTGCTCCGTTATTCGATGAAAACATGCGCGCGAAGCTCGGTGAAGCGGCCGTGAAAGCCGCGCTGTCGATCGGCTATGCCAACGCCGGGACAATCGAGTTTTTAGTAGACAGCAAGAATCATTTTTATTTTCTCGAAATGAATACCCGCCTGCAGGTCGAACACCCGGTGACAGAAGAAATTACAGGGCTCGACATTGTCGAAGAACAGCTCAATATCGCAGCAGGCAAAGCGCTTCCGTATAAGCAAAAAGACATTCGGCGGGACGGACATGCGATCGAAGTCAGAATCTGTGCCGAAGATCCGAAAACATTTTTCCCTTCGCCGGGACGGATCACGGACCTTAAGCTGCCTGAGCACCCGAATGTCCGTCATGAATGCGCAGCAGCCCCAGGTATGAACATTACTCCGTATTACGATCCGATGATCGCCAAGATGATCGTCAAAGGAAATAGCAGAGATGAAGCTATCCGCACATTGGCCGAAGCGCTCTCACAATATCAAGTGAAAGGCATTAAAACAAACATTCCGCTGCTTGAAGACATCGTACGTTCTGACGAATTCCGAAAAGGCGGGGTCCAAACCGATTTTATCAGTCGCTATCAGTCAAAATGAAATCAAGGAGGCGTGCCATGAATACTGTTGTCACCAATATGGCGGGAAACGTGTGGAAAATATTAGTGAAGGCAGGAGACAAAATCGAAAAGGGGCAGGAAGTCGCCATTTTAGAATCGATGAAAATGGAGATTCCGATTGTCGCCGAAACGGCCGGCACCGTCAAAACCGTCAGAAAAAACGAAGGTGATTTTGCCGATGAAGGGGACGTCTTATTGGAGCTTCAATAAGGTCTGGAGGATGGCAAATGAACGTACCGAAGAAAATTTTCATTAAAGAAGTCGGGCCGCGCGACGGTCTGCAAAATGAAGAAACCGCACTCTCGACTGCCGATAAAATCACCTGGATCGACATGCTTTCCCAAACAGGGCTTTCATATATCGAAATCACTTCATTCGTCCATCCTAAGTGGATTCCTGCACTGTCTGATGCCCTTGACGTCGCCAAAGGCATTAACCGGAAGCCGGGCGTCACCTACGCAGCCCTTATTCCGAACCGAAAAGGGCTGGAACGGTCTCTCGAAGGAGGGATCGATGAAGCTTCTGTTTTTATGTCGGCAAGCGAGACACACAACCGGAAAAATATTAACAAATCGATCGGAGAAACGCTTCCCGTCTTACAGGAAGTCACCGGGGCAGCGAAACAAGCAGGTCTCACCGCCAGAGCCTACCTGTCCACCGTATTTGGCTGTCCTTATGAGCATTACGTTCCATTGGAGCAAATCATACGCATCTCTGAAGCGCTTTTCGACATGGGGATCGACGAGCTTTCTCTCGGAGATACGATCGGCGCAGCAAATCCCGTACAAGTTCAAAAGGTGCTTGACGTACTTTTAAAACGCTTTCCGAAAGAGAATATCGCCCTTCATTTTCATGATACGAGAGGAATGGCGCTCGCCAACATGATCGCAGCGATGGATATGGGAATCACCGTATTTGACGCATCATGCGGCGGGCTGGGCGGCTGTCCTTATGCACCGGGAGCCACGGGAAATGCGGCAACTGATGATTTGATTTACATGTGCGCCCAGATGGGCGTCGAAACCGGAGTTGATCTCAGTAAGCTGCTTTCAGCTGCCAAATGGATCGAAGACAAAACCGGAAGAGAGCTGCCAAGCCGAAATTTGCAGGCGGCGAAATCAAAGAATTGCTTTTCATAGATTGAGGAGGAGGAAGACCGAATGGAGTCCAATGTTCTTTATTCCATCAACGAGCAGGCGGTCGCCGTGTTGACGTTGAACAGACCGCAGGCTGCAAATGCCCTCTCGCTCGGACTTCTCGACGACCTTCAGCATATCCTTCGCGATATCCGTTCAAACCGGGCCGTCCGCTGTGTCATTATCACGGGAAAAGGGGACAGGACGTTTTGTGCAGGTGCTGATTTAAAGGAAAGAGCCCGCATGAGCCGCACAGAAGTGAAGCAGGCCGTTTCCATGATTCAACAAGTGGTCAGCGAGACGGAAAAACTGCCGCAGCCCGTCATCGCTTCATTAAACGGAAGCGCTTTGGGAGGGGGGCTGGAGCTTGCATTGGCGTGCGACATCAGGATCGCGGCCGAACATATTGAACTCGGCCTCCCCGAAACAACGCTTGCGATCATTCCCGGGGCAGGGGGAACACAGCGGCTGCCCCGCTTAATCGGCAGGGGAAAGGCGAAAGAAATGATCTATACCGGCTGCCGCATCAGCGCCGAAGAAGCGCAAAAGATCAGCTTAGTTGAACATGTCGTTCCGCTTCAAAAGTTAAAGGAAACGGCCGAAAGTATCGCAGCGAACATCGCGGCGAATGGACCGATTGCCGTCAGACAGGCGAAGTTCGCCATCAATCAAGGGCTTGAGACAGATATCGAAACTGGACTCGCGATTGAACAAAAAGCTTATGAACTGACGATTCCGACGAAAGACAGAACAGAAGGGCTGAAAGCTTTTACAGAAAAGCGGAAGCCGTATTATACGGGAGAATAAAACGAACGGGGGGACAGCCGATGCCGGCCGAAAAGGAATTGTATGAACGCGTCCGCCGGATTCAGGAAGGCGGAGCGCAAAAATACCATGAAGCCAATGAGAAAAAAGGGAAATTATTTGTCAGAGACCGATTAAAGCTGCTGCTTGATGGAGGCCTCGACCTTGAGGACGCGTTTTTTGCCAATTGCATGGCTGACGGGCTTCCGGCAGACGGAGTCGTTACGGGAATCGGAAAAATCGGCGGCCGAACCGTTTGCGTCATGGCTAATGATTCAACGGTTAAAGCAGGATCATGGGGAGCGAGAACCGTCGAAAAAATCATCCGCATTCAAGAAACAGCCGAAAAGCTGAATTGTCCGCTTCTTTATTTGGTCGATTCGGCAGGCGCAAGGATTACGGATCAAGTTGACATGTTTCCGGGGCGAAGAGGAGCAGGGCGGATTTTTTATCAGCAAGTCAAATTATCCGGGCGCATCCCGCAAATCTGTCTTTTGTTCGGGCCTTCAGCGGCAGGCGGCGCCTACATACCGGCTTTTTGCGATATCGTCATCATGGTCGAAGGCAATGCCTCGATGTATTTAGGCTCACCGCGCATGGCAGAAATGGTGATCGGCGAAAAAGTGTCGCTTGAAGAAATGGGCGGAGCGCGAATGCACTGTTCTGTTTCAGGCTGCGGAGACATTCTTGCCGAAACGGAAGAAGATGCGATCAAGTCGGCGCGCCAATATCTTTCCTACTTTCCGCCGAACTACACCGAGAAAGCGCCTGTCATTGAAGCGAAACCCGCCCGTCCGTTTGACCGGCCGTTGGAGGAGATCATTCCGAAAAACCAAAACGCACCGTTTCAAATGATGGATTTAATCGATCGGATCATTGATGAAGCGTCTTTTTATGAGATCAAAAAATTGTTCGCACCAGAGCTGATCACCGGCTTGGCAAGGATTCACGGGCAGCCTGTCGGCATCATCGCCAACCAGCCTCGGGTCAAAGGCGGTGTATTGTTTCACGATTCGGCAGACAAAGCTGCAAAGTTTATCAATTTGTGTGATGCCTATCATATCCCGCTGCTGTTTCTGGCTGATATCCCCGGCTTTATGATCGGAACGAAAGTCGAGAGGGCGGGTATTATCAGACACGGTGCGAAAATGATTTCAGCGATGGCCGAAGCAACCGTGCCGAAAATATCCGTCATCGTCAGGAAAGCTTATGGCGCAGGCTTGTATGCGATGGCTGGGCCGGCCTTTGAGCCTGACTGCTGTCTGGCGCTGCCTACGGCTCAGATTGCCGTGATGGGTCCTGAAGCAGCGGTAAATGCAGTTTATGCCAAAAAAATCGCGGAATTGCCTGAAGAGGAGCGGTCCGCCTTCATTGCCGAAAAACGGGAAGAATACCAAAAAGACATCGACATTTACCGGCTTGCTTCAGAAATGATTGTCGACGGGATCATTCCGGCCGATTCGCTGCGTACGGAACTCATCAAACGGCTGAATGCATATATGACCAAATCCATGATATTTACGGAACGGAAGCATCCTGTTTATCCCGTCTAAAGGCCAATGAAACGAAAAGGGGGAAACGGTATGGCCGAAAAAGCGGTTTGGCAGCCTGATCCGGAATTTGTAAAAACGACCAGGCTGTTTCAATGGATGACAGCTCTCGGTTTTTCCGACTATGATGATTTTTTGAAAGCAAGTACAGACGATATCGCCTGGTTCTGGGAAGAGGCCGAAAAAGCGCTCGGCATCAGCTGGTACAAGCGGTACAGCCAAACATTGAATCTCGATAAAGGCATAAAATGGCCGAAATGGTTTTCCGGCGGACGCTTAAATGCCGTTTGCAGCGCCGTGGAAAAATGGTCCCGACAGCCTGATACGGCCGGCAGGACGGCCCTCATCTGGGAAAGCGAAGACGGAAAAACAGAACGGATCACCTATTCTTCTTTACATCAAAAAGTCGCCCGTGCGGCGGCAGGCTTTAAAAAACAAGGCATATCAAAAGGGGATGTCATTGCGATATACATGCCGATGATCCCGCAAACGGTCATCGCCATGCTCGCCGCCGCTAAAATCGGCGCGGTTTTCTCACCGGTTTTTTCAGGGTACGGCGCCCATGCGGCAGCCGCGAGACTCAGCGCTGCCGGAGCAAAAATTCTTGTCACAGCAGATGCCTTTTTGCGAAGGGGAAAGAAGGTCTGTATGAAGAAAGAAGCTGACAAAGCAGCAGACCTTGCCCCCACTGTCCAAAAAGTTGTCGTCTGCCGGCTTCACGATGGCGAACAAGATTGGAATCATAAGAGAGATATAGACTGGAATGAATTGATGAAAAGCGATCCTCTCCAGATGACAGAAGAAATGGACAGTTCAGATCCGCTCATGCTGCTTTACACATCTGGCACGACAGGACAGCCGAAGGGAGCGGTTCATACCCACGCCGGTTTTCCGCTGAAAGCTGCATTTGATGCGGGCTTCGGGATGGATGTCAAACAAGGGGACACGTTTTTCTGGTTTACAGACATGGGCTGGATGATGGGACCGTTTTTAATATTCGGGGGCCTCATCAACGGAGCGGCTGTTTTGCTGTATGACGGAGCACCGGACTTCCCGGCCCCGGATCGGCTGTGGGAGCTTGTCAGCAGACACCAGGTGTCGCATCTCGGCGTCTCTCCGACGCTCATTCGCTCACTGATGCAGCACGGCGAAAATTTTCTTCTTCAATGCGACCTGAGCAGTCTGAAGGCAATCGGCTCAACGGGAGAACCTTGGAATTATGAACCGTGGATATGGCTGTTCCGCCATGCTGGAAAAGAGCGGATTCCTATTTTTAATTATTCAGGAGGAACGGAAATTTCAGGCGGCATTTTGGGCAATGTGCTCCTGCGGCCGATCACGCCGATGACGTTTAATTCGCCTCTGCCTGGCATGGCGGCCAATGTCTTCAACGAAAAAGGGGAGGAAGTCGTCAATGAAGTCGGGGAGCTTGTCCTGACAAAGCCGTGGGTCGGCATGACGAATGGTTTTTGGAAGGAGCCGTCCAGATATGAAAAAGCATATTGGAGCCGCTGGACTGACGTCTGGGTGCACGGCGATTGGGCAAAACGTGATGAAAACGGCTACTGGACGATCAGCGGACGTTCTGATGATGTGATCAATACTGCTGGGAAAAGGATCGGGCCCGCCGAAATAGAGTCCGTACTGGTCGGCCATCCAGCGGTGGCGGAAGCAGGCGTTATCGGCGTTCCGGATCAGCTCAAAGGTCAGGCTGCCGTCTGCTTTGTCGTCCTCACACAGTCGGAAAAGCCGTCGGAAAAACTAAAAGATGATTTGCTGAACCTCGCCTCTGACGCGATCGGTAAAGCGATCAAGCCAAAAGCGGTTTACTTTGTCAGCGGTCTGCCGAAGACGAGAAATGCAAAAGTGATGAGACGGCTGATCAGAGCTGCCTATTTGAACGAGCCGGCAGGCGATTTGTCAACATTGGAAAATCGTCAAACATACGATGAAATTGCCGGCCTTTCAGCGCAAAAAAATCTGTAGTATACTGGATAAGGCTTGGAGACAAAGAAGAAGGACACGTCCTTCCTCTTTTTATTTTAAGACCAAAAACTCACATTCTGACGATAACCGAACCTCCGCCGGCCGCGCAGACGCGGTTTTGCTGCTCTTCAATTGAACGCAGCAGCTGATTGTTGCATTCCATGAGTTTGATCAGCAATTCCATTTGATCTTCGAGATTTTTCAGCCTTTGATTCATCTGCTGAGAAGATTGGCCGGTGTGCATGTGCGGGGCTGAAGGCGGATAAGACGTTTCAGAATTCCATTTTGAATACATAGAAATAGGCCTCCATCATCTAAACTGATATATCTTATCGTATGATCCTAAAATCGCAACGTTCGCCTAAATCAAAACGAGAGGAACTAAAACATGTACTTGACGATAAAGGAAACCGCAGAATATTTAACGCTTTCAGAAGCACATGTTGAACAGCTTGTGAGAGAAAAGAAAATTCGCACCGTCTTCGACGGACAGCAGCATTTAATCAACAAAGATCAATTCAATACCCATATGGAACAGATGGAAAAGTATAAAGAGTGGGCGGAATCCGTTCTGAACGAACCCATCCCCGAAGATCCGGATGTTAAAGATGAAGATTAACCGAGATAACGATAATTTCATTATGTAAACTAGATGCGTTTCTGGGAAATATTCGCACGACTCTATCATGACGTGTGAATGGGACGTTTCGTAAAAAAAGACACAATATAGGAAATGAAAGGGATGAAAGAAGCCCTATATATAAAGTTTTCTATGATTTTATTTCATTTCCGAAACAATCACGTTCATTTTTTGTTCAAAAAGTGTTATCATTTAGTAGTAAAAAATACAGCGTGTTTTGAGATTGCGGGTTTTCGGGAATTCCAGACTGAAAACAGCAAAACAAACACAAAAGGGGAGAACCTTTTTGCGGACTTGTTTGTGCACAAATTCACAAACTGTGAAAAAGGGGTTCCTTCAAAAAACAGCACATCGCTTATTGAAAAGGAGAATTGGTTATGCCGGAAACAATCGATCAAACAGCTGATCAAACAAACGAATCTGTAAGCCAAAGCCAACGCGATCTTATCGATCAACTGCTAAAACCTGAAGTACAGGAGTCTTTGACTGTTTTAGTCGACCAGCTTCCAAAGCTGACAGAACTGGTCAACATTTTGACAAAGTCTTACGATTTCGCACAATCCGTTGCAACTGATGAAGTATTAAAAAATGATACGGTCGGTGCCATTACAGAAATTCTTGAGCCTGTCAAAGATACGGCAAAAGAAATCGCGGCTACCGCCATTGAAGCAAAAGACCGCGCTGACGAAAGCAATGAAGTCATCGGACTTTTCGGTTTGCTGAAAATGCTTAAAGATCCGCAGGCCCAAAAGCTGTTCCGCTTTGTTCAAAGCTACCTGCAAATCATGTCAGAACGCGAAAAACAAAAATAATCACTATACATTCAGAATAAGGACGGAGGATTCACGATGTCAAAACATATCGTCATTTTAGGCGCTGGTTACGGCGGATTACTGTCTGCTTTAACAGTTCGCAAACACTACACAAAAGAAGAAGCAAAAGTCACAGTGGTTAACCAATACCCGACACATCAAATCATCACAGAACTGCACCGTCTTGCTGCGGGCAACGTGTCAGAACAGGCCATTGCGATGCCGCTTGCAAAGCTTTTCAAAGGAAAAGACATCGATCTTAAAATTGCCAAAGTCAACTCTTTCTCAGTTGACAAAAAAGAAGTCGCTCTTTCTGACGGCTCTACCCTGACGTATGACGCGCTTGTCGTCGGTCTTGGTTCTGTCACTGCTTACTTCGGCATTCCGGGACTTGCAGAAAACAGCATGGTGCTCAAATCTGCAAACGATGCAAACAAAATCTTCAAGCATGTTGAAGAGCGCGTGCGCGAATACGCGAAAACGAAAAACGAAGCGGATGCTACGATCTTAATCGGCGGCGGCGGACTAACAGGCGTCGAGCTTGTCGGTGAACTCGCCGATATCATGCCGAACCTTGCGAGAAGCTACGGTGTCGATCCGAAAGAAATCAAGCTGAAGCTTGTTGAAGCCGGTCCGAAAATCCTGCCGGTTCTTCCGGATGAGCTGATCGAACGTGCGACAAAGAGCCTTGAAAAACGCGGCGTTGAATTCTTGACAGGACTGCCTGTCACAAATGTAGAAGGAAACGTTGTTGATTTGAAAGACGGGCAAAAAATCGTCACAAATACATTTGTCTGGACCGGCGGTGTTCAAGGCAATCCGCTGATCGGCGAGTCAGGTCTTGAAGTGAACCGCGGACGCGCAACTGTAAACGATTTCCTTCAATCCACATCACATGAAGACGTATTTGTTGCAGGAGACAGCGCCGTTGTCTTCGGTCCGGATGGCCGTCCGTACCCTCCGACAGCTCAAATCGCTTGGCAAATGGGCGAGCTGATCGGCTACAACCTGTATGCATACTTAGAAAACAAATCAATGGAAACGTTCAGCCCTGTCAACTCAGGCACGCTTGCAAGCCTTGGCCGCAAAGATGCAGTTGCCGTTATCGGCGCGAACAGTACATCTCTTAAAGGCCTGCCTGCTTCATTGATGAAAGAAGCGAGCAACGTCCGTTATCTGACTCATATTAAAGGTCTGTTCAGCCTTGCTTATTAATGGAAATGAAGCGCTACTTATAGTTTAAACTATAAGTGGTGCTTTTTTTTGCTTTAAATTTGACGGGCAAATGAAAATATTGTGGTAAATTTGAACCAAAATGCATTGACAAAAAGACGGTCTCATCGCATTATATGAATATAAAATAAAAATATTCACATGTTTATAAATCAAGGAGAGACTGACATGCCGAAATTTACCGAAAAAGAAAAGGAAGCGATACGCTCAGCTTTAGTGCAAAGCGGAAGAGAGCTTTTTGCGCAGCTTGGATTGAAAAAAACGAGCGTTGGTGAGCTAACAGCCTCGGCCGGAATTGCCCAAGGCTCATTTTATACATTTTTCGACTCGAAAGAGGAGCTTTATTTTGAGATTTTGCAGCAGGAAGAAAGTAAGATCCGCGCCCAGCTTGAGGCATCATTTTCTGAAAGCGGGGAAACATTTGCACAGTTTTTGCGTGAAGCATTGGCGGTGGTGGAAGATAACCCGTACATTCGCCAAGTTTACGATGACAACTTACTCGAGACACTCTTCCGCAAACTCCCCGAAGAAAAGCTGCAGGCGCATTTCGACAGCGACGAAGATTTTTTCAAGCCTTTAATTGAAATGGGCCAGGAAAAAGGTTGGCTTGTCAGAAAAAAACCGGAGACGATCGTCAGCGTGATTCGCGCCATTGTTCTTTTATCCTTTCAAAAAACAAACATTGGGGAAGACCGCTACGACGAAACGATGGATTTGCTTATCGAATTGATCGGACAGGGGCTTTCGGCCAAGGAGGATGCAGCTCATGATTGAAGTCAGCGGGCTTCGCTTCACATACCCCGGACAAAAAACGCCCGTATTGAAAGGAATCGACTTTTCGATTCAAAAGGGTGAAATTTTTGGATTTCTCGGCCCTTCCGGCGCCGGAAAAAGCACGATTCAAAAAATCTTAATCGGTATTTTAAAGCAATATGAAGGCCGGGTTTCTGTTATGGGAAAAGAATTGAGTCAAGCCGACAGCTCCTTTTATGAGAAAATCGGCGTCGCCTTTGAATTTCCGAATTTTTATCAACGATTAACTGCGCTGGAAAACTTAAATTTGTTCCGTTCATTGTATGCATCTGAAACCGAGGAGCCGGAAACGCTGCTCGCTTTAACGGGTCTTGAAGAGTACGGCCGGACAAAGGTATCCGCTTACTCAAAAGGCATGAAAATGAGGCTGAATTTTTTGAGAGCCCTGATCAATCAGCCTGATTTTTTATTTCTAGACGAACCGACCTCGGGGCTCGATCCCGTACATGCCAAAACATTAAAACAGCTTATCCTGAACAAAAAGGCGGAAGGGAAGACGATCCTGATCACCACGCACCACATGCAGACAGCTGAAGAAATCTGCGACCGCGTCGCTTTCATCGTTGACGGCAGGGTGGCTTTGATTGATTCTCCGCGCGCCTTGAAAGTGCAAAAAGGAAAAAGGCACGTAAAAGTGGAATACCGCAGCCGCAGGCAGCTGGAAACCGCTCAATTCGACCTTGATCAGATCGGCAGCAGCCCGGAATTTTTGAACTTGATCAAGGAGCACCCTGTGGAAACCATCCATTCCCAAGAAGCGTCGCTTGAAGACATCTTTATCGATGTGACGGGGAGGCGTTTAAGTTGAGGATCTTGTCAGCGATTTCCCATGATATCAAACTTCAGTTCAAGCACGGATTTTATTATGCCTATTTGCTGATCAGCGCGGTGTATATCGCCGTGCTGCAGTTTCTTCCGGCTGATTACAGGGAGGCGGCCAACATTGCCTTGACATTTTCAGATCCGAGCTTCCTGGGGTTTTTCTTCATCGGGGGTCTTGTTTTACTGGAGAAAGGGCAAAACATCCATGACAGCCTGTTTGTCACGCCGCTAAGTGCGAGTGAGTATATTCTTTCCAAAACGGCGTCCTTGTCCGTTTTGTCTCTCGGTTCGAGCATGTTCATCCACAGCAGCGTGTTCGGCTATGGAACAAATTCCGGTTTGTTCGCTTGCGGCGTGCTGCTCACTTCATTTTTCTTCACGATGATCGGCTTAGGTTTGGCGGTCAGGTGCGAAACCTTAAACGGATTTTTCTTTTTGTCTTCTTTGAGCACCTTTGTGTTCGTTCTGCCTTTGTTTGAAACAGCGGGTATTTGGAGCAGCCCGCTGTTTTACGCTCTGCCGTCAAAGGCCTCATTAATGCTGTTAGGTTCCGCGTTTACCGGCCTTCAGCAGTGGGAGCTCATCTACGCGATTTCCACTCTTTTGTTGTGGAACGGAGCCGCGTATTTCTGGGCGAGGCATTCACTGCAAACGTTCATCACATTAAAGCTTGGCGGAGGTGATACGCGATGATGAAAATCATTCAGCTGATACGCGGAGATATGAAACAGATCAGGCGTGATTCAATGCTCGCTTTTTACGGTCTGGCGCCTTTTCTGCTCATCGTTGTGACGGCAGCAGGCATTCCTTTGTCAGCGGAACTGACGGCCTTCAATATCACCCCATACCGTCATTTGATCATGAGCTTTGCCATGCTTTTCCCCCCCCTGATTCTCGGCATCATGTCGGGGTTTATCCTGCTTGATGAGCGCGACGAAAATATGATTCAGTATTTTGCCGTGACGCCCTTGTCGAAGCGCGGATATGTCATGATCCGCCTCATCCTGCCGATGGCGCTCACTTTTTGCTACAGCATTTTGCTGTTTGCATCCGGCGGTTTAGTGGCGCCCGGCTCTGTGTACCTTTTGTTCGTCCTGATTATGGTGACGCTTCAAGCCCCGATTTACACGCTGCTTTTAGCCGCTTATGCTTCGAACAAAGTGGAAGGGCTTGCTTTAATGAAAGGGTTCAGCCTGCTCACTCTTATGCCGGCCGCGGTTTATTTTATTCCTTTGCCGTGGCAGCTTTTCGGCGTTTTCACACCGACCTACTGGACAGCGAAAACGTACTTGGCAGGAACTTCTCACGAAGGGCTTGTTCTCGTTTTCGGGTTCAGCGGAGTTGTGCTGCATGTCATGATACTGCTGCTTTTATACCGGAGGTTTTTGGTGAAAACCGACCAATAGGAGTATATCCCGCCGCGTTTTGCAATAAAGTATTAAAACATCAGCGGGAGGCGGGATATTCTATGAAGAAAAATATGAAGCTTTGTCTGTGTATGATCATGATTTTTGTTTTGACGTTGGCCGGCAGCATAGACGGCTTGGCCGCCGGGGAAAAAGGCGGCGGCCTCAAAGAGCAAATCGATCAGCTGTTAAAGACCGAACCTGATTTAAAAGGTGCGCTCGCAGGCATCAGCGTCAGATCCGCAGAAAGCGGGAAAATGATATACGGCCATATGAGTGATACACGGATGAGGCCGGCATCCAATCTGAAGCTTTTAACGGCAGCAGCTGCCTTTTCCGTCCTGGGCGGGGACTATACCTTTCCTACAGAGGTGATGACAGACGGCGCGCGAGCCGCGAGCACACTCAAAGGCAGCCTTTATATCAAAGGAAAAGGCGATCCGACGCTTTTGAAAGCGGATTTTCAGCAAATGGCCGAAGCACTCCGAAAACAAGGGATCACAGTCATCCGGGGAGACTTGGTCGGCGATGATTCCTGGTATGATGATGTTCGCTACTCTCAAGACCTTTCCTGGACCGATGAAGACGCATACTACGGAGCACAGATCTCGGCTTTAACGGCTTCGCCAAATGAAGACTATGATGCCGGAACAGTCATCATTGACGTGAATCCTGACGGCAAAACCGGAAAAAAACCGGCTGTATCGCTCACCCCGCAAACGAACCATGTCAAAATCGAAAACAATGCCAAAACCGTTGCCGCAGACGGAAAAAAAGATATTACGATTAAAAGGAAACACGGCGGAAATACCATCCAAATCAAAGGGACGATTCCACAAGGCGCTTCAAGGGTCAGACAATGGGTTGCGGTTTGGGAGCCGTCAAAATATGCACTCGATTTATTTAAACAGGCTTTACAGCAACAAGGTATTCAAATCCTGGGAGAGACTAAAACCGGCAAAGTACCAAAAAAAGCGCGCCGCATCACCTCACATCACTCCATGCCGCTTTCAGAGCTGATGATCCCCTTTATGAAGCTCAGCAACAACGGCCATGGCGAAACACTGATCAAGGAAATGGGAAGGACCGCGGGTCGTGAAGGAAGCTGGGATCAAGGTCTGGAAGTGTTAAATAAAGAACTGCAGGGATTTGGAATGGACACAGAAAAGCTCGTTCTCAGAGACGGCTCAGGCATCTCGCATATCAATTTGATTTCTGCCGACCAGATCACAAAGCTATTGTATTCCGTTCAAGAGGAGAAATGGTTTCCGTCGTTTGCCCGTTCACTCCCGGTTGCGGGAGAAAGCGACAGAATGGTTGGCGGCACATTAAGAAACCGGCTGAAAGACCCGGCTCTAAAAGGCAGAGTCAGAGCGAAAACAGGTTCTCTTTCAACCGTCAGTACATTGTCGGGCTATATCGATACTGCAAGCGGCAAGACATTGATTTTCTCCATTCTTCTCAATCAGCTCGCGGATGATGAGAAAGGAAAGGATATTGAAGACAAAATCGTTCAAATATTAGCTTCTTCATGACGTCTCCCATTGCGACAGGCAATGGGTTTTCTTTATTTCATGTTTTGCTGCCGGCCGATTTTGATTTTCTAACCCAACTCTTTTTTGTATAACAGTTTCCCTCTATTTTGATTTTATTATAATACAGAATCAACAAAAGAAAATGGCTTCAAACAGCGGCAGAAATGAGAAAACACGTGATGTTCAAAGAACTTTCTCAAATTTGTTAACTATTTCACATAAATATGTGATTTTTATCACATTCAAACCTGTTATATTGAACATAAGATATATATGCAACAACTGTTATATCATTTCAACTTGAAAAGAGGGGGATTTAAATGGAACAATGGAAAGGTTTCACCACAAACGTTTGGCAAAAAGAAGTCAATGTCCGCGATTTTATTCTCTCGAACTTTGAGCCATATCAAGGTGACGAATCGTTTCTCGAACCTCCGACGGAAGCTACATCGGCATTATGGGATCACGTAATGGACTTGACAAAAAAAGAGCGTGAAAACGGAGGCGTCCTCGATATGGATACAGAGATCGTCTCAACGATTACCTCGCACGGTCCCGGCTATTTGGACAAAGACTTGGAAAAAGTCGTCGGCGTTCAAACCGATGAGCCGTTTAAACGGTCGCTTCAGCCTTTCGGCGGCATTCGCATGGCGAAACAAGCATGTGAATCCTATGGTTTTGAATTGAATGAAGAAGTGGAAAGAATCTTTACCGATTACCGCAAAACCCATAACCAAGGCGTGTTTGACGCGTATACGGACGAAATGAAACTCGCCCGAAAGGTCGGAATCATTACCGGACTGCCTGATGCTTACGGGCGCGGGCGCATCATCGGCGATTACCGGAGAGTGGCGCTTTACGGCGTGGACTTCCTGATCGATGAAAAGAAAAAAGATGCGGCCGGCACCTCTCGCGTGATGTCTGAAGAAAACATCCGCCTTCGTGAAGAATTGTCAGAACAAATCCGGGCATTGAATGAACTTAAAGCACTTGCAGCAAGTTATGGCTTTGACATTTCCGAGCCTGCGGCGAATGCAAGAGAAGCATTTCAATGGCTGTATTTTGCCTATTTGGCTGCCATTAAAGAGCAAAATGGAGCAGCAATGAGCCTTGGCCGCGTGTCCACGTTCCTTGATATATACATCGAAAGAGATTTGAAAACGGGCGCATTAACAGAACAGGAGGCCCAAGAGCTTGTCGACCATTTTGTCATGAAGCTGCGCTTGGTCAAATTTGCACGCACACCTGACTACAATGAGCTGTTCAGCGGCGATCCGACGTGGGTGACAGAATCAATCGGCGGAATAGCGCACGACGGACGCGCACTCGTCACGAAAAACTCGTTCCGTTTCCTGCATACGCTTGACAATTTAGGTCCGGCGCCGGAACCAAATTTAACCGTCCTTTGGTCTGTCAGGCTGCCGCAAAAGTTTAAAAACTACTGTGCCAAAATGTCGATTAAAACGAGCTCGATTCAATACGAAAATGACGATATTATGCGTCCTGAATACGGGGATGACTACGGCATCGCCTGCTGTGTATCGGCAATGGCAATCGGCAAACAAATGCAGTTCTTCGGAGCACGCGCTAACTTGGCGAAAGCGCTTTTATATGCGATTAATGGCGGAAAAGACGAAAAGCATAAAATGCAAGTCGGTCCGGAAATGCCTCCGGTTGCTTCCGATGTGCTGGACTATGACGAGGTCATGCATAAATTCGATCAGACGATGGAATGGCTTGCAGGCTTGTACATCAATACGCTCAATGTCATTCACTACATGCATGATAAATATTGCTATGAAAGAATTGAAATGGCGCTGCACGACACGGACATTTTGCGGACGATGGCCACCGGGATCGCCGGCTTGAGCGTTGTGGCCGATTCGTTAAGCGCTATCAAATATGCCAAAGTCAATGTTGTCCGCGATGAAAACGGCATTGCCGTCGATTTTGAAACAGAAGGCGACTTTCCTAAGTACGGAAATAATGATGACCGCGTCGACGCGATCGCCGTTGACATTGTCAAGCGCTTTATGAAAAAACTGCGCAAGCACCAGACATATCGCCAGTCTGTTCATACCATGTCAATTTTAACGATCACGTCAAACGTCGTTTACGGCAAGAAAACCGGAAATACGCCGGATGGACGCCGGGCGGGAGAACCGTTTGCTCCAGGCGCGAATCCGATGCACGGCCGCGATACTAAAGGAACGCTTGCATCGCTGTCTTCAGTGGCAAAGCTGCCTTACAGCTATGCGCTCGACGGCATATCCAACACCTTTTCGATCGTCCCGAAAGCGCTTGGCAAAGACGAAGAGAGCCGCGCCGTCAATTTATCAAGCATCCTTGACGGTTACGCCGCAAAAACAGGGCATCACTTAAATGTAAACGTATTTAACAGAGAAACATTGCTCGACGCCATGGAACATCCGGAGGAATATCCGCAGTTAACGATTCGCGTCTCAGGCTATGCGGTCAACTTTATTAAGCTGACGAAAGAACAGCAGTTAGACGTTATCAGCCGTACCTTCCATGAATCGATGTAACGAGCATAAAGCGGAGCGCGGCCGAGGCGCTCCGCCCCATAAAAAGAGGTGATCTTCATCATGGATGGAAATATTCATTCGATCGAAACACTCGGCACCGTTGACGGTCCGGGCATCAGATATGTCGTCTTCACACAAGGCTGCCTGATGCGCTGTCAATTTTGCCATAATGCTGATACATGGGAAATCGGAACCGGAAAACAAATGACGGTTTCCGAAATCGTTCAGGATGTCCAGCAATATCTCCCGTTTATTCAATCATCAGGCGGAGGCATCACCGTTAGCGGAGGCGAGCCGCTTTTACAACTGCCATTTTTAATCGAGCTGTTCAAAGCCTGTAAAAGCCATGGCATACACACGGCGCTCGATTCGTCCGGCGGATGCTATTCGGCGGCGCCGGCATTTCAAGAGCAGATCAAAGAGCTGATCCAGTATACAGACCTTGTTTTGCTTGATCTCAAGCATATCAACAGGAAAAAACATATCAACCTGACAGGAATGCCGAATGACCACATATTGGATTTTGCCCGGTTTCTCGCTGATCATCAAGTCCCCGTCTGGATCCGCCATGTACTGGTTCCGGGGATCTCTGATATCGATGACGATTTAGCAGCCCTCGGCACGTTTATCGGCACGCTGGCGAACGTTCAGAAGGTGGAGGTTCTTCCTTATCACAAACTCGGCGTCTACAAGTGGGAAGCGCTTGGCCTGGATTATCCATTAAAAGGGGTTGAACCGCCAAGTGCCGCCAGGGCCGAAAACGCATACAGACTACTCACCGCCCACTTGCAAGGCGGAGCCATGCTGCAAGAAACATAAACCCTTTTAACCGGACAGACTTTTTCCAACAAAAAGCTGTCCTTTTTGTCTTACCGCACAACCGTATAAAAAATCCCTTTTTTTACAATAGTAAGATGAGAAAGATGCGCCTGCTGCGGCAGGCCGACAATAAAACAGCAAGGTGGGCGGGAAGCATGTATCATTTGTATTCTCACAACGACTTGGACGGAGTCGGCTGCGGAATTCTCGCAAAGGTGGCCTTTGGCGAACGGGTCGAGGTCCGCTACAATTCGGTCACCGGACTTGATATGCAAGTCGGACGTTTTCTGGAACGGACAAAAGGAAAAGAAAAACAGCATGAAGGCCTGTTTATTACGGACTTGTCCGTTCATCAAGAAAATGAAGAAAGGCTGGACCAATATGCTGAAGCGGGCGGAAAGGTCAAACTCATCGACCACCACAAAACTGCGCTTCATTTGAATGAACGCTCTTGGGGCATGGTAAAAGTTCAATATGAGGACGGCAGGCTCGCTTCAGCGACTTCTCTTTTTTATGAATACTTAATAGACAACGGCCATATTCAAGAGACAAAAGCGATGGATCAGTTTGTCGAACTCGTACGCCTCTATGATACATGGGAATGGGAACAGACGGACGCGCTCGAAGCAAGGCGCCTGAATGACCTGTTTTTTATGGTCTCCATTGACGAATTTGAGGAAAAAATGGTCCGGCGCCTTAAAGAAAGCGACGCGTTTTCATTTGATGAATTCGAAGAAAAAATCTTGGATATGGAAGAAGAAAAAATTGAACGGTATATCCGCAGGAAACGGCGGGAAATCGTTCAGACCTTCATCAATGCACACTGCGTCGGCATCGTGCATGCGGAATCCTATCATTCCGAAGTAGGGAACGAACTCGGAAAAACGTATCCGCACCTTGACTATATCGCCATCTTAAATATGGGCGGCAAAAAAGTGAGCCTTCGCACCATCCATGATGAAACAGATGTATCAGAAATCGCCGGCACGTTCGGCGGAGGCGGCCATGCCAAGGCAGCGGGGTGCCCGCTGACAGATGAAGCATTCAAGCTGTATGTGACTGAACCGTTTCCGCTGGAGCCCTTGAGAGCGGATGCCTTTAAAAACGTCTATAATGTAAAAGAGTCGGACAACGGCAGCCTTTATATCAACAGGGACGAAGACCAGTTTTTTCTCTTTCCTGGAGAACACGGCTGGAACATTCAATTAAACGGCGTGACTCAGCATGAGACATTTACTTCATTCGAAGAGGCAGAACGGTTTATTAAAAGAAATTATGCTGCATGGCTCGCAAGGGATGAAGCATTTGTCCAATATTTGATGCAGCAGGTCAAACAGGCGATCCAAACGACAGGCTAAAGACTTCGACAGTCTAGGCCTGTTTTTTTATATACAAAAAAGAACAGCCGGCATATAATAACAGAAAGTTCCGATTTTTCCAAAAGGGGAGATGTTCATGAAAGAAAAGAACACAAGCTGCGAAACAAAAGAATTTCGGGCCGTGTGGATCGCCACCGTCACAAACATTGACTGGCCTTCGAAAAAAGGGCTGACAATCGAAGAGCAAAAAACAGAATATGTGAAGCTTTTGGATGCTGTGACAGCCATGGGGATGAACGCAGTTGTCGTTCAAATTAAGCCGGCGGCGGATGCGTTTTATCCTTCCGCATACGGGCCGTGGTCGGAATACTTAACAGGCGTTCAAGGAAAAGACCCCGGCTACGATCCGCTGTCATTTTTGCTCGAAGAAACCCACCGGAGAAAGCTTGAATTTCATGCATGGTTCAACCCTTATCGGATCACGATGAATCATACGGATTTGAACAGGCTCTCACAGGATCACCCGGCTAGAATGCACCCCGATTGGGTCGTTGCCTACGGCAGACAGCTGTATTACAATCCCGGCATTCCTGAGGCACAGGAATTCATTGTCCAAGGCATAGCAGAGGTCGTCAAGAATTACCAAGTCGACGCCGTTCATATGGATGACTATTTTTATCCGTATAAAATTGCGGGCCTCGAATTTCCCGACTTGAGCACGTATGAACAATATGGAAAGGACCGTTTTTCAAATATTGAAGATTGGCGGAGGGACAACGTCAACCAGCTTGTCAAACAGATCAACGCCGCCGTCAAAAAAGAAAGAGCATCGGTCAAATTTGGAATCAGCCCCTTTGGTGTATGGCGCAATATAGCAGATGATCCGACGGGATCGAATACAGCCGCCGGAATGACAAACTATGACGACCTTTATGCTGACACGAGGGAATGGATCAGGCAGGGATACATCGATTACATCGCCCCGCAAATCTACTGGAGCATCGGCTTTGCCCCGGCTTCCTACGACATTTTAGTAGACTGGTGGAAAAATGAAGTCAGCCAACGCCCCGTTCATTTATACATCGGACAAGCAGCCTATAAAATCAATCAAAACTCAGATCCTGCCTGGTCAGACCCTGAAGAATATCCGCGACAGATCGCCTTAAACCGCGACTCAATGGTGATGGGAAGCATCCATTTCAGCCTGAAAGATTTAAACCGGAACCCGCTCGGCATAAAAGACAGGCTGATCCAGGACTTGTACAAAAAACCGGCAGCTATTCCCGGTATGCCTTGGCTTGACAGCGTAAACAGCAAACAGTGAAAACTGATATTTTAGTGATACGGCCGCCGGTAACAGTACCAATCCATTTTGACAATGTTCAAAATGGATTTTTTGTGTTAAAAATCGCATGAATAGAGCACCTTAATAGATAAAAACAAGGAAAGAAAGGTTTACATCAAATGGACATTTTCTTAGCGATTTTACCAGCGATTTTCTGGGGAAGCATTGTGCTCTTTAATGTAAAGCTTGGGGGCGGACCGTACAGCCAGGTGCTCGGTACGACATTCGGCGCTTTAATTTTTTCAATCGGAATCTACTTCGTCGTCCAGCCTGAATTATCCCCCCGTATATTTGCCGTCGGCGTCGTCTCCGGACTATTTTGGGCGCTCGGTCAGACCAATCAGCTGAAAAGCATCAAGTTGATCGGCGTGTCTAAAACGATGCCGATCTCAACGGGACTTCAGCTTGTATCCACTTCTTTGTTCGGCGTGCTTGTTTTTCGCGAGTGGGCGACGACAATCTCGATTGTTCTCGGGATTCTGGCGTTGATTTTCATCATCGTGGGAATCGTGCTGACATCGCTGGAAGACCGCAGCCAAAAATCGGAGGAAAAAACCGGCGACATGAAAAAGGGAATCGTGATTTTGCTGATTTCCACATTCGGCTATCTCGTGTATGTCGTCGTCGTACGGCTTTTCGATGTCAGTGGCTGGGCGGCTCTTTTTCCTCAGGCTATCGGCATGGTAGCCGGCGGCTTGATCTTGACATTCAGGCATAAGCCGTTTAATTTTTACGTCATCAAAAATATCATTCCGGGTTTAATCTGGGCAGCCGGAAACATGTTTTTATTCATTTCCCAGCCGCGGGTCGGCGTAGCGACCAGTTTTTCGCTATCGCAGATGGGAATCGTCATCTCAACGCTCGGCGGCATTATTTTGCTCGGCGAAAAGAAAACGAAGCGGCAGCTGATCGGTATCGCCATCGGCATTATATTAATCGTCGCAGCCGGCGTTTTGCTGGGCATTGCAAAAGCTTAAAGGACGGCTTCTCAAGCCGTCCTTTAATATGTGACAATGCCCTTAAGCGGCAGGTGGTCGGAAGCGTTCGGATCAACGGCGACAACTTCAGCCACTGACACATGAAAAGACCGGCTGAGGAAGATGTAGTCCAAGCGTCGTCTCGGGCGGTGCGAAGGGTGGGTGAACCCCTGTCCGTATTGTCTTTCATCCCACAGGTCGGCCAGTTTTTCCGCGACCTTTTTCCACCCCCGTGAATGAGGTTTCATATTAAAGTCTCCCATGACGATCACAGGCAGATCACTCTCT
Source organism: Bacillus sp. J41TS8 (assembly GCF_018333035.1). Classification (NCBI taxonomy): domain Bacteria; kingdom Bacillati; phylum Bacillota; class Bacilli; order Caryophanales; family Bacillaceae; genus Bacillus; species Bacillus sp. J41TS8. The sequence goes on from NZ_BORF01000008.1 coordinate 40,130, forward strand.
TGAACCCTCTCGATTAAAAAATCCGTCTGCTTGCCGTGAAGCCACGGATTCAGGCTCAAATGCGTAACAAAAACGCGAAGGAGCCGATCACCGATCCGGACATCAGCCTCAAGAAGAGACCTTCCTTCGATCAGCCCTTTGACAAAGTTGAATGAATGATGCCGTTCTTTCACAATCGGAAAACGCGTTAAGAGAGCGTTCCCGTATTGCCTGTTCACTGAAGAATCACCGGAACTCAATGAAAGGGAGGGGCAGTACGCATAGTGCATGTTCAATTGTTCTGCTAACGAGCCGATTTGGTCTTCGTAATCGCTTCTATTGGAGAAATGCTGATCTACTTCATTAAGGCCGACGATGTCGCAGCCGCTCTCGGCGATCACACCGGCTGTTCTCTCTAAATCAACGCGACGGTCCCTTCCTTTTCCATGATGGATATTAAATGTCATGATGCCAAATTTCATAATCAACCCGCCTCTTCTTTAAGCTAAGCATATTGTACCTCCGGAACGATTAAAATATTTCTGCTGTCGGCGGAGCGAGATTAGGTTAAAATGACATTATGATATAAAGAGGAGTGTTCCTTGATGACAAATAGCAGAACGAATCCAAAGGTTGATGAATTTTTAAGCAAAGCCGAGAAGTGGAAGGGAGAGTTTGAGAAGCTGCGTCAAATCGTTCTTGACTGTGAGCTGAACGAAGATTTCAAGTGGAAGCATCCTTGCTATACGTTCGAGAATAAAAACATCGTATTAATCCATGGATTTAAAGAATATTGTGCGCTCTTGTTTCATAAAGGCGCCTTGTTAAAGGACCCCAACGGGATTCTCATCCAGCAGACGGAGAATGTACAAGCCGCGCGGCAGATTCGATTCACCAATGTACAAGAAATAGCTGAAATGGAAACCATCTTGAAAGCTTACATCAATGAAGCGATTGAAGTGGAAAAAGCCGGTCTTGAAGTAGAGTTTAAAAAGGCTGCGGAATATACGATTCCAGAAGAGCTTCAAAAAAAATTCGCTGAAATCCCAGCTTTAAAAACGGCGTTTGAAGAATTGACGCCGGGACGGCAAAGAGCATATATTCTTTATTTTTCTAAACCAAAACAATCCAAAACCCGAGAATCGAGGATTGAAAAATATACAAAGCAAATTCTTGATGGAAAGGGATTGAATGACTAGTCTATTTCGCAACTACCGTTTTCATGAGAGAGGCGAATCATAACCATATGGCCGAAGAAGCGGTGAATTGATTAGTGAAGGGCCGCTCAATTTTTCGAATGGCACGAGATCCATACCTTGATGATCACCGCTTGATTATATAAAAAGACATTTATATAATGGAGGCAATATACCGGCTGCAAAGCGCCTGAGATTGGAGGGAATGTCATGACCGTACAAACGAAGCTTGATTCGAAAAGCACGGTGAGCTGCATGAAGATATTGAGCGATTCTACCCGGCTCTTGATCCTGAAACTGCTTCAGGAGAAACCTTATTGCGTCTGCCAGCTTGTCGATATGTTTGAAACAAGCCAGCCCGCCATCAGCCAGCATTTACGAAAGCTGAAAAGTGCAAATATGATCAAGGAAGAAAGAAGGGAGCAATGGCGCTTTTATTCGCTTCATGACAACTTTCCGGAACGCGAATTGGTCCTTGCCATTCTCAATCAGATCGATGAACACGATGAGGTTCTTCAAACCGTTAAAAGAAAAGAAAGACCCGTTTCGTGCCAATAAAAAAGCAGAGGGAGGACGGTTCCCTCTTTTTCATTTCACTTTTTATATAAGCATTGACTTATATAACGATTTTTTTATAAGATGTGTCCGGAGAGGAAACCTATGAAGGAGGCGTACACGCGATGACGACAGTCTTAGCCATTTTGATTTTTCTGCTGACCCTCACGCTTGTCATTTGGCAGCCGAAAAATCTATCCATCGGCTGGTCGGCCTGCGGAGGTGCGGTGCTGGCTTTAATTGCCGGGGTCGTCAATTTTCAGGATGTATTAGATGTGACGGGAATCGTATGGAATGCGACTTTGGCTTTTGTCGCGATCATCATCATCTCCCTGATTCTTGATGAAATCGGATTTTTCGAGTGGGCCGCCCTGCACATGGCCAAGGCAGCGAAAGGAAACGGCATTCGGATGTTCGTCTATGTCTCCCTGCTCGGAGCCATAGTAGCCGCGCTGTTTGCCAATGACGGAGCTGCTTTAATTTTGACGCCGATTGTGCTTGCCATGGTACGCGCGTTACATTTTCAAGAAAAGCTCGTTTTTCCTTTTATTATCGCAAGCGGATTTATCGCGGATACAACATCGCTGCCGCTTGTTGTCAGCAACCTTGTCAATATTGTCTCAGCAGACTTTTTCAACATCGGATTTATCGAATATGCAACAAGAATGATTGTTCCAAACCTGTTTTCGCTTATTGCAAGCATCATCGTGCTTTTTTTGTTTTTCAAAAAAAGCATTCCGCGGCATTATGACATGACAAATGTAAAACAGCCGGCGGAAGCGATTAGAGACAGGAAAATATTCCGCTTGTCATGGCTCATATTAGCCGTTCTGTTGGCCGGTTACTTTATCAGCGAGCTGTTCTCGATCCCTGTCTCGATCATCGCAGGCGTGATCGCCGTCACTTTCTTAATTACAGCGAAAAACAGCCCCGCGGTACAAACGAAGAAAGTGCTGAAGGGAGCGCCTTGGGCGATCGTTTTCTTCTCAATCGGGATGTATGTCGTGGTATATGGTTTAAGAAATGCCGGCTTAACAGATATTCTCTCACAGGTCATCCAGACCGTCAGTGATCAAGGGCTGTTTGCCGGAACAATCGGAATGGGCTTTATTGCAGCCACCCTGTCTTCATTCATGAATAATATGCCGACGGTGATGATTGATGCGCTTGCGATTCACAATACCGACACACACGGGATTCTCAGAGAAGCGCTGATTTACGCCAATGTCATCGGCTCTGATCTCGGTCCGAAAATCACGCCGATCGGCTCCCTGGCGACGCTTTTGTGGCTTCACGTCCTTTCACTGAAAGGCGTAAAGATTTCTTGGGGAACCTATTTTAAAACAGGTGTCATTTTGACCATTCCAACCCTGTTCATCACGCTTGCCGGACTTTATGTGTGGCTGCTGATTATCCACTAAACATGATAGGAGACGATGACCAATGTCAAAAAAGACCATCTATTTTTTATGCACAGGCAACTCCTGCCGCAGCCAAATGGCTGAAGGCTGGGCGAAGAAACACCTCGGAGACGAGTGGAACGTCTACAGTGCAGGGATTGAAGCGCACGGTTTAAACCCGAACGCGGTCAAAGCCATGCGAGAAGCAGGCATCGATATTTCTGAGCAGACGTCCGATATCATTGATCCCGATATCTTACACAACGCAGACCTCGTCATTACGCTATGCGGGGACGCGGCTGATAAATGCCCGATGACACCGCCGCACGTCAAGCGCGAGCATTGGGGTTTTGACGATCCCGCCAAAGCAGAAGGGACAGAAGAAGAAAAATGGGCATTCTTTCAGCGTGTACGCGATGAAATTGGAGAGCGGGTCAAGCGTTTTGCGGAGACAGGCGAATAAATACAAAGCTCAGGTATTGTTACTTGAGCTTTGTATTTTTTAGAAACATATAAAAAACACGTCTGGAATGCATGCGGCCGTTCATGTGAAAATATAGAAATCAATGCACCCGAGGAATGCGGTCACTAAAAACCCCCAGGCCGGGGATTTTTCACTTTAAAAAGAAAAGGTGACCTGACTTAAATGTTACTTGTTTTCTTTACCTAAAACTGCTGGAGAAGCGCATGACATTCTAATGTTTAATTCAGGGTCCATTTTTTGAGTTAATGGTATTGAGCCCGGCTCACGAATAAGAGACAGCAGAGAATCAACCATTTTGTGAGCCAATTGATCGATTGGAACCCCGACGCTCGTCAGCGGGGTTTCAAGGCTTGCCATTTGAGGAATATTATCATAAGAAATTAAAGATAGGTCTTCCGGTATACGGAGCTGTTGTTCTTTTACGGCTCGTAAAATCCCTACACTGATATCGTAGCTTCCGCTAATGATTGCTGTAGGTTTTTTGGTTTGTTGTAATAGTTTTTTCGCAGCAGTGTAACCGTTATACCAGCTTAAACCATTAGTATTTAAAATACTATTTCGACTTAATTTCAAACCGGCTTCCATCATCACCTCTTCAAACCCTTTGCTTTTTTCAATCTGACGCTTGTCGGCAGGGGAGAGGTCGCCGACGTAGCTAATGTTTTTGTGGCCGAGTTGATACAGATACGTAACGGCTTTGTAAATTGCTTTTTTATGATTAACATCGATAATAGGATGTGTATGTTCACCCGACACTCCATAAGATAAGATAGGAATCGTTAATCCAGCATCATCACTAAGCTGAGTTTCGCCGCCTTCTTCAAAAAACATGATCCCATCCACGCGAAAACTCTTGAACAATTCTACTGCCTCTTTAGCTTTGTTAACAGACAAAATCATTGAATAGCTGTTCTTTTCGACCACTTCATTTATTTTTGTAACAAGTGCCGATAAAGCGATTCTTTCAATTGTAGGCCAGACAAGACCGATCGTTTGACTTTTTTTAGATGCCAAGCTTCTCGCTGCAAAATTCGGAGTATACCCTAATTGTTCGGCAACTTGCAAGACCTTTTTCTTTGTATCCGGTTTTACAAGAGGGCTGTTTCTTAAAGCCTTTGAGACTGTTGAATAGCTTACTCCGGCAGCATGGGCGATGTCTTTGATGGTTACAGTCATTTTGGATCCTCCAAAAAATCTTTAAAAATATAATATTGCAAATTTTTCGAAATAATTTTATGATAATAAATAACAACGTTGTTATTATAAATGATACATCATAAAATAACAATCATATACATCTGCCGAAGGAAATAACAACGTTGTTAAAAGAACTTTTCGGATGATGAAGCAGCGTTTATTTTTAACAACGTTGTTAAACTTATCATAAAGGAGGGGGAAGTGTGAGAAAAATGATCATCTAATGTCTCGCACAGAACATAATCGGAAACGGAATTCAGGGGATAAACCGAAACATACAATGCAAAAATTCTGCTTATTCGTTCACTATTCGAGCGAAATTGTAAACGCTATCAAAAAATATCGCTGTGAATGTATGACGATGAAAGAAAACATGAATCGCTATCAATCTTTGGTTAGAAAGCAACAGTCATGAGATTCAAGGAGGGTAGTTCATGAGAAAAATGCTATCCGTGTTTTTTGTATGCGCTTTAATCTTTGGAATGCTTACGGGGTGTAAAAGCAGCGATGTACTAGGCACCGATAAAACCGTAACATTACGGCTCGCTCACAACCATAATGAGGAGCACCCCGTCCACAAGTCTTTACTCAAATTTTCAAAAGACGTAGAAAAGAAAACCAATGGCACTGTTAAAGTGCAATTGTATCCAAATGCTCAGCTCGGTTCAGAGCGTGAAGTGATTGAATTGACGCAAACCGGGGCTGTCGATTTGGCTAAAGTAAGTGCAAGCGCTTTAGAAAGTTTTTCAGAGGTCTACTCCATCTTCAGCCTGCCTTATTTATTTGACAGCAAACAGCATTTCTATGAAGCCATGGACAGTGATATTGCAAAAGAAATGTATGATGCAACGAAAAACATAGGGTTTATTGGATTAACCTACTATGATGCCGGTTCACGGAACTTTTACACAAAGAACAAACCGATTATGCATCCAAATAACCTTAAAGGTTTAAAAGTTCGCGTGCAGCCGAGTGCTACAGCGATTCGAATGGTGGAACTCATGGGTGGAGCACCTACTCCAATGGCTTATGGAGAAGTATATACAGCATTGCAGTCAAGTGTAATCGATGGCACCGAAAACAACGAAATGGCTTTAACAAGCAACAATCACGGGGAAGTGGCAAAAGAATATTCGTACTCAGAACATGCGATCGTTCCGGATATTTTAATCATGAATTTGGACAAAAAGGATCAATTAAGCGAAGAGCAGCAGAATGCGGTGATCGAAGCGGCGAAAGAATCTACTGAGTATCACAAAATCGTATGGGCTGAAGAAACTGAAAATGCGGTTAAGAAAGCAAAGGAAATGGGAGTGAAGTTCCACAAACCAGACAAGACTCCATTCCGAAATGCGGTAAACCCGCTTCATGATGAGTTTGCCAAAAAAGAATTGATCGGAAAATACTATAAAGAAATTCGTGCGAAAGCTAAAAAAGTAAAATAACTCTGGATGAGCGAATCGAATATTTTTCGATAAGGGAGGGATGTATATGCTCACTTTAAAAAAAGCGGTGGATAAAACGATTGAATGTTTGACTTGCACACTAATGGCAGTCATGGTTTTTGTTGCGATATGGCAAGTATTTACGCGATATGTACTGAATTCTCCTAGTACGTTTTCAGAAGAATTTTTACGCTATTCATTGATATGGATTTCTATGTTGGGCGGTGCCTATGCATTTTGGAAAAAAAAGCACTTGGCAATTGAATTTATCGTTCGAAAACTTCCAATAAAAGCAGCTGTTTTCCTTCATACTTTCATTCAGATTCTCTTGATTGCTTTTGCTCTGATTGTAATGGTGATGGGAGGATCAAAAGCAGTGATCACCACAATGGGGCAATCTTCAGCAGCATTAGGGATACCGGTTGGATTTGTTTATCTATCACTTCCTGCTGCAGGCATACTCATCATTGGATACAGCTTGGCCGGTTTATATGAATCTTTACATGAATTCAATTCAAAACAAAAGTCAGGTGATGATGTAAAAAAAGCAGAAAAGATGTGACTAAGGCTTTTTGAAAACTAAAAAAAGAGGTGAAATGATATGACCATAGCAGCAGGTCTCATTTTATCGGCAGTATTCTTCATATTATTGTTTCTCGGCGTTCCGATTTCCGTAAGTATTGCGGCGGCGTCCATTGTAACAATGCTTACCATTTTTCCTTTTGATGTTGCCATTTTCACTTCGGCGCAAAAAATGGTAACTGGAATCGACAGCTTTTCTTTATTAGCGGTACCGTTCTTCATTTTATCAGGCATTATTATGAATAATGGCGGTATTGCAATGTTCATGTTCAATTGAACGGTTTTAAGATCAGCTGGTTTTATCACAGTGGTTCTGAATGGATCAATGTTGCAAACGATCGGCAAACACAAGGGTATAATTTTGAAGGGGCTTTTGGAAAGGGCGTATACCATTATTTACAACGCGATTTCCAGGAACAATATTTTGGATTTGGCGAGAAAACGGGAAACATCGATAAACACGGGAAACGCTACCGGATGTTAAATATCGATGCGATGGGGTATGACGCAGAGCGGTCAGATCCGCTATACAAACATATCCCATTTTATATTACACGCCATAAGAAAACAGGCATCTCCTATGGAATTTTCTATGATAATCTATCAGCTTCCATTTTTGATATGGGTTCAGAGCTTGATAACTATCATGGACTGTACCGCTATTATCAGGCCGAAAAAGGGGATTTAGACTACTACTTCATAGCCGGTCCGAAAATAAAAGATGTAGTCGAAACATTCTCTTGGCTGACAGGCAAAACGATCTTGCCGCCAAAATGGAGCCTGGGCTATTCAGGCTCTACGATGAGCTATACCGATGCTCCAAATGCACAAGAACAATTAAAAAATTTCGTTCATCTTTGTGAAGAACATGATATGTTATGCGATTCGTTTCAGTTATCGTCAGGATACACATCTATCGGTGACAAACGTTATGTCTTTAACTGGGATGAGAGCAAAATTCCTGCTCCAAAAGAGATGGTGCAACAATTCCATGAGAAGGGCGTGCGTTTATGCGCCAACATTAAACCGTGTTTGCTAAAGGATCATCCGTACTTTGATGAACTAAAAGAAAAAGAAATGTTTATCGTAAACAGAGAAACACAAAAACCGGAAATGGCTCAATTTTGGGATGATATCGGGGCTTATTTAGACTTCACGAATCACCAAACGTTCGACTGGTGGAAGGCTCAAGTGACAGAAAAGCTGTTGGAATACGGGATTGATTCAACCTGGAACGACAATAACGAGTTTGAAATATGGAGTCAAAACGCCAAGTGTCACGGCTTCGGCAAAGAAGTGGAATTTGAATTGATCCGCGCGCTTCACCCGCTTTTGATGATGAAAGCGTCTTTCGAGGCGCAGCTAGAACACAACCCGGAATTACGCCCGTATCTGATCTCAAGATCCGGCTGTCCCGGCATGCACCGTTATGCACAAACTTGGACCGGTGACAACCGAACAAGCTGGAAAACATTAAAATTTAATATTCAAACTGGCATCGGTTTAAGTTTATCAGGCATTTACAATTTCGGCCATGATGTCGGGGGATTTTCTGGACCGGCCCCTGAACCGGAGCTATTCGTAAGATGGGTGCAAAACGGCATCATGCATCCGAGATTTACCATTCATTCGTGGAACGATGACGGGACAGTTAATGAACCATGGATGTTTCCTGAAACAATCGATGAAATCCGTGAACTCATTAAGTTTAGACATAAGATCATCCCTTACATTTACACCGCGCTGTATGAGGCGCACGAACATTATCAGCCGATCATTCGACCGACATTTTATGATTTTGAACATGATGAGAAAACATTTGAAGAAAACGATGAATTTATACTTGGTGAATCTTTGCTGGTTGCATCTGTCGTCAAAAAAGGAATGACGGAGCGGGAGGTGTATTTACCGAACCATGAAAAAGGCTGGTACGATTTCCATACGGGAACTTGGTATGAAGGAGGAAAGACAGTCGTTCTGCCGGCACCATTACATTATACTCCGCTATTAGCGAAAGCGGGAGCGATCGTTCCGGTAAATGATGCAAAAGTGACATTCCAAACAAAGAACCAAGATGAAAGAGGATTTTTGTTATTTCCATTCAAAGGAAAAGGAAAATCAACTTATCGTTTGTATGAAGATGATGGGTTAACAAATGAATATACTTATACATTTGCCTTTATTCATGTCGATATGGAAACAACAGAAGACGGGATCAAACTTTCAATACAAAAGGAAGGAACATACGAGTTACCGTATGATCAACTCACTTTTCACGTACCAAATGGAGAAAAGAGAAAACTGATCGTAAATGGCACAGAGCTGGAAAGCAAGAACGGAGAGTTTTCTTACAGTTTGCCGTGTGGTTAAAAGATGAAGGCCACATGATGATAATGTTTTCCATTACTCGAGGCAAGAATCTTTGTCCGCGGTTACATCCCGGCAAGCTACATGAATAATTATCACGAAAATTATGTAAGGGAATACTAATCAGCAAATTCTGTTTTAGAAAATCGGTCCAATATATTGTTATTGTCATGCGAAATTATGGCATCGAATGTTAAATAAAAAGAGGGAAGAGGATGGGAGAACCATGCAAATGACGTTTCGATGGTACGGAGACAGCGACCCGGTCACATTAGAGTATATTCGCCAAATTCCCGGCGTTACTGGAATTGTTTCGGCCATTTATGATATTCCTGTAGGGGAAGCATGGCCTTATGAGAAAATTGTAGAGTTAAAAGAAAAAATTGAAAATCATGGTCTATCGTTAAGTGTCATTGAAAGTGTACCTGTCCATGAAGATATTAAATTAGGTCTTCCGACAAGAGATCAATATATTGAAAACTATAAAACGACGATACGCAACTTGGCAAAAGCGGGAGTTAAAATCGTTTGTTACAATTTCATGCCTGTATTTGACTGGACTCGTTCTTCTTTAGACTATGCACTAGAAGACGGTTCTACAGCATTAATTTATGAAGAAGAAAAAGTTAGACAAATGAATCCATTACATGGTGAACTAAAACTTCCCGGTTGGGACACAAGCTATGAAGATGGACAGCTAAAGAATCTTTTTCAACAATATCAGCACATGACGGAAGAGGATTTATGGGAAAATCTTTCGTATTTTATTAAAGCGGTTATACCGGCGGCAGAAAATGAACAAGTCAAAATGGCGATTCACCCGGATGATCCGCCATGGCCTATCTTTGGACTGCCTCGAATCATAACGAACAAAGAGAATTTGGAGCGATTGATTAATCTCTATGACAGCTCCTTTAACGGTTTGTGTTTATGCAGCGGGTCACTGGGTGTGAATTCAACAAATGATATTCCGGAATTGATTCGTTATTTCGGAAAAAAAGGAAAAGTCAACTTTGTGCACCTGAGAAACATTAAGATCATCGGAGAAAAGTCATTTCAAGAATCCTCCCACCGTTCAGAAGACGGTTCTTTAGATATGTATGAAATCGTAAGAGCATTAAGAGATATAGATTTTGCCGGACCAGCCAGACCGGATCATGGAAGAATGATTTGGGGAGAGGCCGGTAAACCGGGTTATGGTTTATATGACCGTGCGCTGGGTGCAGTGTATTTAAATGGAATGTGGGAAACATTGACGAAAGAAAAGAAGCGGATAGCCTTTGAATGCAATAAATGAACAAGCACTAACTAAAATGCAGAGACGAGGGATGAATGTGCAGATTCCTTTTCATGTCAACTTGAAAGATAAGGTGGCTGTAGTGACAGGTGGAGGCGGCATTTTATGCAGCTGTTTCGCTAAAGCAATAGCTCAATGCGGTGCAAAAGTAGCAGTAGTCAGCCGAAGAGCTGAATCGGCAGACAGAGTAGCGAAAGAGATCCAAGAAAACGGAGGCGAAGCACTTGCCGTTACAGCAAACGTCCTTGATAAACAAAGCCTTGAACAAGCGAAACAACTCATTAACAGAACATTCGGCAGATGCAATATCCTAATTAACGGTGCAGGCGGCAACCATCCAAAGGGAACAACAGATAAAGAATATTTATATAAAAAGGACTTGAATACTAAAGAATTGACTACGTTTTTTGATTTAGAAATAGAGGGTGTAAGGTCTGTATTTGATGTAAACTTTCTTGGCACACTGTTAACCACTCAAGTATTTGCAAAAGACATGGCTGATCACGACGGAAATGTGATCGTTAACATCTCATCCATGAACGCCTATACGCCGCTGACGAAAATTCCCGCCTACAGCGGTGCAAAAGCGGCCGTCAGTAACTTTACCCAATGGCTTGCTGTGCATATGTCAAAAGTCGGAATTCGGGTCAATGCCATTGCCCCAGGCTTTTTTCTTACCGCCCAAAATAGGAGCCTATTGCTCAATGAAGACGGAACGTATACGGAGCGAGCACAAAAAATTATCAACCAGACGCCGTTGGATAGATTTGGAGTTCCGGAAGATCTAATCGGAACGTTATTATGGTTGGTAAGCGATAAAGCCTCGCGATTTGTCACTGGAACCATCATACCGGTCGATGGAGGATTCTCCGCCTATTCTGGAGTATAACTAAGAGGATTTGCTCCAAAAAGCTGATTTTCAACACTGAAAAAATCCCAATTTCTCTGTGCCACATTGAGAAATTGGGATTTATTAATTCAATTTTTCCTTTTTACAGGCAAGAAGATAAACAATTGTATGATCTGCTTCCTTATTTCATCAATATTACCGAATCACTACCGCCGTGCAGGAAGCAGGAGGTTTTCCGCTGCTAATATGTATTGTTTTGTTATTGTTTGACAAAGGTGTTATAACTGTTTATATTGTATATATACAGTTATAACGAATAGAGGGATGTCATGCATTGAATATCATCATTTCAAATTCATCGGATGAACCGATTTATTTGCAGATCGTCAACCAATTAAAAGATCAAATCGTCAAGGGAGAACTCTCGGAATCAGAGGCGCTCCCATCGATCAGAAACCTGGCCAAAGAGCTTAAAATCAGCGTAATTACAACAAAAAGAGCCTACGACGAGCTGGAGAGAGAAGGGTTTATCGTCACAGTTGCAGGAAAGGGCTCGTATGTCGCAGCCATCAACAAAGACGTGCTTCGAGAAACAAAAGTCAAATTGATCGAAGAACACATAGCAGAAGCCGTCACTGAAGCGAAACAAATCGGCTTTACATACGAGGAACTCCAAGAGATGCTCAAACTGGTTTATGAGGAGTGGTAAAAGTGACCAGCATACTGGAATTAAAAAATGTATCAAAACATTATCAAGATTTCTCTTTAAAAAACATCAATTTCTCGCTTGAAAAAGGATATATTATGGGTTTTATCGGCCCGAACGGAGCCGGAAAAAGCACAACCATCAAGCTGATCATGAACCTGATCAAAAAAGACGAAGGGGACATCAGCATTTTCGGTCTCGACAATGAAAAGCACAATATCGAAATCAAGCAGAGGATCGGCTTTGTTTACGATGAAAATCATTTTTACGAAGAACTGACGCCGAACGAAATGAAAGGAATCATCAGACCGTTTTACAAAAAGTGGGATGAGGCTGTTTTTCAGCGGTACGCAAAAGACTTCCAGCTCCCTTTAAACAGGCAGATCAAAAACTTGTCAAAAGGGATGAAGATGAAATTCTCACTGGCGGTCGCGCTTTCCCATCATGCCGAATTATTGATTATGGATGAACCGACATCAGGACTTGATCCTCTTGTCAGATCGGAGCTCCTCGACGTGCTGCAAACATTGCTGCAGGATGAAAACAAGTCGATTTTCTTTTCGACGCATATTACCTCTGACTTAGAAAAAGTAGCGGACTATATCACTTTCATTCATAACGGCCGGCTCGTACTGAGCAAAACAAAAGATGAGCTGTTGGAGGAGTACTGCATTGTAAAAGGAGACCTCGATACGCTGCATAAAGGAAACGAAGACGCCTTAATCGGCATCAAGAAAAACAACTATGGCTTCGAAGCGCTCTCCAAAGATAAGCGGGGAGTCGTTCAGCATTTCGGGGATTCCGTCATGATCGAAAAACCGACTTTGGAGGATATTTTGGTATTTTCAACCGGCAGGAGTGATCAACATGTATCATCTTATTAAAAAGGATATTTTAATGCAGAAAAGGGCAATGAAACTATCGCTGTTATTGATGATATTTTTCACTTTTACATTGTCGCAGCTTGAGCTTGTCGGATATACAGTGGCGGTTTTGGCTGTCACATATCAGCTGGCATTAGGCGCAAGCTCCTTAGAAGACAAAAACAACAGTGATAAAATCCTGATCAGCTTGCCCATTAAAAGAAACATCATCGTCTTATCAAAATATGTATCGGTTTATGTCTATGCGGCTTATGCCATTCTCTTCTATTCTTTGATCAATGCTATCGGACATATGCTGCACTTGCCGCTTGATTTCCCATTGACACTTTCAGGCGTCATGGGTGCTGTTGTGGCTGTTACTTTATTTAGCTCGATCTCATTTCCGCTGCTTTTTAAGTACGGCTATTTGAAGTCCAAAATGGCGAACATTATCATATTTTTCGTCATTATATTTGGAGGGACGGCCTTATTTAAATTTATAAATGCGGGGGAAAACCTTGCACTAAGCCAAAAATTAACGGCTTTTCTGAGCGAAATGTCAAATGCGGGCACATTCATCCTTTTGGTTGGCGTACTGCTCGTGATGATCTCTGTTTCATATGCGATATCGCTCAGCTTTTATAATAAAAGAGAATTTTAGTTTAAGGATCAGCGGGAGGAACTCCGCTGATCCTTTTTTCGTTGCTCAGAACCGTACGGCTGTTTTACTTTCCTCCCACTATCATCTATTATAAAAAATTCCTATAAAAGAAAAATTCTCGTGTTGATAAAAGCATTTTTTCCGGAAGTTTCGGTAAAAAACGAAACTTTTGGCCCTTTTATTTCACTGTATAATGTAAACGGTTACGTTTGTAGTATACTTATACTATCATTTCTTTTTAGGGAAGGATAGAAAAACAGGTGAGAGAGATATGAATACAAGGCAAAAAGACATTCTGAATCTGTTGTTATCTGAACCTGAAGACTATTTAGTCGTACAAGATTTCGCAGACAGGGTAAAGTGTTCTGAAAAAACGATCAGAAATGATCTGAAAACGATTGAAGATTATCTCAATCAGCATTCTGATGCTCAATTGATTCGCAAACCGGGACTGGGCGTTTATTTGAATATTGAAGATCATGAAAGGGTCCGTTTAAGCCGGCAGTTATATACCGAACATCACGCCGCACAGCAGCAATCCGATGAAGAAAGGATGTTGCAAATCGCTTATCAGTTATTAATGAATCCAAAGCCGGTTTCTGCAAAAGAAATGGCTGCCGAGCACTTCTTGAATAAGTCTTCCATCAAAAGGGATTTGAATCAAATCGAAGTTTGGCTCCAGCGGTTTGGCCTCACTCTGGTGTCCAAGCAGCGCCTCGGTTTAAAGATCGAAGGGAGTGAAAAAAATAAAAGAAAAGCGCTGGCGCGCATCTCGGAGTTGATTGACAACCCGGAGTTTACAAGCCGATTTATTAAAAGTCAATTTTTAAGTCATGAAGTGGAATTTGTTAAAAGCGAAATCAGATCATTGCAAAAGCGACATTCTTTATATTTCACTGATGAAACGTTCGAAAATTTACTGTTGCATACACTGCTGATGATTCGCCGCATCAAAATGAAACAGCCGATTACTATTTCTCCAGGGGAAATAGATGCAGTCAAAAAGAAAAAAGAATTTCAGTGGACGTTTGCTTGTTTAAAACGGCTGGAAGCGGTTTTTGCGATCCGCTTTCCTGAAGAAGAGGCCGTCTATTTAACATTGCATATATTAGGCGGCAAAGTCCGTTACCCATTTGGGAAAGAAGGGGAGAGCGGACTGGAAAACCCTTTGCTTCCAAAGGTTGTCGAATATTTAATCCATCGTGTCTCAGAGTTGAAAATGATGAATTTCCGCGAGGACCGGGTTTTGATCAATGGATTGAAAGTTCACCTTAATACCGTTTTAAATCGGCTGAGCTATGACCTTTCCGTATCAAATCCGATGCTCAACGATATCAAAAAAATGTACCCTTATCTGTTTCATATTGTCATTGATGCTCTTGAAGACATCAACCAAACGTTTTCACTTTCGATTCCCGAGGAAGAAGCCGCCTATCTGACATTGCATTTCCAAGCGGCGATCGAGCGCTCCAGCTATGGAAAAGACAAGCATAAAAAAGCGATCATTGTCTGTCATATGGGCATCGGGATGTCACAGCTGCTGCGGACAAAAATCGAACGGAAATTCCACCAAATTGCCGTGATGGACTGCATCGCAAAAGCTGATTTGGCGGACTATACTGCACGACATGAAGATATCGATCTTGTCATATCAACGGTCAGCCTGGAGGATTTATCAATTCCCCATATCGTTGTATCTCCGCTGCTCGAGTCGGCCGATGAGAAAAAGCTCGGCGCTTTTATGGATCAGCTCGGTGAATCGTCCCGGCAAACACAAAAAACGTTTAAAGTGCTGAATGACACGACTCCTTTCCTCGTCTTCCTGCAGCAAGAATCAGAACACCGCTACAAGCTGATTGAACAGCTGGCGATGGCTTTATACGAGAAAGGCTATGTAGAAAAAGAATATGCTGTACAGGCAGTCATGAGAGAAAAAATGTCGGCGACAAACATCGGAGCGGGCATCGCCATTCCTCACGCGAACGCCAAATTGATTAAACAATCAGCCATTGCGATCGCCACATTAAAAGAGCCGCTTGACTGGGGCTCTGAAAAAGTATCGCTCGTCTTTATGCTGGCTGTCAAACACGAGGATCAAAACATGACAAAACAATTGTTTCAAGAGCTGTCCAGCTTAAGCGAGCAGCCGGCTTTCATCCAAAAGCTGACGAAAGAAACAAATGTGATGAAATTTTTATCTTATTTGGATTATTAAAGGCGGGGTTCTGACCTTCATCAACATTCAAGAAAAGATCGATATACAGACAACAGAATGGGATAGGTGAGCAGTTTTGCTTTATCCTATTCTTTTTTTATTGCAAGCCCAACAACAAAGGGTTATGTTGTCCATAAAATTAGATTTTTCAATGTGTAATTAAAATATATTCTTTGGAGAAAGGCTTTATTAAAGTATCAACTTTGTTTTTAGTTAGAGGGAAGAACTTCATTTTCGCTTAACATCTTCAATGCGATTCTATGTTTTTTGTTAAATTGCTGCGGATGTTTTTTGATTTAACTGTTTTATTTGGGCTCTCCGGGCTTCAACTTTTCTGTTCTTACGTAGTACTTCTTGAGAAACTTTCCAGCATCTTTTCCAGTTACAATGGGGCTGCCTCTCATTTCCGCATCCGTATAGTTACCTCTTTATGAAGAGAGTATCAATAACGTTCCTACAATTTAAGAATTTTAACTATGAGATAAGTATTTTAAAAGAGAAATGAGCATATGAATTGAATGTTTTTCAAAATGAATGAATAGTTCTGATCTTTATAAAAAACACAAACCATTACATCGGGAAAATTTACTCAAATTTTGGACTTTTTATGTAAAACGAAAAGGCAACGTGTTAGAGTTAGGCATAATGAGAAATTTTAAAGCCGATAATTACTATAAAGTTATTTATTTTCCAATAATATAAAAATTTATTATTCCAGGGTTGCATCAAATATGCACCTAGAATCAATTGCTTAATGGGGGGAACTTGATGTACAACAAGAAAAATGTTTTTGATATTGTGATGTACATTATTTTCTGTCTGATCAGTCTTTATTTAGTATCAAAAACTGATTTTGGCACTGGAGTATTAGTGTTTATTGCAATTTTATACCTCGCTGTAATTGCTTATAAAGTTAAGCAATTATTTAGTAATTCTAATTCGTAAGGTGTAACACGAGGAGGATATTAGTGAACAAGGACTAGCACGCCTGCACGTATAGATTTACCCAATAGCTAATGTTGCCGAAATCGCTTTGCCTCTGTTTAGAGACAAAGTGATTTTCAATTTCACTCAAAAGCAAAACCCCTCTCAAATTTATTCATTTTAATCAACCATATTTATTTTTAATCACGGTTATTTAGAGTTATTACTATAGTGTCTAGGCGAAAATACGTTTTTTAATGCACTTATTATTCCTGGCACAAGAAAGAAGACGCCAAAAAAGACAGTAAGTAAATTTAATTGTGGTGTTTCATAAAAAGTAAACCATTCTTTAAAAATTGACGATTCCGTAATTCTCCCAAATAGTGTTCCATCAATCTCTCTATAATTAGGTATCCATCCTGTTGTTTCAAATGTAATAAAAATTATCTGTGACAATAAAAATACACCAATTTGAGAAACCCAATATTTTTTAAAAAATGGAACCCTTTTTTGCTTTTCAGCCAACGAATATTCCTCCCCGCATTAGATGCCATTTTATATTGATATACGGAAAATTAAAGAATAAGTTTCAATATTTAATTCTCTCGACATGATAGGAGGAAATACTTTCTTTTTTACATTTCACTCAAAAGCAAAACCCCTCAAGAAAGGGATCTTGGTTTTTGAATAAAAGAGTGATTTTACATAAATATTTGATTCGAAGATCATAGTTTTTCATTGTAGTGGAAACATCTTCGTGTTCAGCAGGGATTTGCTGACAAGTTCAACCTTGATTTTCTTGATTTCGAGATATCCTTCATTAAAAAGGAATGTCCTCACTTTACACCTCTTCGAAAAATTTCAGTCCCCAATTGTTGCAATACGGCACATTTTCACAATCAGTCCCAAGTGTTACAAGTCGCCCCTTATTGCAGTCCGGTTTTTTTAAAAAAGCCGGTTTTTCCGGAACATGCGGTAAAAAACAACGCTTTTACACGCATGTTTTTATTATAAAGTAATGACAAGAGCTGCTCACTACTTTAGTTTCAGAAGGAGGATTCGCATGAAACTGTTAGCGATTACATCATGTCCAAACGGAATTGCCCACACGTATATGGCTGCGGAAAATTTGCAAAAAGCGGCCGATCGAATGGGCGTTCAAATGAAAGTCGAAACACAAGGCGGCATCGGGGTGGAAAATGAGCTGACCGAGCAGGAAATCCGCGAGGCAGACGCGATTATCATAGCCGCAGACCGCTCGGTCAACAAAGACCGTTTTATCGGGAAAAAACTTCTGGCTGTCGGTGTTCAGGAAGGCATCCGAAAACCGGAAGAATTAATACAAAAAGCGATCAACGGCGATATACCTGTCTATCGTTCGGCTGCGAAAACGGAAGCCTCCGCTCAAACTGAGAAAAAGCAAAATCCGATTTACCGGCATTTAATGAACGGTGTATCGTTTATGGTTCCTTTCATTGTCGTCGGCGGATTATTGATTGCGGTCGCACTGACGCTTGGAGGTGAAAAAACGCCGAAAGGGTTAGTGATTCCTGATGAATCTTTTTGGAAAACGATTGAGCAAATCGGGGCTGCCTCATTCTCATTCATGATCCCGATTTTAGCCGGTTATATTGCCTACAGCATCGCCGATAAACCGGGGCTTGTGCCGGGAATGATCGGCGGATACATCGCAGCGACGGGAAGCTTTTACGGCAGCGTAAGCGGTGCGGGGTTCCTCGGCGGCATTATCGCGGGCTTTTTAGCCGGATATGCGGCGCTGGCCATCAAAAAATTAAAAGTGCCAAAAGCCATTCAGCCGATCATGCCGATCATCATCATACCGGTGGTTTCCTCGCTTATTGTCGGCTTGGCGTTCGTATTGCTGATCGGCGCGCCTGTCGCGCAAATCTTTGAATCATTGACAGTTTGGCTGGCTGGTATGCAGGGCTCTAGTTCGATTCTTCTGGCATTAATTTTAGGGGCGATGATTTCGTTTGATATGGGCGGTCCCGTCAATAAAGTGGCATTCCTGTTTGGTTCAGCCATGATCGGTGAAGGAAACTATGAAATTATGGGTCCGATCGCCGTCGCCATTTGTATTCCTCCGATCGGGCTTGGCATCGCAACGTTTTTAGGAAAAAGAAAATTTCAGGCGCAAGAAAGAGAAATGGGAAAAGCAGCATTTACAATGGGGTTATTCGGCATTACTGAAGGTGCCATACCGTTTGCTGCACAGGACCCGCTTCGCGTCATCCCAAGTATTATGGCGGGTTCAATGACTGGTTCCGTGATCGCCATGATCGGTAATGTAGGGGACAGAGTCGCCCACGGCGGACCGATTGTAGCAGTGCTTGGCGCTGTCGATCATGTGTTGATGTTCTTCATCGCCGTTATTGCCGGATCCCTGGTCACCGCTCTTTTGGTCAATGTACTCAAAAAAGAGGTCGCAGCCGCTCCCGCAGGGGTAAGTGAAACTGTTGCAGATCATGACATTCCGCAGCCGAACATCGAAATAAAAACAGAAAGCAAAAAATCCGAAATACCGGAAATTAAAAAGCTCACAGACATCATCGATACAGATTTGATCGAACCTCATTTATCAGGGGATACGAGAAACGACATTATCGATGAAATGATTCAAAAATTGTCCCGTAAAGGCGCACTGCATTCGGAAAGCGAATTTAAACAAGCGATCATGAACCGCGAACTAGAGGGGACAACGGCGATCGGCATGAACATCGCGATCCCGCACGGGAAGTCTGACGCCGTCAAGAAGCCGAGTGTAGCATTCGGCATCAAACGTTCAGGCGTGGACTGGAAGAGTCTTGACGGAACTGACGCCAAACTGATCTTTATGATCGCCGTCCCGAAAGAAAGCGGGGGAAACGAGCATCTGAAGCTTCTGCAAATGCTCTCCCGAAAACTGATGGATGACACCTACAGGGACAAGCTTCTCTCTGCTCAAACAAAAGAAGAAGCATACAAACTTCTGGATGAAATCATCTAAAAAAGGAGGATGCCTATCATGACTGAACCATTATTTTTCGAGCCTGTTTTTAAAGAAAGAATATGGGGCGGCACGGCTTTAGCCTCTTTCGGCTACGAGATTCCATCCGAACAAACGGGGGAGTGCTGGGCTTTCGCCGCCCATCAAAATGGGCAAAGCGTCGTGAAAAACGGCATGTATAAGGGGCTCACACTCAGCGAATTATGGAATGAACACCGCCATTTATTCGGACATATAAAGGGAGACCGCTTTCCTCTTCTGACAAAAATTTTGGACGCCGACCAAGACCTATCCGTACAAGTGCATCCAAACGATGAATATGCAAAACTGCACGAAAACGGGGAGCTTGGAAAAACGGAATGCTGGTATATCATTGATTGCAAAGAAGATGCGGAGATCATTTACGGCCACCATGCCAAAACGCGGGAAGAACTGGTCTCAATGATCGAACACGGGAAATGGAACGAACTTTTGCGCCGCGTCAAAGTGAAGCCGGGAGATTTCTTCTATGTGCCGAGCGGAACCGTCCATGCGATCGGAAAAGGCATTTTGATTTTGGAGACGCAGCAGAATTCAGACACAACCTACAGACTATATGATTATGACAGAAAAGATGCTGAAGGAAACCTGCGCGAGCTCCATTTGCAAAAAAGCATAGAAGTGATCGACGTCCCGTCTTCGCCTGGCCGCGAAGACGTTCAATATGAAACATCGGGTGATGTCAAGACTGCCGCACTGATTGAGTGTCCTTATTTCTCAGTAGCAAAATGGGATGTAAAAGGATCAGCCTGTTTCAAACAGGATAAACCGTTTCTTCTTGTCAGCGTCATAGAAGGGGAAGGTCAAATCAACGCGTCTTGCGGCAACGACTTTTCTTTTAAAAAAGGAGATCACATGCTGCTGCCTGCGGGCTTTGGAGAATTTACAATCGCCGGCCGTGCAGAATGTATCGTCTCAAGCCTGTCAAATGAATAAGCCATCAACGGTACACTTTCTAAACAGACCATCAAAACGATGGTCTGTTTTATTTTTTCAAAAAAAGAATGCCGGCTTGCCAAAACGCGGAAAATGCATATTCCCAAGCTTTCACAAGTAAAATAGAGTAAACCAAAAAAACATTTGGAAATCTTCCAATTATTTGATAAGCTGATATTAAAAGCTTCATAACTTACACATCAGCTGCATTGCCCGGAGCTTTTCGCGGAACAGCTGCTTCATGAAACAAAAAAGCGGGGCTGTGTTCCGGCGACAGGCAGAAGAAAAGCCTGCTAAATGACCGAAACAACCGTGCCCTTCATAATTGGTTGGTCCTTATCTGGATGAGAAAAGGAGACGATGATTCGTATCAAGTAAAATGTAAGCGGATTCATCGTCTTTTTATCTCAGTTTATCACTCTTTTTAGCGGAAGCGAGGAGGAAAGCAATGGGGAAAGCAAAAATTCGATGGAATGAACCCTTGATTTCTCAACACGAATCGGCTGCTGAAGGATTTACGCCGGAAGATTTCACAGAGGAAGATCAACTGATTTCAAAAACGACAGAATCATTTGTCAAAAATGAAGTCATGCCCCTTCTTGAATCGATCGATCAGCAGGATCACGAAAGCGTGAAAAAATTGTTTCAAAAAGCGGGAGAGCTCGGATTGCTCAGTATCGAAGTTCCTGAGGAATACGGCGGCCTTTCACTCAGCAAGAAGCTTTCCGGGTTAGTAGCAGAGAAAATGGGAGCCGGCGGATCGTTCAGCGTCTCCTTTAATATTCATGCGGGCGTCGGGACATTGCCGTATATTTATTATGGAACAGAAGAACAAAAACGAAAATACCTTCCGAAACTGGCATCGGGCGAATGGATCGGAGCATATGCTCTGACAGAGCCGGGCGCAGGCTCAGATGCTTTAAACGCAAAAACGACGGCCGTCTTGAATGGGGAAGGAACAGCCTGGGTTTTAAACGGGGAAAAACAGTGGATTACGAACGCGCAAGTAGCTGATGTATATGTTGTCTTTGCAAAAACGGCGGAAGGCATGACAGCATTTATCGTCGAACGTTCGTTTAAAGGCGTTTCCATCGGACCTGAAGAGAAGAAGATGGGAATCAAAGGGTCTTCGACGGCAACCTTAATCCTCGAAGAAGTCGAGGTGCCAAACGATAATGTTTTGGGTCATGTCGGGAAAGGTCATCACGTCGCTTTGAACATTTTAAACATGGCCCGCTTAAAGCTCGCGTTTTCGAACATTGGAATGGCAAAGCAAGCATTGAACCTTGCCGTTAGCTACGCCAAACAGCGCAAACAATTTAACAAGCCGATCATCGGTTTTTCAATGATTCAAGAAAAGATTGCCGACATGGCAATTTCGATTTTCGGCGCCGAAAGCGCTGCTTACAGAACGGCAGACTGCCTGGACCATGTTTTAAATTCGGCTGAGCCATTAGACGACAGACTGAGAAAACTCACAAACTATGCATCCGAATGCGCGATCAATAAAGTTCACTGCTCCGAAATACTCGACCGAAATGCAGACGAGGCGGTACAGATTCATGGCGGCTACGGATACATGCAGGAGTACGAAGTCGAACGTTTGTACCGGGACGCGAGGATCAGCCGGATTTTCGAAGGGACAAACGAGATTAACCGTTTGACGATCGCCAAACTGATGATGAAAGAAGTGAAGCAAAACGGCATCTCAGAGCCGGAAGCTCAATTAAGCAGCGGGGAAAACCGAAACCGGCGGTTTATTCAGCTGTCCAACAGGCTTTTCGGCAAAACATTAAAAGCGCTTAAACGCTCCCGCGTGAACATTCAAAAGGAGCAGGAATACGCGCGGATTCTCGCCGACATGCAAAAAGAACTCTATGTGATGGAATCCACCGCCCTCCGGACCGAAAAGGCAACCAAAAGATACGGAAGCGAAAAAGCACGGTTGAAAGAAATGATGACGAACGTTATTTGTGAAGAAGGCTTCCGCAAAATCGAAGAGATGGCGGTAACCGCCTTATCAGGCATAGAATCTGATGAAGCTGAAAGAAAGCTCGAATTGGAAGAGGTTCACAGCCTTACTTTGCCCCTTTTCAGCAATCTGTTTGCTCAAAAACGCGAAATCGCAGAGAAAATAGCCGCTCATGAAAAATATACGGTGTGATCGGAGGGAAACCGTTTGAAAAAAATCGGGTTTATCGGTTTGGGCAACATGGGTCTGCCCATGTCGAAAAATTTGCTTCAGGAGAACTTTGCGGTATATGGAACGGACCTTAACAAAGAAGCTGAATTGGCCTTGCATCATGCAGGGGGAACGATCGGGATTTCAGTTGAAAAGATGGTAAAAGAGTGTGACGCCATCCTGACAAGCCTTCCTTCATCAAAAGCTGCAGAGGAGGTTTTTCTGGGGAAAAAGGGGCTCGTACACCTGGCTGAACCAGGCGTCCTTCTGATTGATACAAGCACGGTCGCTCCTGAACTGAATATCCGGATTGCAGAGGAAGCGAAAAGCAAAGGAATTGATTTTCTTGCGGCGCCGGTCAGCGGCGGTGTAATCGGAGCGGTCAACCGGACGCTTACCTTTATGGTCGGGGGGCCGAAGTCTGTTTTTGATAAAGCATTGCCTATTTTCAACGTATTGGGCGAGAATATTTTTCATGTGAACGAAAACATCGACAGCGGAACGAATACGAAGCTGATCAACAACCTCTTAATCGGTTTTTATACAGCCGGCGTCAGTGAAGCCTTGCATCTTGCCAAAAACAGCAATCTCGATCTCGAAAAATTGTTTGAGATGCTGAACGTCAGCTATGGGCAGAGCCGAATCTATGAGCGCAACTATAAAAGTTTCATAGCGAATGAAAACTATGAACCTGGCTTTTCTTTGAAGCTGCTGCTGAAAGACCTTGGCTTTGCACTGGATTTGGCTGAGAAAAATGAGGTTGAACTGCCGGTAAGCAAGATTCTCTTCGGCATCTATGAAGAAGCCGATCAGAACGGATATGGCGACAAAGATATGTCTGTTTTATACAAAAAAATAAGCGAACAGAAGACAACTTATCGGTAAGGAGAGGTGAGAAAGTACATGATCACAACGAATGCCAAGAAAATTATGAACCATATCGACGGGGAGTGGGTGAATTCCTCAGGTACGGAAGCTGAAGAAGTCGTCAATCCTGCAAACGGAAACGTCATCGCTTATGCGCCCCTATCTGTGAGAGCGGATGTAGATCATGCCGTGCAGGCTGCCAAACACGCTTATCAGACCTGGTCACTTGTGCCTGTCCCCAATCGGGCGAGACTTTTATATAAATATTTGCAGCTTCTTCAAGAGCAAAAAGAACAATTGGCAGACATCATTACGACGGAAAACGGCAAAACGTTAAAAGACGCCCGAGGCGAAGTGCAGCGCGGAATCGAAGTTGTTGAGCTTGCAACAGCCACACCTACTTTAATGATGGGAGAATCCCTGCCCGCGATAGCAGGGGGCATCGACGGATCGATTTGGCGCTATCCTTTGGGGGTCGTCGCCGGTATTACGCCGTTTAACTTTCCAATGATGGTTCCTCTGTGGATGTTTCCGCTCGCCATTGCTTGCGGAAACACGTTCGTCCTGAAACCTTCGGAACGCACTCCTATTCTTGCCGGAAAGCTTGTCGAGCTGTTTTATGAAGCAGGGTTTCCGAAAGGTGTGCTGAACCTCGTTCATGGAGGAAAGGATGTTGTAAACGGAATATTGGAGAACGATGATATTAAAGCCGTCTCCTTCGTCGGTTCAGAACCGGTCGCAAAATATGTGTATCAAACGGGCACAGCCAACGGGAAGCGCGTTCAGGCGCTGGCCGGCGCTAAAAACCATGCGATTGTGATGCCGGATTGTCATCTTGAAAAATCGGTTCAAGGCATCATCGGGGCGGCATTCGGAAGCAGCGGAGAACGCTGTATGGCCTGCTCCGTCGCGGCGGTCGTTGATGACATCGCCGATGACTTCATGGAAATGCTCGTGTCTGAAACACGGAAGCTGAAGACAGGGGATGGCAGATCAGAGGATCACTTTGTCGGCCCGCTGATCCGCGAAGTTCATAAAGAACGCGTTCTTGACTATATCGACAGCGGTATAAAAGAGGGAGCCGCACTCGCCGTGGACGGACGCAATCCGGATGTTCAGGAAGGATATTTTGTGGGAGCCACGATTTTCGATCATGTAACACCGGAGATGAAAATCTGGCAGGACGAAATCTTTGCGCCGGTCTTGAGCGTCGTCCGCGTACAAGACCTTGATGAGGGGATCGAGCTCGCCAATCAATCCAAGTTTGCCAACGGCGCTGTCATTTACACGTCGAGCGGGAAAAGCGCCCAGCAGTTCCGCGACAAAATCGATGCCGGAATGATCGGCGTCAATGTCAACGTACCAGCTCCGATGGCATTCTTCTCCTTCGCAGGGAACAAGGCCTCTTTCTATGGAGACCTTGGGACAAACGGAAAAGATGGCGTCCAGTTTTACACGCGCAAAAAGGTCGTCACCGAACGCTGGTTCTAATTCTTAACATAAGGCTCCCTCTCATGCGCAACAGATTTTTTCAGAGGGGCCTTTTCTATTTCAACAGGGAGGGATCCATATTGAACTTGAAATATGCCACACTTAAAACCGAACATAGCATCACGACCGTCACGTTGAACAATCCGCCGGCAAATACACTCTCTTCTTCCTGTATCGCCGAATTGCGCTCTCTTTTTCGGGAATTGGCCCGCGACGAGGAGACAAAAGCGATCATCGTCACAGGAGAAGGACGATTTTTTGTGGCGGGAGCGGATATAAAAGAATTCGTTTCAAAACTCGGGGACCAAAAACAAGGGCTGGCACTCGCACAAGGGGGCCAGGCGCTCTGTGATGAAATCGAAGCTTCCAATAAGCCCGTCATTGCGGCGATAAACGGACCGGCTCTTGGCGGAGGCCTGGAACTCGCAATGAGCTGCCACTTCAGAATCGTATCAGACGATGCAACACTCGGCCTTCCCGAATTAAAGCTCGGCTTGATTCCCGCATTTGGAGGTACACAGCGGCTTCGCAATATAACGGATACAGCGACAGCACTCGATCTCATCCTGACGGGCCGAACGCTTTCAGCTCAAGAAGCGGTAGAGCTGAAAATTGCGCAGATGGCGGTAAAGGGGGAGGAACTGATGAAGACGGCAGAAGGGGTCGCGTCGTCTTTTATCGAAGGAAAAAGCATGACCAGCGTGAGACGCGCCGTCGAATGTGTCGTACAGGGCGCCTCTGAAAGCATGGAACAGGCACTGGAGAGAGAGCGAAACAGATTCGCCGAGCTGTTTGTCACTTCAGATGCCAAAGAAGGAATTCACGCATTTGTCGAAAAGCGCAAACCAAACTTTCATCATTCATAAAAGGAGTGGATCCAGATGTCCGATGATGTGCTGTTTTCCCTTAATCAAAACGGCGCCGCAGCGATTGTTTTGAATCGCCCGAAAGCGCTCAACTCCCTCACATACGACATGGTCCGTCTGATTGGTGAAAAATTAAACGAGTGGGAGACAGATCAAAACGTTTCTGTTGTATTCATCAAAGGTGCAGGACCAAAAGGACTGTGTGCCGGAGGGGATATTAAGGCACTCTATGAAGCACGTTCGTCAAAACAGGCCCTGCAAGAAGCCGAGCGCTTTTTTGAAACAGAGTACGAAGTCGATATGGCAGTCCATCGATTTCCGAAACCGATCATCGCCTGCTTGGATGGGATCGTCATGGGGGGAGGCGTCGGCCTGACATACGGGGCCAGCCACCGGATTGTCACGGAGAGGACAAAATGGGCGATGCCTGAAATGAATATCGGTTTCTTTCCGGATGTCGGGGCAGCCTATTTTTTAAACAGAGCTCCGGGACACATAGGAAGATATCTTGGATTAACGGCATCTGTCATCCATGCGGCAGACGTGCTGTATATCAATGGGGCAGACGCCTACATGGAGAGCGGCGCTTTAGAACGATTGATCCAAACAGTGGAACAAACAGATTGGCGCCTTGTAAACGTTGAAGAAAAGCTCAATCAGCTG
Organism: Bacillus sp. J41TS8; assembly: GCF_018333035.1. Lineage (NCBI taxonomy): Bacteria > Bacillati > Bacillota > Bacilli > Caryophanales > Bacillaceae > Bacillus > Bacillus sp. J41TS8. The sequence continues at coordinate 66,902 of NZ_BORF01000008.1, forward strand.
ATCGGCGAATCGAAAACGAAGCCCTCCCAAGAAAGCACGCTCGCCCGTGATCAGCAAGCGATTGACCGGCATTTTAAGTATGATAAGCTCGAAGAGATCCTTCAATCGCTCGAAAGCGAAGGAAGCACTTTTAGCTCGAATGTGAAAAAAACGATGCTTTCAAAAGCGCCATTTTCATTGAAAATCACATTGAAACAGCTGGCGGACGGACGTCAAAAAACATTGGAAGAATGCTTTGCCACGGATCTTGTGCTGGCGAAGAACTTTTTGAAGCACGACGATTTCTTCGAAGGCGTCCGGTCCGTCCTGATCGACCGTGATCAATCGCCGAACTACAAGTACCGGCACGTTTCAGATGTAACCTATGAAGCGGTGGACCGGTTTTTCCAACCTTCTGAATCTGTCCGATTTTAAAAGCTGGAGCTGACGATTAACGTCAGCTCTTTTTTTGTAAACCTCCCACGGTTTCTATCTGGGGGCCACCAACAATATGCTAAGGTACCATCGGCTTTAATTCATTGATTAAGAGGGCTGAGTGAACCTAAGCTTGCTATATTCTTCATATCAAAGGTGTATACTCCAAGAAAATTAATATGTTCCCATCCCAATTCCCCTCGTTTCCCAAAAATAAGGCGCTCGCAAGGCCATTCATGGTCTCACCTTTTTTCACTGATACGACGACGTAAGGATTCATTTGATATGTAATCCAAAATTAGAATTGTATTTTTCAATTCCTCCACGTGATTCTCATAATCCACACTAATCTCAACGATAAATGTTTCCTGTTCAATGATATGGTTTTATAAATTCGTTGATTATTGATGCTGTACATTCATTAGGATCATTGGAGAGTACCTCAGCTTTTTAAAAAACTGAGGTCATTTGTTTCAATATAATTACACCTGTAGTTGAACATCAAAACAAAAACTACAATTTTGATATCTTGCTTTTACATTCGCAAACGCGTACGAGGGTCATCATAGGAGATATACTATGGATGGAGGTTACGCCCAAAACAATGCTGAATAAGGGAACTGGCGTATAACAAGGTTTCGAATAATATGAATTAATAGGGGGTTATTATGAAAAATAAAATACATTTTAATTTTTACAAGCTTTGGCTAGGACAGTCTGTAAGTTTGTTAGGTACCCAGTTTACAATAGTAGCTTTGCCTCTTTTTGCATTAGAGGTGCTACAAACAAGTGAGGCAAATGCTGCCATGCTTCGTGGGATTATATTCATACCCTACCTAATTTTCGGATTAGTAGCTGGTGCTTTGATAGACATCCTTCACAGAAAAAATATTTTGCTAATTTGTAGTATATGTCAAGGCGTTTTATTTTTAGCAGTATTCATACTGACTGTAACAAATATAATAACGTTCCCTTTATTGGTGTTTCTCATGTTTTTGAATGGAGTATTTACTACGTTTTACAACATTGCAATTCCCTCTTTCTTGCCTGAAATATTAACAGATAAAGACAACTTAAAAAAAGGAAATGCACTACTAGCTCTTTCAGAGTCTCTCTCTATAGTAATTGGTCCTATGCTAGCAGGAATCGTTATTACTCAGTTGGATTAACAGGCTCTTTCACTGTTGACGCAGTAACGTATTTTGTTTGTTTTGTGTTTGTATTATTTATTTCAAAGTTTAAACCGCATACAGAGGGCTCTTTAAAAAACGCAAATATAAAATCCGTATACAAAGACATATATGAAGGTTTGATATATTTTAAAAAACACCCTGTATTAGAACCAATTGTAAGCTGTGGCGCTGTTTACGGTTTTTTTAAATACATACTAAATAGTATTTTAGTAATATTCCTTTATAAGGTAATGGGTCTATCTGAACTTGAAATAGGCTTTGTTGTAGGTTCAGCAGCGGTGGGATTTTTAATAGGCAATACATTACTCATGAAAAAAAGTCAACAAATTAATAATACAAAAATGCTTATTTATAGCGCTACTGTATCAGTTATCGGTCTGGCCTTTATACCGATAATGGGATATTTGGGAACCGTTTACGGTATAGTAGCTGCAAGTATCATACATGGCATGGGAGAAGGTGTATTTGGCCCTTACTCTGCAACCATACGACAACTTGCTTCACCAAGTCACATGCTAGGCAGAGTAAATGCTGTACAGCGTACGCTTAATTGGGGAGCTTGGGCATTAGGAAGTTTTGCTAGTGCATTTTTAGTTTCTATATTCGGGCTTCAAACTACGTTATTTATAGGGGGCTTCGGAACAACATTGTGTTTAATGATGTTGTTAAGGCGAGGCGTATCAAAAGGAACCGAAATTGAATATACGAGTTCATTATAGAGGAGATGATTATGATGTATAAGATATCAAAAGGAATCGACATAGAAAATACACCACACATTTTATTTATAGGGGGATGGACAAAACCTATACAAGATGCTTTAGATAGGGGGTATACTGTTTCGTATATAGGGTCTTACACTAAACACATATACTTTGATGGAACTATTTTAGAAAAGTGTTTCTATAAAAAAGAAATAGACACAACAAATATACCCTTGTCTGTATACTATGCTGAAGAATTGTACAAAGAGAAACCATTTGAGGTGGTAGTATCTTTCAACGAAGCAGCCTTAGATACGGCTTGCATAATTGCAAAGATTTTTAATGTTAAAGGACCTTCTTACAATGCTAATATGATAACCCGCAATAAGGACATGATGCGTGAAATTCTAGCAGGCAAAGACTTTTCGATAGATTCGACAGTTTGCAATAACATAAAAGACATTGATGAATTTTTGAACAAAAAAGGCAGCATTATAATAAAGCCTCCGATTGGTGCAGGTGGTATAGGAGTGTCTAAGCTAGACACGGGAGATAACGTAGAGGTATTTATTAAAGATAATGGTATTCAACTACCTGTTTTAGTGGAAGAGTACGTTGAAGGTGACGTAGTTTATACGGTCGAAACCGTTTCTTATAACAAAAAACACTCTATACTAGCTATATCAGCTGAAATATTTAAAGAAGATACGTTTATAATAAACTATACTATTATGCCGGCACCTATAGATGAATCCCAAAAAAAATTAATTATGGAGAAAGTAATGCTATTTTTGGAGGACATGCAACTGGAAGACGGCATTACTCATACAGAGGTAAAGTTAGACAAACAAAAAAAGCCAATAATCATAGAGTCTCAAGTTAGGATAGGTGGCGGAAACATATGGAAAATGGTGGAACTAACAACCGGCATATCTCAATTTGGATACTATTATGATGCGTTAGCTACCAAGACTATAGATGAATTTAGATGTGTACCTTCAAAATGTCAAGCTATGTCTTTAAGCTTGATTCCAAAACCAGGTTGCATAAAAGAAATCAAATACAATGAGCTAGCTAACATTTCCGAGGTCGTATTAATTGATCTATTTGTAAAAGAGGGTGACACCATATCACCTATTGTTGACAGTACAGGGCGCAAAGGAAGTATATTATTTACAGCTAAGGATATAGAACATATGTATGAAGTTGCTTATGAAATATGTGACAATATAACATTTGTTTATCAGGACTTGTCAGAATGGAAACCTTCATTTAAAAAGAAATGTGGCACATGACTTGTCTATGTCAAGGTGCCTCAAAAAAGAACTCTTCAAATTCGAAGGGTTCTTTAAATTTTTATTCGCTGTTTGGTTATGCACGGTATTCAGCTACGATGGTATTATCTCAAACAGTACAGCGTTACACTGGCGATGATGCAAGTATAATCGGTAGAATAAGAAGCAGCAAGAGATCATCCTAAAAAGGAAGGAACAATGAAAAAAATCATGATGTTTTTATTCATTTTTATCATCGTATTTTGCGCGGCTGTTTTGTTATTCATCAAGTTACACCCTGTGTTTGGGGGAAATCCAAGCACAGAACAAAAAAAGCTGTATCAAAACTTTGACAATTATGCAGATGGCAAATTTGTCAATCAGACTCCGGAAAAGATGGATATGGGCGGAATCTCCGGCGTTTTCTCGATGATGAGAGACGCTGTTTCCGGCGGCAAGGAACGCAACCCTTCCGGTCAAATCCCTGTTTCTAAGATCGATTGGAGCACAGTTAAAGATAACGAAGACAGCTTAACATGGTTTGGACATTCCGCTTTTTTACTGAGCATCGACCGCAAAAAAATACTCGTAGATCCTATGCTGGGTTCAATCGCTTCACCCGTATCATTTATCGGAAGCAGACGCTACAGCGAAGACATCCTGCATATGGTCGATGATATGCCGCCGATTGACGCCGTCTTGATCACACATGATCATTATGATCACTTAGATTATCCATCCATCTTAAAGCTGAAGGAAAAGGCCGGTCATTTCTTCGTTCCCCACGGAGTCAGCGCACACTTGATACGGTGGGGAGTTGAGAAAGAAAAAATCACAGAGCTCAATTGGTGGGATGAAACGGAGTTTCAAGGTTTGACGATATCCTTGACACCGTCCAAACACTTTTCGGGTAGAGGATTGTTGAATCGAAACACGACCCTGTGGGGCGGCTGGTTTATCCTCGGAAAGCATACGCGTTTTTATACGAGCGGTGACGGGGGATATGATGAACATTTTAAGGAAATCGGCAAAAAATACGGCCCTTTTGATATCACCTTAATGGAGGGCGGTCAATATGACAGACGCTGGTCCGGAATTCATATGACACCTGAACAATCTGTACAGGCCCACAAAGATGTAAAAGGAAAGAACATGATGTTGATTCACTGGGGCGCGTTCACCCTCGCCTATCATGGCTGGAAAGAGCCGATTGAACGTGCTTTGAAAGAAGCTGAGAAAAAAGGCGCCAACATGGTTGCTCCCGCGATTGGTGAAACAATCCTGTTAAACGGCCAATACTCGCTTCCCGAGTCCTTTTGGTGGGATATGTAAACAGGCCGTTTATCCGTATACAAGTCACACCCTTTGCAACTCTAAAAAAAGCCGTTTCCAGCGCAGGCTGGAGACGGCTTTTATCAGGAGAAATTTTACAAAAACCCTTGCGTTAAAGTGGACTTTAACGATTATTCTGTAGATGCAGCTTATTCGCAGCCTTAATCGAAAAAAGCAAGGAGAGTTATGATGAATGGGGAGGCGGAATCTTTCCAATGGTTCCGGGACATGAAATCGCCGGCGTTGTCAAAGCAGTAGGACCAGACGTTAAAAAATTTGCTGTCGGCGACCGCGTCGGGGTCGGCTGCTTCGTCGACTCCTGCGGCGAATGTGAGTACTGTCGGAGCGGAGAGGAGCAATTTTGTACGAAAGGCGTGATCCAAACGTATAACTGTTTAGACTACGATGGTCATCCGACATACGGCGGTTACAGCCAGTACATCGTGGTCAAAGAAGATTTCGTTGTCCGCATTCCGGACAGTCTGAACTTGGATGCTGCCAGCCCGCTCTTATGCGCGGGCATTACCACGTACTCTCCTTTGAAGCATTGGAACGCAGGTCCCGGCAAGAAAATTGCCGTTGTTGGAATGGGGGGACTCGGCCATGTCGCCATCCAATTCGCGCATGCCATGGGGGCAGAAGTAACGGTCCTGAGCCGCTCTTTGAATAAACAAGAAGAAGCCTTGCGTTTTGGCGCAGACCATTATGTTGCAACTAGTGATCCTGCTGTATTTATTGAACTGGCCGGCCGTTTTGACCTCATTTTAAACACGGTGTCAGCCAATCTCGACGTTGATGCCTATTTATCGCTTCTTCGTGTAGATGGAACACTTGTTAACGTCGGTGCGCCGGCAGAACCGGATCAGTACAGTGTGTTTTCCTTAATTATGGGCCGCCGCAGCATTGCAGGTTCGCTAGTCGGCGGCATTCGCGAGACACAAGAGATGCTTGATTTCGCTGCTGAACACGGCATCGCTCCGCAAATTGAAGTCATCGGAGCGGACCAAGTAGATGAAGCGTATGAGCGCGTACTTCGCAGCGATGTGCGTTATCGATTCGTGATTGATATCTCCACTTTGTAAATCATATGTAATACAGAGAGGCCAGTCATTTTATTTGACTGGCCTTTTTTGGCATGATCCGGCAATTTCAGCAGATTGGATGGACATACAGCTTCATTCTATATGTCTCGCTTGGAAATTGGCGGGCTTGGGTCTCTGAAAAAGAGCAGTTTGCGACAAGGGAGTTAGAGCTGAGACGTTCTGCCATCAATTAGATTTTCTCACAGCTCTCATGATGACATATACGATGCCGAATACTATTAATACTGAAATGATTGCAGGCCCTAATGGCATTTCACAACCTCCCACATGTGAATTTCCTTTCCGTTATTATTTTTACATGTTGTAACAAACTTGTAAATCCATTTCAAAGTAAAAGCATATACAGACGAAACCTTTGACAATACAAGCAACAGCTACTATAGTAGGATAGTACTTTTATTTAATATTTACTGATAATTCAGGACATTCATTTATGAAATTTTTATCGTGCTACACTGCTGACTACTAAAACGCACTAATAGCTTAACCCGAATCGGAGGACTCATGATGGCAAAAAAAATTCCTTTTTCATTTATCCTAATCATAGGACTAATGCTGTTTGCATTATTTTTCGGTGCAGGAAATCTCATTTTCCCGCCTATGCTTGGTCAGATGGCCGGAGAGAATGTATGGACAGCCAATGCAGGATTCTTAGTGACCGGAGTCGGATTGCCATTACTCGCCATTACCGCATTCGTTTTTTCAGGAAAAAATGATTTGCAGTCTCTGGCCAGTCGTGTGCATCCATTGTTCGGCATTGTATTTACGACGGTTCTCTATTTAGCAATCGGCCCTTTTTTCGCGATTCCCAGATCCGGTAATGTATCGTTTGAAATAGGGGTTAAACCTTTTTTATCTCATGATGCAAGCCCTGTTGCCTTAATCATATTTACCGTATTATTTTTCACGGTGGCCTGCTTGCTGTCTCTGAATCCAACTAAAATTATTGATGTTATCGGAAAATTTTTAACTCCTATTAAATTAACATTTATCGGATTACTCGTCGTTACGGCAATTATTCATCCAATCGGAAGCTTTCAAGCTCCGTCTGCAGGATATGCATCACACGTGTTTTTTAAAGGGTTCAAAGAAGGTTACTTTACACTTGATGCCCTTGTCGCTTTTGTATTTGGAATCATCATTGTGAACGCCATGAAAGAGAAGGGAGCGGTCTCCAAAAAACAGCTCATGATCGTTTGTGCAAAATCGACGGCGATTGCAGCAGCGCTCCTGGCTCTGATCTATTCAGCGCTTTCATACATGGGGGCTTCCAGCGTTGAAAAACTGGGTCTATTAGAAAATGGAGCCGAGGTTTTAGCGAAGGTTTCATCCTATTATTTCGGACCATATGGTTCCGTTTTTTTGGGCTTAATGATCACGGTGGCATGTCTGACAACAAGTGTGGGACTCATCACAGCATGCTCTTCGTTTTTCCACGGCTTGTTTCCAAACATCTCCTACAAAAAAATTGCTGTCATTCTATCAATGTTCAGCACCCTTGTAGCAAATATAGGATTAACACAGCTGATTAACGTTTCAATGCCGGTTTTAACAACTTTGTATCCCATTGCGATTTCTTTAATATTCTTAACATTTTTACATCCCTTATTTAAAGGGAAGAGGGAAGTGTATCAAGGCAGTCTGATAATGACCTTTATCATCAGCTTGTTTGACGGCCTGAATGCTGCCGGACTCAAAATTGCAGCTATGAATCAATTTTTCAATCAGTTTCTCCCGATGTATGACATCGGATTAGGATGGGTGCTTCCGGCGATTCTAGGAGGAATAGGCGGCTATATTATTCATAGACTGCGGAAGTGCTGAATAAACTCATAAACATGGAGGCAACCCTTTGATCACAGGGTTGCCTTTTTCTTTCAAATGTTTGCGATGGTTTTCCATAAATGGATATTCTATAATGGTGTTAGTTTATCCATTTTGAAAAGAAAAGAGAGCTGAGTATGAGAAAATGGTATTTTATTTTATCAGCATGTATTTTAGTTTCTGTTATCATCGCTTTTGCTTACGATAAGACCGGAGCAAAAGAAGCAGAACCGGCTAACAGCTTGTATGTTTCCCCCGATGGAAATGATCAAAATGAAGGAACGAAAGAAAAGCCGTTTCGAACTCTGGGACATGCAGCAAAAAAAGCTGTCCCTGGCACAACTGTTATGATTCGGGAAGGCACGTATCATGAAACGCTTGATGTGAAGGAGAGCGGGTCGGCTGAAAAGCCTATCACATTTCAAAACTATGAGAATGAAAAAGTCGTCATCAGCGGAGAATCTATTCAGGACGCTGAATATGAAACACCGCTCATTCAGATTCACAATCAACAGTACATCACAATCAGCGGCCTTACGATTCAAGACCTTTCCGTTTCATCGGAAGAAGCAACCGCCATGGGAATTTATGTTTCAGGCTCCAGCAGTCATATTACCATTAAAAACAATCACGTCCGGGATATAAAAACAACAGCGGATGACGGCAATGCCCACGGGATTGCCGTCTATGGCTCCGGCAGCATGAAAGACATTAAGATCGAGGACAATACGGTTGAAAAGCTGACACTCGGAGCGAGTGAAGCGGTTGTGCTGAACGGAAACATTGACGGTTTCACGGTGAGAGGCAATGTGGTTCGCGACAATAACAACATTGGAATTGATCTGATCGGTTATGAAGGAACGGCCGCTCAAAACGATTTTGTGCGCAACGGTATCGTAGAAAACAACACGGTTTACAATAACTCCACTTACGGAAATCCCGCCTATGGGGATGATTACTCTGCGGGCGGAATTTATGTTGACGGAGGACAAAGCATTGACATTAAGAAAAACACGGTCTACGGCAACGATATCGGGATAGAAGCAACGTCTGAACACAAAGGGAAATATGCTGATGATATTCAAATAACCGACAACAAAGTGTATGAGAATGCGTACACGGGCATTTCTATCGGCGGATACGACCAAAAGCGGGGAGGCACCAGCCATTCTGTTATTGCGCACAATATTGTTTACCGCAATGATACAAAGGGGCTGGACGGCGGACAGCTTTTGCTCCAGTATGACACAAAAACCAATAAAATTGAAAAGAACATCATCACAGCAAGCGATTCGCGAATATTTATCGCAAACGATTTTACGAAAAATGAAGGAAATAAAGTAAATCATAACGTGTACCACAAGGAAGCCGGCAAAGACAGTATGTGGATTTGGAAACAGAATGAATACGACTCGTTTTCGTCGTATCAAAATGCAACAAATCAAGATCAAGACTCGATTTATGCCGATCCGATGTATCGCGACGAGACGTCTTATGACTTTACATTAGAGCCAGCTTCACCGGCTTGGTCTGTGATTGAGTAAAGTGCGAAACACCGAACATGCTAAAAGAATTCCCCGTACCCCAAAGCTGCTTTCACAGCGTAGCTTTGGGGATTTTTCAAACTGCAAAATTAATCGATGGATTGCCTTCTGAATACAGCAAAAAGAGCGGATGGATGAATGTTAGAAAGATACCCGTAGAAACGTGGAAAAGAGTATGAAAAACTTGACATTGCCTAAATATAAAAGCTATCATGGATAAGTAAAGTCTATGATTGAGGTGAAAAACTGCGCTATGAAGTATTCGAAAGCGACGAACTATGCCCTTCACACCATGCTCTTTCTTGCAGCAGGCGCCCCAAATACATTTGTCGGTGTACAGCAGTTGGCAGAACGGCAAGAGGTATCACCCACGTATTTATCGAAAATTTTAACGAAACTGGCCAAGGCGGGAATGATTGAATCCGCTTCAGGCGCCAATGGCGGATATAGGCTAAAGCGGAATTGGGAAGACATTTCGTTTCTTGATATTATTCACGCCATTGAAGGTACAGCCTCCTTGTTCGATTGCAACTTGAACCATGGATCAGAATGTATGATTCAGAAGGTGATGGTATCTGCAGAAGAGGAAATGGAAAATTATTTGAGACAACAAAAAATATCTGACCTTGCCAAAAAAATAACTGTTGAGTTGTGAACCGCAGTTATTTTTTTAAGACTATTAAAGATATAAAGTATCTTTAAAGTCTATTAAGCCTTAATCATTGATTTTACAGCAAAAAATGAAAGGAGTTATGGATCTTGATAAACGAATTTTTTAAAGAAACCGTTTGGAAAGAAGCTTGGAAGGAAGATCAGCAGACAGCGGTTAACAAAATGAAAAAAGCCGGAATGGATCAAGTACACCATTTTGACCTTAGAGCAAAGTCATTCAATGAGCAAGCGTTTAACGAAGAAGGGAGGAAACGGACAAAACGGATTATGAAATGGCTGGAAGGGCAGGGGGTGACATTTAAAGATACCTCTATTTTAGATATTGGAGCAGCCTCGGGCGGATTTACAGTGCCATTTGCAGAGAGAGGGGCCGAAGTTACCGCCGTGGAGCCTAGTCTTCCTTTAGTCGAGCTGATGAAAGAAAATATAACAGGAATAACAAACGGGAAGGTTAAGATTGTAGCTGAGCCTTTCGAAGACATAGATATTCAAGCAAAGGGATGGGGAAATGCTTTTGATTTTGTATTTGTCTCCATGTGCCCGGCTATTGCTGATTGGGAGAGCGTAAAGAAGGTGCTGAGCTGCGCACGGCAGTTTTGCTATATCAGTCTGTCAGCCGGCTCTCGGGAGCACAGTCTTCTGAATGAGATTTGGCCGCTGGTTTCAGATCAGCCCCTTAAAAATGAACATTCGGAGATGGCCTATTTGCTCCATTTATTGTTTTTAAAAGGTTATTCCTATGAATCACTCGTAACCCGGGAAATGAAAACGAGGGAGGTATCCAGGGAAACGGCGCTTAATGAGGTTATGGACTGGTTGAGAATGTTTGGTTTGCCTGCGGACGATCGCAACCGGAAAATCACAGCCGCTTATTTGGAACGGACTTATCCAAACGATAAAGTGGAAATCCGACAGGGCGGCCGTTTTGGAAAAGTTCTGATCCGATTACAGAATCAGAACATGTACATGAATTCATGACGACACAGAAATTATAGATATTAAAGATCTATGGAGGTTCTTAAATACATGAAAAAACAACTTCTTGATGTAGCGATTATTGGCGGAGGTCCAGCAGGGTTGAATGCCGCCCTTGTTCTTGGGCGTGCAAGGAAAAATGTGGCGGTGATCGATGCAGGCTGCCCACGCAACGCCGTGACTCGCAAAGCTCACGGATTTCTTACCCGCGACGGAATAAGCCCCAGTGAATTTCGGCAAATTGCAAAGGAACAGATCAGTGCATATCCCTCCGTGTCTTTTATAGCGGATAAAGCTGTATCGATTACAAAAACCGGCGGTCATTTTCAAATGACAACTGCGCAAGGAAACACTTTTGCAAGCAAGAAGGTGCTGTTTGCCGTCGGAATGAAGGATCAGCCGCTAGATATTCCAGGGCTGGCAGAGGTTTATGGGAAGAGCGCCTTCGTCTGCCCGTACTGTGATGGCTGGGAATTAAGGGATCAGCCTCTAGTGATCATTACCAAGGGGGACGAGGCCATGCACTTCGCCTCTCTCATATCCGGATGGACGAACCGTTTTACGATCTGCACGAACGGCCCCCATCAACTGACGGACGAGCAGTGCGAGGAGCTCAGCCGGCATCGCGTCCCTGTATTCGAAGCGCCGATTCGATGCATCGACTCAGACGACGGGATCGTGCAACAAGTCGTTCTCGAAGACGGGATGACAATTCCATGTAAGGGGATCTTTTTTAAAACGGAACTTGTGACAGGATCGGATTTACCGCGAGACATAGGGTGCGACATCACAGAATCGGGAACGGTCGTCGTTGATAACTTTGGAAAAACGAATATACCGGGCATCTATAGTGCAGGCGATGCAGCTACGAAATTGCATCAAGCCGTTGTCGCCGCCTCGATGGGTGCTATGGCCGCCGTGGCCATAAACAATGAACTGAATTTGGAGGCTTGGGAGCAAAACGGATGAAAACTTTCTGATACTCAAATGTCCAAAAGTAAGGAAGTGTTTTTTTTGAAATTCGCCTCCTTCATGGTGACAGTGTCTCAGATAAAAAGTTAAGAAAGAGCTTGAAAAGATGATTGATTATGCACAACATTTAAATATAACAGACTGAATTTTCCCATTCTGAATTCGTTCTAACGTATTTTAAAATTGAAGCTAGTAAATTAGATTCATTTTCTTGGGGAAACAGGTTTAATTCACCAATCGATTTTTGTTAAAGTGGTATAATATTTTCAGAATAAGACTTCAGGAAGGGGTTGATGAATGAAAATCTTTGAGTCTAAAAACCTTAATAGCTGCAATGAAGGAACGTTCAAAAGAATACCAAAGCACCAGATAACAGTTTGTCAATCTAAAAAAGCATTTCGTAAGTGAAAATTGGGGAAGTGCAGACAACAGTAAAGCTTTTTACAGAAATCAAGCCGGTATTGTTGATGATTGACTTGATCTCATCGATAGACATATTCAGTTTCTAAATAGAATTTTAGATGCAGATGCCGATACCAAACTTGATGGGAATACCTTTTATCGAAATGGACTTTATTGATCATCACCTTGACAATGCCTATGAAAACTCCAAGGCAATGGCTTCTCACCATAAAAAGATTTGAAGACTATCTCCAAAGTAAACATGAAAAACCGGCTATTGATACGATAGGTAAAGGGAAAGGTTCTTTCCCTCCTCATAGCCAACCGAAGCAGTGAGGCTCACCGACTTAAGAATGGTGTGAAAACTACCTTTAAAAAGATCAGGCCGATGCACGCCGGATAAGAGCAGGAAGAACATGTAAATCGTCCATGTATAAAAAATTGATAGCCGCCAACAGCACATTTGTAGGAGAAATCACCGACTATTATGATTATTAGAGGACAACTGCAGAAGAGGTGGGGATGTATTGATATGTGTTAGCATTGTAGCAATATTAATTGCTGCTTTTGGTTTTATCATTCTTATATTTAAAAAGAATAATAGACAGTTAGAAAATGGATTTGCAATAAATTTTATAAGTACAGGTTTAGCATTAATAGTAGATTCCTTTGGGAAATTCAGTGATAAGCTCTTTGCGTTCATAACCGAGAGCAAACTTTCAAATAATTATGTGCAACTCTTCACTGGTGCCATTTTGATTGCAATAGGGTTCTGGATGAAAAGGTATATAAAGAATAAGATTAGCATTTTGAATTTGCTTGGGGTGAAGGAAAGAAGGATTGAGGAACACAAAGACGATATTGGACTCAATCCATTTGAATTTAAAGAACATGAAATTGATCTTAGCTTATTTGCCAAAAAGGAAATGAGGCAAGAAAGGTTCGATGATGTAACAGAACTCATGAAGTATAAAATTGAATGCTTTCGTTCAGAAAATAAAGATTTAGTCAAAGGCTATACCGGAACAGCACCAATTCCACTTACTCTTTATGCAGGGTATTGTTATAAGGGTGGACCGACCACTGAGTTCTATGAATACAATCGTTTTGAAGGGAAATATAAAAAATTGAAAAAAGCAAAACGATGGTATGGGAAAAATAGAAAGTTTCCTCCGTTGAAATTAATACAGACATTAGATGAGTTAGATTTACAAGGGCATGATGAAGTTGTTTTAGGGGTTAGTTTGACCACGCCTATTACAGCAGAACAAGTTAAACAGTTTAAAACACCTTTTATTCATCTTTCCGTGGATGAACCCAGACAAAATGTGATTGAATACCTAGAACAACTAAATGAATATATCAAAATAATTTTTGATATCATAATGAAAATTGGACAACATTCAAGTATTAAACGTATTCACTTAGTTATCTCAAGCCAAAGTTGTTTAGTTTTTGAGTTAGGAAAACAATTAACAACTGAAACTTACATGAAAGAAATAATAAATTACCATTTTGTAAATAACGCTAATCCTAATTATGTATGGGGTATAGCTTTCAACAACAAAGGAACCGTGTTTGTACAATGTCGAGACTAGAAAGGGGGAATAGTTTGTGTTTGATTTAGAAACAAAGTTTAACGAATTTTACAAAAACAAAGTGAGCCTTTTCGATGAGGATATTTCTGAACTTAGGAAGAAGAAGAGATTAAATCTTGATAGGCTAAGAGACGGACTTAAAGAATACAATGAAGAAAATGAAACTGATTATAAATTGGTTGATGATATTGAACAAGGCAGCGTTGCAATGAGAACTGTAATTCAATTAGATGAAAATGAATATGACATAGATGTTGCAATAGTATTCGATAAAGATAATATTCCGGAAAGCACCCAAAAAGTAAAGACAATCATTGAGGATGCACTCCAAAGAAAGTGTACACAATTTAAAGCTGCTCCTGAAGCAAAAACAAATGCCGTACGCTTAGACTATGCCTCGGGATATCATATTGATTTTGCTATTTACAGAAGAATGGAAAATCAACTGGGTGAATTTGAATTTGAACACTGTGGCAGTGAGTGGAGAGAGCGAGACCCTAGAGCAATAAATAAATGGTTTAATACAGAAAATGATTGCTCAGATAAAAATATACGTAAAGTTATCAGGCTTCTAAAGGCATTTTGTAAACAGAATTCAGGGTGGTTAATGCCTGGTGGATTGATTTTAACAATATTAGTAGCAGAGAAAATTAGGGTTGAAGATAGGTTTGATAAGACATTCTATGAAACTGTTAAAGCTATTAAGGAGCGTTTAGATACAAATAAAGAAGTCTGCAACCCAACGCTCAATGGTAATCATTCCATACTATACAAGAAGAAGGATCATCAGAAAATAAAAAATCTCCATACTAGATTGGAAATTAGACTAAAAAAGCTAGATGTATTATTTGAAAATGATTGTGATGAAGCAAAAGCAATGGCTGCTTGGAAAGAATTTTTTGGGCATTCATTTTGGGGAGAAGATATTCAAAAATCAGCATTTGTTCAGGAATTTTCACTTGAATCTAAAAATGAGAGATTATTAAACCTGAATGCTGATGTTTTGATAAACAATAAAGTAAAAATTCCACTTTCTGATTATAAAGGGAAGTTACCGAAAGGATGTAAAATATTCTTCTCGGCAAGTCCTTTGGTAAAGTATAGCCATATAGAGTGGGTGGTTAATAATACTGGAGATGAAGCTATTAATGATACTTATCATAAAAAAACAGGTAGAGCAGTGGAAGAAAATACATTGTATAGAGGCAGGCATACTATGACTTGTAAGGTATATGAAGGTACTAGATTAATAGCTCAAAAGGTGATTCCAGTTAATATAAAATAACCGAGGATTTTTGAAAAAGCCATGAGATATGTACAAGAACTCCTTGACTTTGAAGACTTAGTGCTTAAAGAAGATGAGGAAGTGCTTTTGAAAAGAAGGTTTCATGGAGAAATCACAGAAGAAGAATATATGCAAAAAACGCTTGAATTCGCGAGATCGAGAGAAACAGCCTTTCTGCAACAGAGGCAGGAAATGAGTGTTTATATACCGCGAAAGTCGATTAACATTGAAAGGCGCTCTCATGCAAACTATCGAAGGTGACCCCAGAGGGCTGCAGGACAGAGGTTGCCTTTGACAGTTTGAGAGTGCAGAGGCTCGTTGTTAACGAACCGAGGAAGAAAAAACAAGGACGACGTTCAGATAGTCGGACGGATGAGGCAGCTGTCGGCTGTTAGATTCGTTCGGCTCGAGGAATTGGGACAGATATTTTTTCGCGAAAATGTGGTTACGGAATTGTATTACCCTGATGTGCGATGATACCTTTTTCCTTAAAATTCATGTAAGGTCATCTTTATTTGAATATAACTTTTCCATTATTCTAAAAACTCATCAACTTTTAAATTCTGTTTCTAAGATAGTATGTTAAATACTAAGAAGCACTTCATTCTCTAATTTCCTCTTTTGTAGTGAGTAAACGGTGTTAATAAACTGATTCGAAACTTATGTAACTTTGTTAGTTGATTTTAGAAGGAATTAAAGAGGTCTGACTGAAATTTCAATCAAGGCTGAAAAGAATAGGATGTCTGGAGAAAAGCACATTACTAAGTCAAAAGGAGAGATTAATTTTGAGTGAAGGCAGAAGGGAAGATATAAAACAAACAGGGAAGGAACTAGCTCTTGATACTTTTTTAAGTGTTAGTAGTGACACAGCTGCAGATATTGCAAAGGCGTCCATACCAAGCATGACAGGAGACATTCTTGTTGATGCAGCAAGTTCACTCGTTCCTGGGATTTCAGGCGCAGTTCAAAGTTATAAACGTGCCCGTTTTGAAAGAAACATCAAAACATTCACAGAAGAGCTACATACTAAAATAGAGGATATCCGATTAAATCTAGAGTTAAAGACATCTGTACAAAAAGAACAGATTGATAAGTTATTTCAATATGTGCTTGATTACGTTATAGACGAACAACAGGAAGAAAAAATCCAATATATGGTGAAAGAATTCGTAAATATTACGGAACATGATCATGTGTCGAATGACTTTGTCCTAACCTATTACGACGTCTTATAAGAACTTAGAATGGTGGATATTTCTGTGCTTAGACTTATGTATGTTTTTCGATATGCAGTTGATCAAGAATCAAAAGAAACGTTCCATGAAATTATGGACAGACATGGTATAAGCTATGAGCAATATGAAGCTGTACGTAGAAACCTACTTAGGATTGGAGTGTTAACAACCAGAACGGACCTAAAGATAACGGACGATCTTAAAGAGATTTCAAAGACATTTAAAGAACTATACTCCTTCTTAGACAAGTTAGCAAATCCGAAGTTTAAACGTTCATTGCCAAAATTAAAAGAGCCAAAATTTCAATCAAAAGAAAATTTTGAGATCTTCAAGTTTGGACGAGATTTTGTAGAATTTTTCTTGGAATTAGAACAACCGGTTAGTGAAGAGGTTCGCTACTCAAGCATTGTTTATTAATCTAGTTTACATAATATATATTCTCGGAAGTTAAGGATTGAAAAGAAATTCCGTCTCAATCTCAAAGTATACTCAAGTTAGTGAGACAGAATAAAAAATTTTATCGATAAACTGAATATACGGCAATTTCTTTTCCCCATTTATGTATCGTTTTTTCTAAAGTCATGCCGATTCGTTCGGCAACTTTTCTGGACGGCAGATTTTTCGCATCAGGTAAAGATACGATTTTTTTCAGGTGAAATGCCTCAAATCCATACTGTTTGCATGCTGATGCTGCTTCGGTTGCATAGCCGTTTTTCCAGACGCTCCGTTTAAACAAATAGCCGATTTCCATTTCGCCCGATCCTTCGACTTCCTGTGGCACGATGCCGCATTGACCTAGAAATTCGCCTGTTTGTTTATGTTCGGCAACCCACAGGCCGGTTCCGTGTTTTTCATAGTTTTCAAGTGTCCAGTCGATCCATTGCAATGTCTGTTTTTCATTCTTTGTCGATGGATAATATTCCATGGCTGTCGGGTCAGAAAAGATTTCGAGCAGGTTTTCGGCGTCATCACGCCTCATTTTTCGCAAAATCATCCGGTCTGTCTTCATGATCGTATCTTTCATGGTTCTTCTCCCCCTTATTTTATTGATTATGAAGACGTTAATTCCCGATAAACCGTTTCTAATTCTTCCATTGTCAGATCTCCGTATGCGCATTTAATCACGGCATCTGCGAATTCATCATAGTCGTCATCTGTTGAAAAACCTTGCTGGAGCGTTTTGGCGTAAAGCTCGATTTGTTTTTTTCGCTTTTCAATGTCTTCCTCTTTGCCTGCGTAATCAGGTCCATTGATCGTGTCGTAGTTTTCCTTGACAAGCATCATGTATTGCTGCAATGTTTCATTCATACATCCATCTCCTTTCATGTTTACAAAAATATTCCTCATTCCTTCCATTATAATATATACGAAAACGGACACCAAATTCGGTGTCCGTTAAAGTGCCGTTATTTAGGTTCAGCGCCCCAAATCAGTTTTCCATTCTCATACAACGTGATTTTTTTCGTATTTTTAAATGTGTTTGAACCTGAAGAAAATGAATAGTCGCCGATTTGGGCATAATTGCTCCAGTTGTCATTGTGAAGACGGATCTGGATTTCGCCTGTACTTGCACCCGGCGCTAATGTACCGTTTTTAAATCCTACTTCAAGATACGTGTCTGCTCCGTTTACCGCTTTTTTTAATTGGACGAATTTGTGCGTGAGTTTGCTGCAGCCGATTTGGGCATAGTCGCAGTCAAAATTTTGTCCTTTGTGATTCGTTTTATACCAATAGCGGACAGTGATTCGATTTAAAGACACGGTTTTTTTGCTGTTGTTTTTAATGTTGAGCTGAGGGCGGATTTGGTTGCCGTTTACATTGTTGTCCCCCGCTCTGTATTGTACTGCTATCGTGTTGGCTGCAGCGCCGCTGTCTTGACCTGGTTTATCCTGATCCTTTTTCTGGTCTTTTTGATCTGACCCTTTCGAATCCGATCCAGAGTCTCCTGACGAACCGTTTGATCCGCTGCGGATGTTTTCCCTGACGAATTTACCTGATGAGGATAAGTCGGATTGAGACCATCCTCCCTTTTTAGAGGCGCCGGAGTTTAAAGCAGCTGACGACTCTTGTTTGTCGCACAAGCTCCAGTTTACCCAGCTGATTTTTTTGCTGTCTAAATATTTCAGCCACTCCCTGGATTGGTCGAGGTAGACACCGCCGTTTCCGGAAGCATCGCTCGTTCCCCATTCTGTGACGAAAATCGGCGCTCCTTTGCTGAGTGCATAGTCTGCTTTATCCCGCAAAGACTGACCGTGCGTACCCGCATAAAAATGGAGCGCGTACATAACATTGCCGTCTTTCAGCTGATTGTCCGCCGCATCGTTGACATCTTGGCTCCAAGTGCCTGTCCCAACGATCACAATATTTTTCGGAGAATTTTTGCGGATCACGGACAAAATGTCTTCAGCGTAAGGTTTAATGTCACGGTTCCAGTTGACATCGCCGTTCGGCTCGTTGGCAATTTCAAAAATGACGTTTGGCGTCTTGCCGTAAAGCCTTGACATTTCGTTGAAAAACTCTTTTGCTTTCGCTTTGTTTTGGTTTGGATTGCCGTCGCTCAGTATGTGCCAGTCGATGATCACATAGATTCCGAGTTCTTTTGCCGCTTCGACGGCTTCCTTCACTTTGTTTTTAACCGACGGATTGTCAATATAGCCGCCTTCACCCGTATACATAGCCGCGCGGAAGACATTGATGCCCCAGTCGTCTCTCAGCCATTTTAACGAGTCTTTGTTGACATAATCGCCATACCACTGCAGCCCGTGTGAACTGATTCCTTTCAGCTGAACCGCTTTTCCTTTTTGATTGACGAGCTGCGTACCTTTCAAGGTGAGCTGTCCGTTTACAGCAACGGGTGTTTGAGAAGCGGCAGACGCTTTAGGTGCGATGATACCGCTGATGCCGAGTGTTGCTACCATGAAGCAGGCGATGAAGACAGAAATGGAACGTTTCATGTATGACATTCTTTTTCCTCCAATGATGTTATTTTCCAAAAACACTTTCTGGCAGACATTTTCACCCCTTTCTTGGCTTGTAGCACGTTACTGATTGTAAAAAAACTATTCATTGATTGTCTATCAACCATATTTCACGTTTTTTTCGTTTTGAAAATCTATCTATTTCCTCTTTTCGTATGAAATGGGAGGTCTGAATGCTAATGATGAAAAGCTAAAAAAGTATGACCGGGGACTTTGTGCTTCCTTTTTCTCTCAATTCGAAATTTTAAAACCTGATTCTTCTTCAAAATAATGTCTTCCCTCTGCCTAAAATGCGGCAACCGGGAAAAAATTGCTGTAAAAAGTTCACAAAGCGGACATGTTCTCTCTGCTGTTTGTGTCACTTTATTGTCAAAAAAATAAAACCATCCGCTTGGAATGGTTTATTTCTTTAAATCAGAGAAAAAGCTGACAAGTTTTGTTGCGACACCGACAAACGTTTCAAGAATCGCCTGTCCACCTGCGACCGATAAAATTAAAATTAACGGGAATATCGTTTTTGGGACAATCAGATACCCGACAGCAATGATCAAAGCGCACCATATCCCTGCGCACCAATAGCAATTCAGCAAATAGCCGAAGTTTGATTTCGGCACTTTTTTCGTTTCTACATGCCCTTGTTCATCAACCGTCTGCTTTTTCTTCATGAACGGTTTCCGGATAAACTCCGTGATCTTGTCAAAAACAATCAAATGAGTTAGCCGGTAACTGGCGAGAATCAGCATCGTAAATGTAAGCCAGGATAAATGCTCCATTGCAGGCCTCCAACATGAAAAGTTATCTATAGCTATTTCCCGATTTCTTCTGACTTATTGCTTTTTCTGTCATTTTTCCCGAATGTGATGTAGATCACGATTTTCCATCGGTGAACCCGTTACATTTAACCCATAGCATAAAAAACACTTCAGGAGGTTTTACAAATGGAAGCAGTATTTGATCAAAACACAAAAACAGGTGATATTGTTACGCGTTTTCCAAGAGCCAGCCGGTTGCTGAAAGAATATCGCATCGACTTTTGCTGCGGGGGCAACCGCCCGATCGGTGAAGCGATAAAAGAACAGGATTTAAATGAAGAAGAAATTTTAGCAAAAATCAATACATTATATCAAGAGACAAAGGCATTGAACGCAAAAGAGACGAACTGGAGTGAAGCCCCGTATTCACAGCTGATCGACCATGTGATTCATACGCACCATGCTTACCTGTATGAGGTGCTTCCTGAACTATCAGGCTTTGTCACAAAAGTCTACCGGGTTCACGGCATCCATCATCCGGAACTCGCCCAGGTCCATCAATTGTTCCATCAGCTGAAAACTGAACTGGAACACCATCTCTTTCAGGAAGAGGAACTCATTTTCCCGAAAGTGACGGCCTATGAAGAGACGCGATCAATGGACAGCCTGGCAGAAGCGGTTCAGGCGATCGACGTCCTTGAACAAGAGCATGAAGCCGCAGGCAGCATCTTGAAGGAACTGAGAAAAGTGACCAATGACTATACCCTTCCTGAAGGGGCATGCACAACATATACACTGACTTACTTAAAGCTTGATGAATTGGAAACAGATCTTTTTCAGCACATTCACCTGGAAAACAATATTTTGTTCCCGCGGCTTGAAGCGGAAGCCAATCAATAAAATAAAAAGACAGAGGATTTCACTTCCTCTGTCTTTTTGTTTATCTATTCATCTGAAGCAATGTCTTTAACTGGAAGCGCTTCTCCTTCCTGATGCGTCGGTTTGCGGAGATGGAATAATGCTCTGATGCTGAATATGACCAAAATCACGATTCCGGCTAAAAAGATCGTATCCGGCACAGCCCTCCAAGTCAGCAGCGTTTGCACCGTATCCTGCTGTAAAAACTCAGGCGCCCTTGAGCTCCAGTACCCGTCTTCAAACGCTTTTTTCAATTGAAGAAAACCGACCGGCAACAAATTGATAAACACCATTCCGAACAAGCCGATGTTCAGCGACCAGCAGGCTATTTTCAGCCATTTATCATTCCACGCTTCTTTTTTGGCGATATTGCGTAGCGTATACAGCCAGACAGCAATGGCAAACATGCCGTACACGCCCATCATCGCCCCGTGCCCGTGGGCAGGTGTCAGGAACTGGCCGTGCTCAAAATAGCTGACAGCAGGCAGATTGATCAAAAAGCCCAATACCCCTGCACCGACCAGATTCCAGATCGCCGTTGAAATCAAGAACCAGAACGTTGCTTTATACGGGAAATGATGGCCTCCGTCTTTCATCATCTTGTATTGTTCATAAGCTTCCAATACAAGCAGGGTAAGAGGAATCACTTCCAGGCATGAGAAGACGGAACCGAGGCCGATCCAAACTTCGGAAGAACCGTTGTAATAGTAATGATGTCCGATCCCGATGACACCGCTCCCCAGCAGGATCGTCAGTTGAAAATAAAGCGTTCTGACGGTCGATTTTTTCGTAACCAGGTTCATTTGCACGAGCAAAAAGCCGATGACCACGACAGCAAAGACTTCAAAAATCCCTTCCACCCAAAGATGGATAATCCACCACCGCCAAAAATCCGACATTGTAATATTTGTGCCGGGATTAAAGAAAAAGGCTGCACCGTAAAACAGCGGAATGGCGATCGAAGAATAAAACAGCAGATGAATCAAACCGCCTTTATCAGATTCCCGCTTGAGGCCGCTCTTAATGCCTCTGAAAACGATAAACAGCCATATCAGCATGCCGAGTGCGAGAATGACCTGCCAGAAGCGGCCGAGTTCAATATATTCCATTCCTTGGTGGCCGAATAAGAACCAGTTGTTTCCTAAAAGGCCTTTCGCTCCGAGCCATTCGCCGGCCATGCTTCCGCCGACAAGGACGATCAGCGCCCAAAACAGAATATCGACAAGCAGCCCCTGCCTTTTCGGCTCGCGGCCTCCGACAAGCGGCGCTGCATAAATGCCCATACCGAGCCATGAAGTCGCAATCCAGAAGATCGCCAGCTGGAGGTGAAATCCCTTAGATATGCTGAATGGCAACATATCCCTGATCCAATCGATCCCAAAAAAGCTGTCCGGCTCAATATAATAGTGGGCAAGCAAAGCTCCGAACATAGCCTGAACAAAAAACAGCAGCGACACAACGGCGAAATATTTTCCGGTTTTAACCTGTGATGCCGTAAGCGGCTGTTTATCCAGATCAAATACCGGAAACGCCCCTTCCTGGTAAGCCTCTTTCATTCCAAGCTTGTAACGGTAAAACACGAATAAAATAATGCCGACAAATAAAATCAGGATGGTGACGCTTGCGCCGCTCCACCAAACGGCGGCAAATGACATCGTGTTTCCGGCATCTTCATCATACGGCCAGTTGTTCGTGTACGTAATGTCGTCGCCAGGCCTTAATGTACTGGAAAGCCATGCCGTCCAGAAGATAAAATCGGAGATCTGCGTGATTTGGTCTTCGCTGTCAACCCACGCTCTGTCGCGTTTAGGCATGTGGCTTTCTTTAATTAAACCGGGCTCAAGCCCCCAGCCGTCTCCTTTTGTAAAGACATTGCGGTAATGATCACGCACTTGCTGCAATCCATAAACCTGCGCATCTGTCAGCTTCAATGTATCTGACGCGCGATTATAACGGTTTTTTCTCATTTCGCGGATGACTTGATTCCGGATGGTGGACTGCTTTTCATCTGAAAGTTGTTTAAAGCGCTTGCCGTATCGTGCCTCCGCCTTAAAATCCTGCATCCCTTCCGTATAGATTTTCAGGGCTTCGGCCGTGTAATCAGGCCCCATGTAAGATCCGTGCCCCAAAATCGTGCCATAATCCATCAGCGCGTATTTTTGAAATACGGCCTGACCGCCTGAAATGGACGATTTGGTCATGAGCACCTCTCCGTTTGGCCCGGACACTTCAACTGGTCTTGGTGCAAGTCCTTTGAAGATCCAATAGCCTCCCAAAAGCAGCACCGAAAAACTAACGATTAAAGTAAAGACGAGAACAGATTTCAAAAAACCGTTTTTCGATGCTTTTTTAACGGGCACCGTCTTTCTTTGAACTTCCATTGCGGTTCACTCCTTTTTTGATTTTGCATGTCCTAAGATACTGGATATGCAGCACACCGGTTGTGAACCAGATCACTTAAATAATGGCGGATTTGTGAACAAAATAAAAACAGGCTTTCCATCTGTTGTTCAATGGAAAGCCTTCATCTTATCTTTCAATTGCAGCCGTTCAGCCAGTCTGTATCATGTATGAAAATTCCGCTCCTGTCAGCTGTCAGCAGATTTTTCTTTTTCATTTCATTTAATGTACGGTTAATCGTTTCCCTTGACGTTCCGACCATGTTCGCAAAATCCTGATTGGTAATGGGCAGGCTGATGTAGACCCCTTTTTCTTGAGGAATGCCGTGTTCTGCAGCGAGCTTCATTAATACATGCGTCAAGCGGTGCTGGACATCTTTTGAAATAAAACCTTGGATCCGCTCTTGCAAATCGAGAATCTTTTTCCCCATGATTTGCATCACTTTTATTGTCATTTCCGGATATTTCATCAAAAGTTCATTAAAATCAGCGATGCGGATTACGATCAACTCGGTTTCCTGAACGGCTTCGGCTGTTGCCGGGTATGGGGAGCGGTCAAAAAAGCCGACATGGGGAAACATGTCCCCGCTTTGCAGAATCGAAATCACTTGCTCATTGCCGTCTTCATCGATTTTAAAGGCTTTAACAAGACCGGATTTAATGAAGAATACCGCTTCCCTCTCTTCCCCTTCCATAAAAACAAACATTCTCGGCTGATAGGTGCGCTTGACCGCGATTTGCTCGATTTGTTTGAACTCTTCATCATTCAGCCCGCTGAAAATCATAAATTGCTTCAGAAACTCCATTGGTCTTTCAATCCCTTCGGTTTTGCTAAAGGAGAGCGCGTTGTCACAGACGGCGCTCCAGCGCAAAGAGCTCTTCTTCAATCGCCGCTGCCTTCTCTTCCACGACTCTGCGGCTGTCCTTCAGCGCCTGATTATAAAAGTAAGGGCCCAGCTTTTCCTTTACGAATTCAAACATTTGAATCGCCGCGATGTCTCCAACCTCTTCTCCCCTTTCTTCAACATAAAAGCGTTTGATTTCCTCGATGATCGCTTGCTTTTCTTCTTGCGTAAGCTTTATAAACATAAAAGCGGCACTCCTTTTTTTATTTTCATGATAAACGAAAAAGTCCGCAAATGAACCATTTATTTTTTACATCCGTTTACTATCCCTCACTTACCGATATTAAACACGAATCAAACGAATGACCGTGTGACGTAATTCACAATGTTTTTAAAAGACTTTTTGTAAGATAAACATGCTGATTGATTTATTCATTTTTCCCTTTGAAAGGAGCAAAAACGCAATGGTAAATCGTCAAAAAATACAATTACCGCTGCAGTCATTTAGTTTAGTCGCAGGATTTATGGTTTGGGTGTTGATTTCCTCTTTAATGCCCCACATTAAGCAGGACATCGCCCTGACAGACAGTGAGATATCCCTTGTCACGGCCATTCCGGTCATACTCGGCTCGCTTCTGAGGATTCCGCTGGGATACTACACAAACAGATTCGGTGCGAGAATCACGTTCATGATCAGCTTTGTGCTGCTTCTGTTCCCGATTTTTTGGATCAGCACAGCCGATTCGCTGTTCGACTTGATCCTTGGCGGATTCTTCCTCGGCATCGGCGGAGCGGTCTTTTCCATCGGGGTCACATCATTGCCGAAATACTACCCTAAAGAAAAACACGGGTTTGTCAATGGGATCTACGGCGCCGGGAACGTCGGTACAGCGATTACCACGTTTGCCGCTCCTGTCGTAGCAAAGACAGCCGGGTGGGAAAATACGGTGCGGATGTACATCGTGTTAGTCGCCGTATTCGCTTTATTGAACTTTATCCTTGGAGATCGAAAAGAAACAAAAGTGACGGTTTCTGTAACAGAGCAAATGAAGGCAGTCTACCGAAATCAGACATTATGGTTTTTAAGCTTGTTTTACTTCATTACATTCGGATCTTTCGTCGCGTTTACGATTTATCTTCCGAACTTTCTTGTTAATCACTTCGGGCTTGATCCCGTTGATTCAGGGCTTAGAACCGCCGGATTTATCGCTGTCGCAACTTTTCTGAGGCCTGTCGGCGGCTGGCTCGCGGACAAATTCAACCCGCTGAAGCTGTTGATGTATGTATTTGCCGGCTGTACCTTGTCAGGGATTTTATTGGCCTTTTCACCCAGCCTCGGACTTTACGGATTTGGGGTATTAACCGTTGCCGTGTGCGCCGGTCTTGGAAACGGGATCATCTTTAAGCTTGTGCCGCTTTATTTTTCAAATCAGGCCGGCATCGTCAATGGGATTGTATCAGCGATGGGCGGCTTGGGAGGATTCTTCCCGCCACTCATCCTGTCAAGCGTTTTTCAGGCAACCGGCCATTATGCGATCGGATTCATGGCGCTGTCAGAAGCAGCCCTTGCCAGCTTTGTGATCGTGGTCTGGATGTATTTTCAGGAAGTGAGCAAAACATCGACCAAAACGAAGACGAACCATTTATAAACCTTTCCTGCAAAAGGAGCCTTGAGCTGATGTGCTCAGGCTCTTTTTTTGGGACTTTATTCATAAGTTCACAATATTGTTTATATTTAAAAGGTCACTCAGCCTTATTTAACGTTAAAATAAGAACTGCTAAAGGGGTGACGCTCAATGAATATTTCTGTTAGAAAATCAGACACAGATTTGCTCTCAGACGATCTGCATCACTTGCTGGAATCAATCAGTACACGACGAAAAATCAGGCAGGACACATTCCTTTTTCAAGAAGGGATGGATGCGGAGGAACTGTATCTTATTCAGTCGGGACTTGTCCAAATCGGCAAATTGACGTCCGATGGCAAAGAACTGACACTCAGAATGTGCAAAAAAAATGATATTGTCGGGGAGCTTACGCTTTTTACAGAAGATGCGAAATATATGCTGAGCGCAAAGATCCTCTCTGATGGCGAAGTGTTGGTCATCAATAAAGATAAGCTTGAAAAAGAACTCATACAAAACGGTGCACTGACGTTTGAGTTTATGAAATGGATGAGCACGCATTTGCGAAAGATTCAATCGAAAATCCGCGACCTTTTGCTGAATGGTAAAAAAGGCGCGCTCTACTCCACCTTGATCCGTCTCGCAAACAGCTACGGCATCACAAGAAGCGACGGGATTCTCATCAATATTGTGCTGACGAACCAGGATCTGGCGAAATTCTGTGCCGCCGCAAGGGAGAGCATCAACCGCATGCTGAGCGACCTCCGGAAGAACGGTGTCATTTCAATTGAGGACTCGGGAAAAATCGTCATTCATCAGCTCAACTATTTAAAACGCGAAATCGACTGTGAAAACTGCCCGCTCGACATCTGCAATATCGAATGAAAAAACGAAAACAAACAAGGACATGAAGCACAGTGTCCTTGTTTTTTACGTTTGCAGCAGAAAAACGATCAACACGGCCATAAAGAAACAGGCATTCACCAGCTCTGAGATTCCGATTGTCTTAATCGACAGTTTCCTTCCATGTAAAAACCACGCTCTGAAACTGCTCGGCACTACACCAAGCACGGCCCATCCTGCCCCCGCGGCCAGCGAGATGAACGGCAGGAATATGTGGTATCCCCATGAATAAAGTTTAAACCGATTGTTTTTCTTTTCGCGGATCATCGACTTGACATAAAAGGCGCTCCCTGTGAAAAACAAAGCGGACTGGATAAAAACAAACAATGCTTCACCATCAAGCTTCCCCGCTCCCATCCAGAAGCTTGCAAGCCCGCCCGCGCTGAAAACAAGGATTGCAGCAATATCATTTAAAAGCGCCCTGTCGTTGTTTCTTTTCGCATAATAAAGATTGATGAGAAAGAGCGGAAACAGCGGCAGCCCTAGAAAAACGAGCCGCGGCTCCAGCCAGACCGAAATAAGCAGGAAAACGATGGCCGGAATGCCGTAGATGAGAACCCATTTTTGATAGTAAACGATATTTTTCTTCTTCACCATCATCGTAGCCGGAAATGCCGCTAGATATAGAAACAGCCATCCGCAGAACAACGGAATATGCTTTACATCCGCGCCCCCGGCGAACATGCCGAGAACAAACGGGATGACAAGCATCGCCCAGGCGCCGTGCTGCTTCGGTATGAACACTTTCATCACGCATCCTCCCTTCTTTTCTATTACATTATAAAAGTTTCGTCTTTTTTACACAGTGACATTTTGCATACAGGCGTGTGAAATAAATCACTGCGCCCTCCAGCCCGGCGCTTTATACTAAATGCTAATATATAGAAGGAGGATATACCATGGACCGGTTTGACTACTTATTGTTTCTGAAAAATCTTCCTATGTTTCTCGGGGTACCCCTTCCGATCATCAAAAGGCTGCTGAAAAACGGGAAGGTGATCGATATCCAGCCATCTCAGCATTCGCGATCGTTCCTTCATTCGCAATCCGTCTATTTTGTTTTAAAAGGGGAAGTTCATTTTTCTGACAGAAGACTTCCAGAAGAATCCCGAACGATCGCCGAGTGGGAAAAAGGCGATGTTTTCCCTATTGATCAAAAAGGCGAACCTTTCGTATCTCCGTTTATTTCAGTCAACACTGCCGCAGAAACCGCCGTACTTGAAATTCCATTTCATACTTTCAAAAAAATGATGACTTATAACCGCCAATTACAGACGAACTTTCTCATGCTGCTTCAGCAGAATTTGTATTTTTCCTACCAGCTTTTTTTGCGTTACCTCAACTCCTCCGCAGAAGACGACGCGTGAGAAGGGCCTCCCCCTTCTTTCCCTTCCTTTTCTAAATGTGATCTACTTAACTTTTTTTCTTTTTCATTTCCGCTACGATACACATGAATGCAAACGAAAGGACAGATGAAAGATGATACATTGCGATTTCGACAAGTCTCCGTTTATCGTCATTTGGGAGCTGACAAGAGCGTGCGAGCTCAAGTGCCTTCATTGCCGGGCATCGGCTCAAAATAAACGCGATCCGCGGGAGCTCACCCTGAAAGAGGGAAAAGATTTAATTGATCAAATTCATGCGATGGACAATCCCCTCCTCGTGCTGACAGGGGGTGACCCTTTAATGAGAGACGACGCATTCGCCATTATTGAGTATGCCGTCCAAAAAGGGGTTCGCGTCTCCATGACCCCGAGTGCCACGCCGAATGTTACAAGAGAAGCGATTCAATCAGCAAAAGAAATCGGCTTATCCCGATGGGCGTTCAGCTTGGACGGCCCGACCCGAGAGATTCATGATCATTTTCGAGGAACGGACGGTTCCTTTGACCTGACCATGAAGGCCATACGCTACATTCATGAATGCCATCTGCCTCTGCAGATTAATACCGTTATATCCGCTTATAACATCGATTACCTGGATGAAATGGCAAAGCTGATCGAAGAATTGAACTGTGTATTATGGAGTGTATTTTTTCTCGTTCCGACAGGCCGCGCGAAGCGGGAAGATATGATTTCGCCGGTGGACCATGAAAAAGTCTTTCTTTGGCTCAGCCGTTTGGCAAAAGAAGCGCCTTTTGACATCAAAACGACAGCAGCCCAGCACTACCGACGGGTCGTTATTCAACAAAAAATGCGGGAAGCGAAAGACCCCAACATGAAAATCCGCTATGAACACGCATTGCAGAAAGGGAAAATGGATGCGATCGGCGGATTGGGCCGGGCTCCGAAAGGTGTGAACGATGGCAACGGCTTTATGTTTATCTCCCATATCGGCGATGTATATCCAAGCGGACTCCTGCCGTTTAAAGCCGGAAACATCCGCGAACAGCCGCTGGCTGAGATTTATCGCGAATCACCGATCTTTAAGGATTTGCGAAATCCGGACGGATTTAAAGGAAAATGCGGCGTCTGTGAATTCCGCCATGTGTGCGGCGGTTCGCGCTCACGTGCCTATGCTCTGACAGGCGATTATCTGGAAAGCGACCCGAGCTGTATTTATATTCCGAAGGCTTTGCGCTGAAAAATGTGATGTACGTCACATTTTTTTCAGCATACTTGTATTACGGTATAGATGAGAATGATCATCACTATCAAAGGATGTGATCCCTCTGCATAAAAAAATTGATTTGAACGATTCCGTATACGAACTTTGCACATTGCATCCTGAACTAAAAGCCGTGATGAAGGAAGCCGGGTTTAAAAACATAACGAAGCCCGGCATGCTGGAAACAGCCGGGCGTATCGTGACGATTCCGAAAGGCGCGCGAATGATGCAAATCGAATGGCCGCATGTCTTAGACATATTGAAAGCGCACGGATTTGACCCCGTTTGGAAAGGAGAAAAACGATGAGCGAAATGATTAACAACCGGGAAACGCAGCAAGGTCTGCCAGAGGAAAAAAAGCAGCTTCTGAAAGAAATCATCATCGACCTTCATAAAGGAAAACCGCTTGCCGACGTCAAAAAACGGTTTGAAAAGACGTTCGGTTCAGTCAATGCTGAAGAAATCGCTCAGCTGGAACAGGCGTTAATGAAGGAAGAAGGCATTACCCCCGAAGAAATTCAAGAGCTTTGTTCCGTTCACGCCGCTGTGTTTAAAGGATCGATTGAAGACATTCACCGCGCTGACGCCGATAAGCAGCCAGGCCATCCCGTTCATACTTTTATGAAAGAAAATAAAGAAATCGACCTCCTTTTGAACTTTAAAATGCAGCTTCATTTGGAACGTTTTGAAAAAGAAGATCACCGCGACAACATTCTCAAGCTGCTCACAGACTTGAACTTGCTCGCCGATGTCGACAAACATTACAGCAGAAAAGAAAATCTTCTCTTCCCCTATTTAGAAAAGTACGGAATTACTGGGCCCAGCCAAGTGATGTGGGCTGTCGATGATTTTATCCGCAAGAGCATCAAAGAAGTGAAGCGTTTGTTGGAAGAGTATACGCCGGACAAAAAAGATGAAGTCATCCGCGAGCTAACGTTTATCATTCAAGAAGGCACGGAAATGATTTATAAAGAAGAAAATATCCTCTTGCCGATGGCGCTCAGAACGCTGACAGAAGACGAATGGCTGAAAATCGCGGCTGAAAGCGACGAGATCGGATATTGCCTGACTGCTCCGGAAACGGTGTGGAAGCCTGAACGCCATCAGCTCAAAACAACAGAAGAAGCGGCTGACGGATATGTCAGGCTCCCTACGGGTATTCTGTCCGTGGCCCAGCTTGAGCACATGATGAACCATCTTCCGGTCGATATCACCTTCATCGATGAAAACGATGTGGTCCGCTATTTTTCACACGGAAAGGAACGGATTTTCGCAAGGACAAAAGCCGTAATCGGCCGGACCGTCCAAAACTGCCATCCGCCGGCAAGCGTCCACATCGTCAACAAACTTCTTGACGACTTTAAATCAGGCAAAAAAGACGTTGAAGACTTTTGGATCAAATTTAAAGACAAATACGTGTTCATCCGCTATTTTGCCGTACGCGATGAAAACGGCCGCTATATCGGAACTTTGGAATTCACCCAGAACATCGCCCCGATTCAAGAGATTACCGGGGAAAAGAGAATTTTGAACACGAGCGATTGACCCATTCGACAGCCCGCTTCCATGCAGGCTGTTTTTTTGTCCTCCCTCTCCCCCTCCTGAAAATGTGACAAATTTGTGAAAACCCGAAACCATGTGACAAATTTAACAAGGTCCAGCGCCTCCTCCATATATAGTGAGGGTAGCATCACTGACTCAGAAGGAGTGAACCAGCAATGAAAAAAAAGAAACAGAGTCCCATTTTCAGGAGATTAAATTATTTCTCTCCTATTGAACGCCATTCCAATCAACACAGCCAAACCACTTATGAAGACCGGAATTGGGAAGATGTATACAGAAATAGATGGCAGCATGATAAAGTGGTTCGCTCTACCCACGGGGTGAACTGTACAGGCTCCTGCAGCTGGAATATCTACGTCAAAAACGGAATCGTCACATGGGAAGGGCAGCGACTCGATTACCCTTCGACTGGCCCTGATATGCCGGACTTTGAACCGCGCGGCTGTCCGAGGGGAGCGAGCTTTTCCTGGTATATATACAGCCCGCTCCGCGTGAAATATCCGTATGTACGCGGTGTGCTGATCCAGATGTGGCGCGAGGCGCTAAACAGCAGCAAAAATCCGCTGGAAGCATGGAAATCAATTATCGAAAACCCTGAAAAAGCAAAGGCCTATAAACAGGCGCGCGGAAAAGGCGGATTTGTCCGCGCCGAATGGAGCGAAGTCCTGAAGCTGATTTCGGCTTCCCTTCTGTACACCATTGCCAAATACGGTCCTGACCGAAATGTCGGCTTCTCGCCGATTCCAGCCATGTCGATGCTCAGCCACGCAGCAGGGTCACGCTTTATGTCCCTGATCGGCGGGCCGATGCTGAGCTTCTATGACTGGTATGCCGACCTCCCTCCTGCTTCACCGCAAATTTGGGGAGATCAAACCGACGTTCCGGAAAGCAGCGACTGGTACAATTCGGGCTACATCATGACATGGGGTTCTAATGTGCCGCTTACCAGAACGCCTGACGCTCACTTTTTAGCCGAAGCCCGCTATAAAGGGGCAAAAGTGATTTCGATCAGTCCGGACTTTGCCGAGTCCTCAAAGTTTTCCGATGATTGGCTGAGCATCAGACAAGGAACGGACGGCGCACTGGCCATGGCGATGGGCCACGTCATTCTCCAAGACTTTTATGTCAACCAGAAGACGGAGCGTTTTATTGATTATGCAAAACAATATACCGATTTCCCGTTTTTGGTGACTTTGAAAGAGGAAAACGGAACGTTCACAGCAGGCCGCTTCCTCCATGCTAAAGATATCGGGCGTGCGACAGAGCATGATGAGTGGAAGCCTGCCGTTTGGGACGAAGACACAGATGGATTTGCGATTCCGCAGGGCACGATGGGCTCTCGCTGGGACGGCCAAGGAAAATGGAATCTGCGCATGGTTGATGAGGATTCAGAAAAACCGATCACACCTCGGCTTTCCATGCTTGGACACGAAGATATGATCGGCACGGTCAACATTCCTTACTTCTCACATGACGGCAATAAAGTGCTTGAAAGACCGCTTCCGATCAAAAAAATGATTCTGGACGGAGAGGAAGTTTTTGTTTCTACCGTTTTCGACCTGACGCTCGCCAACTATGGCGTCAACCGCGGAATTGACGGGCAGACGCCGGCATCATTTGATGATCCTGAACCGTTTACACCGGCTTGGCAAGAGCCGATTACTGGCATTAAAAGTGAAATGGTGATCAAGATCGCAAGGGAATTCGCGCAAAATGCGATTGACACAGAGGGCCGTTCAATGATCATTGTCGGCGCCGGGATTAACCATTGGTTCAATTCAGACACCATTTACAGAGCTGTGCTGAACCTTGTGCTTCTCGTCGGAGCTCAAGGGGTTAACGGAGGCGGCTGGGCCCACTATGTCGGCCAGGAAAAACTCCGGCCGGCCGAAGGATGGCAGACGATCGCGACGGCCAAAGACTGGGGAGGCCCTGCCAAACTGCAAAACGGAACATCATTTTTCTACTTCGCTACCGACCAGTGGCGCTATGAAGATCAGGAAATCAGCGGGCTTGCTTCCCCTATCGCAAAAACATCGCGCTACAAGCACCACGCCGATTACAATGTGCTGGCGGCAAGACTCGGATGGCTTCCTTCGTATCCGACGTTTGAGAAAAACGGTATTGATCTGTATAAAGAAGCAGAAAAAGCAGGCGCTGAGAACGCTCAGCAAGTCGGAAGCTATATCGCCAGACAGCTTGAGGAGAAAAAGCTCAAGTTTTCAATTGAAGATCCTGACAATGAAAAGAACTTCCCGAGAAATCTATTTGTCTGGAGAGCCAACTTAATCTCGAGCTCCGGCAAAGGTCATGAATATTTTCTGAAGCACTTGCTCGGCACGACTAACGGACTGATGAACGATGATCAGGACAGCGTCCGTCCCGAAGAAATCACATGGCGTGACAAAGCGCCTGAAGGCAAACTCGACTTACTGGTCAATCTCGATTTCCGGATGGCGGGAACAGCCCTTTATTCAGACATCGTGCTCCCTGCGGCCACCTGGTACGAAAAACACGATCTCAGCAGCACGGATATGCATCCGTTCATCCACCCGTTTAACCCGGCAATCAGCGCGCCGTGGGAAGCAAAGTCTGATTGGGATATTTTCAAAGCATTGGCAAAAGCGGTTTCCAATCTGGCTGAAGAAATGGACATGGAACCTGTAAAAGAGGCTGTTGCGACTCCTCTTCTCCATGACACTCCACAGGAAATGGCGCAGCCGCTCGGGAAAATCAAAGATTGGAGCAAAGGCGACTGCCCTGCCGTTCCCGGCAAAACAATGCCGCAAATTCATGTTGTGGAACGGGATTACAAGCAGATTTTCAATAAGATGACATCGCTTGGGCCGAATGTTGTCAAACAGCCGTTTGGTACGAAAGGTATGAACTGGTCTGTTGAAGCGGAATATGATTCCCTCAAAAAAACGCTCGGCGTCGTAAAAGACGACACGATCGCCAAAGGCTGTCCTGACATCAGTGATGCAAGACAGGCTGCGGAAGCGGTATTGACCCTCTCTTCCACTTCAAACGGGAAAGTAGCCGTTAAAGCGTGGGAATCGCTTGAAAAAATAACGAATCTTGAGTTGAAAGACTTAGCTGAAGAACGGGAAGAGGAATGCTTTACATTTGAGCAAATTTCGGCTCAGCCGAAAACGGTGATCACCTCCCCTGCTTTCAGCGGTTCTGAAAAAGGCGGACGGCGCTATTCTCCGTTTACAACGAACGTTGAAAAACTGATTCCGTGGAGAACGCTGACCGGCAGACAGTCTTTTTACCTTGATCATGAAATGATGACCGAATTCGGCGAGAACATGGCGACATTCAAGCCGATCCTGATCCACCGCCCTTTCTTGAACAAGCGTCCGGATCAGGAAGGAAAAGAAATCGTTTTAAACTATTTAACGCCGCATAATAAATGGTCGGTTCACAGCATGTATTTTGATTCCCTGCCGATGCTTACCCTTTTCAGAGGCGGGCCGACAGTCTGGATGAATAAAGACGATGCGGAAGAAACCGACATTCAGGACAACGACTGGATCGAATGCTTCAACCGAAACGGAGTCGTCGTCGCACGGGCCGTGACATCACACCGGATTCCAAAAGGAATGGCCTTTATGCACCATGCCCAAGACCGGCATATCAATGTACCGGGAACAAAGCTGACGAATAACCGCGGTGGAACCCATAACAGTCCGACACGCATCCATGTCAAGCCGACGCAGATGATCGGAGGCTACGGCCAGCTCAGCTACGGATTCAACTACTACGGGCCGACAGGAAATCAGCGCGACCTCAATGTCGTGATCAGAAAATTGAAGGAGGTCGATTGGCTTGAAGATTAAAGCTCAAATCGGAATGGTAATGAACCTTGATAAATGCATCGGCTGCCATACATGCAGCGTCACATGCAAAAACACATGGACAAACCGTTCCGGTGCAGAATATATGTACTTCAACAACGTCGAAACAAAACCGGGCATCGGCTACCCTAAACAATGGGAGGACCAGGATAAATACAGAGGCGGCTGGGAGCTGAAAAAAGGCAAACTTCAGCTCAAATCAGGCGCCAAAACAACGCGGCTCATGAATTTATTCTACAACCCGTACCAGCCGACGATCGATGACTACTATGAACCTTGGAACTATGATTATGAAACGCTGACAAACAGTCCGGAGAAAAAACACCAGCCTGTTGCAAGGCCGAAGTCTTCCATTACGGGAGACTTCATGAACCTTGAATGGGGTCCGAACTGGGAAGACGATCTTGCCGGCGGCCACATTACAGGCCTTCAAGATCCAAACGTCAAAAAAATGGAAGAATCGATCAAGACTGAATTTGAAGACGTCTTTATGATGTATCTGCCAAGGATATGCGAACACTGCATCAATCCTTCCTGCGTCTCCTCCTGTCCGTCGGGAGCGATGTACAAACGCGAAGAAGACGGGATCGTTCTCGTCGATCAAAATGCGTGCCGCTCATGGAGACACTGTGTATCATCATGCCCTTATAAAAAAGTGTATTTCAACTGGCAGACGAACAAGGCGGAAAAATGCACATTGTGCTTCCCTCGTCTTGAAGCAGGACTGCCGACAATCTGCTCTGAGACATGCGTCGGCAGAATCCGCTATCTCGGAGTCATGCTTTATGATGCAGATAAAGTCGAAGAAGCGGCTTCAGCCGAAAATGAAAAAGATCTATATCACTCCCAGCTGGAAATTTTCCTTGATCCGAATGATCCCGCTGTCGCAGAAGAAGCAAAAGCTCAAGGCATTCCGCTGGAGTGGATCGAAGCAGCGCAAAAATCTCCAATCTACAAAATGATCATCGATTGGAAAATCGCTCTGCCGCTGCATCCTGAATACCGGACATTGCCGATGGTATGGTATATTCCGCCGCTCAGTCCGATTATGAATATGTTTGAAGGAAAAGGAACGGCCCAATCAGCTGAAGATATCTTCCCTGCCATTGATGAAATGCGGATTCCGATCGAATATTTGGCCAATTTGCTGACTGCCGGTGATACACACCATATAAGAACGACATTAAAGAAAATGTCTGTGATGCGTATGTACATGCGAGCGACTCAAACGAACAAACAGATCGATTCAGCCCTGATTCAAGATACCGGATTGACTGAAGAGCAGATTGAAGATATGTACCGTCTGCTTGCGATCGCCAAATATGATGACCGCTTTGTCATTCCGCAAACCCATCGCGAAGAAGTCGCGGATCTGTACATGGAACAAGGAAGCTGCGGATTATCGTTTGCCGGAGGACCCGGCTCTTGCCAAAACATATAACACTGGAGGGAAGCTTCATGAATGGAACAGACAAACAAACCGTTTTTGCCGCTCTTTCTCACCTCCTCTCCTACCCTGATGAAGAGTGGAGAAAAGAACGTTCCGAATGGCAGCAGATCATCGGCGAAATCGAACATGAAGCGCTGAAAGGGCATCTGCTTGCCTTTTTGGAAAGCGCGGCTTCCTATTCGTCTGAGGAATTGATCGAAACGTACGTATATACGTTTGATTTCGGCAAAAAAACGAACCTTTATGTCACCTATTTCAACTCCGGTGAACAAAGGGAGCGCGGAATTGAATTGCTGCAGCTGAAAGATCTGTATCAGCAGTCCGGTTTTCAGCCGACAGACAAAGAGCTGCCGGATTATCTGCCGCTCATGCTTGAATTTGCTGCAGTCGCCGATCATGAAAAAGCTGCGGCTGTATTCCAAAAATACGCAGCGAACCTGGAAGAATTAAGATTGCAGCTTTCAGAGAATGAAAGCATCTATACGCCGTTATTAGACGGATTAATGATGATTTTAGAGGAAATTGGTGTTGAAAGGAATGTACAGCCATGATCGAACAAATCCTGTGGGTCATCCTCCCCTATATCGTCATCACCATTTTTATCGGAGGGCATATATACCGCTATCAACATGATCAGTTTGGCTGGACGGCCAAATCAAGCGAAATGCTCGAAAAGAAAAAATTGGCGCTTGGCAGCAGCCTTTTTCACTGGGGAATCTTTTTTGTCATCGGCGGGCATGTGATGGGAATTTTAATTCCGGAAAGCCTTTATCAAGCGCTCGGCGTATCAGAGCATATGTACCATAAAATCGCGATCGGTTTCGGACTGCCCGCGGGCATCGCCGCGCTGTCAGGACTTATCATATTGACCTACCGCAGATTCACGGACAAACGAATTCGAAAAACGAGCTCTGCCGGTGATTTCATCACGCTGGTCGCTTTGTTATTCGTCATGACGACTGGGCTTGCGGCAACCTTCTTGAACATCGATTCAAAAGGATTCGACTATCGGACAACAATCAGCCCGTGGTTTCGCAACATTTTCTTATTCAAGCCTGATGCCGGACTTATGGCGAGCGTGCCCCTCTGGTTTAAGCTTCATATTATGATG
Organism: Bacillus sp. J41TS8; assembly: GCF_018333035.1. NCBI lineage: Bacteria > Bacillati > Bacillota > Bacilli > Caryophanales > Bacillaceae > Bacillus > Bacillus sp. J41TS8. The sequence continues at coordinate 104,440 of NZ_BORF01000008.1, forward strand.
GGCTACGTCATTTTCATCGTCTGGCCGTTTACTCGGCTCGTCCACGTATTCAGCATGCCGCTAAAATATTTGACAAGAAGCTATGTTGTTTACCGAAAACGGGCGCCCCGCAAAAGCATTTAAACATTTTCCCTAAAGCCAAAACGGCTTTAGGGATTTTTTTCTCTATAGGCAAGCTACCCTTATTCCCTATCAATCATACGATAAAGCAAACCATCAGAAAGGAGCGTTTTTATTGTATCCATACGATCCTTCACTATATGATCCGTATCGCCAGCAATTTCCGCCGGGGCCGCCTCCAGGAGTTGGAGGACAGCAGCAACAGCAGTTTCTCCCCCCGCCGCCGAGCCAATTTCCGCAAGACACCGGCCCTTCGGTATTTGCCGTTGATCCCGGCGGAATCAGAAGATGCCTGTTCAAATATACATTCATCCGCTTAAGAAACGGCAGCCGCTTTTGGTTCTACCCGGTTTTCGTCGGACGTTATTCGATTGCGGGCTACCGCTGGAGACCGCGTCAATTCCGCTGGGTTTACTTCGGTATTGACTTGAACGAGATTACCTCATTCAGCTGTCAGTAAAAAAACAAGAAAAAGGCGCCCCAAGGACGCCTTTTTTCATATTGTTTATTTCGATTGCAATGTTTCCTTCTCGTCTTCCCAAGCCTCTGTGTTTTTCAGACCTGGAATCGAGCTTGCCTTAAAGACAGGGTTCTTCCCTGTTTTACGCTGATCAGTATAGTCTTTCAGCACTTTCGCGGCAATTCCGGAAAGAAGCAGAATCGCAATCAGGTTAATGATCGCCATTAATCCCATAAATAAATCCGCCATGTCCCACACAAGTTGAAAACCGGATACAGATCCGAAGATGACCATTGCGACAACAGCTGTACGGTAAACGGCAAGCGTCGTCTTGCTCTTTTTAATAAATTCAATATTCGTCTCACCATAATAGTAGTTTCCGACGATTGAGCTGAAAGCGAACAGGAAAATCGCCACTGCGACAAACGCAGGCGCCCAGCTTCCGACATGATGCTGCATGGCTGCTTGTGTAATTTGAATGCCGTCAAGCTCTTTGCCCGGCGTCAGATTGAACAGCAGAATCATAAAGGCTGTCGCACTGCAGATAACCATCGTATCAAAGAATACGCCAAGCGTTTGGATAAAACCTTGCTTCGCCGGGTGAGAGACATTGGCAGTCGCCGCTGCGTTCGGCGCGCTTCCCATTCCGGCTTCGTTTGAAAACAAGCCGCGCTTCGCACCGATAATAATGATGCTGCCGAGCGTACCCCCTGCAATCTGCTCGATCCCGAAAGCATCTTTCACAATCATCGCGAAAACGGCCGGTATTTGAGAAATATTCGTCAGCACGACAAATAAAGCAAGTCCAAGATAAATGACCGCCATAACCGGAACGATCAACTGCGAAACTGTCACAACGCGTTTCAAACCGCCGAAAATGATAAATCCGGTCAATACCGCCAAAACAATTCCGACCGTTGTTTTATCAAGGTTGAAAGCCCCTTCCATCGAACCGACGATCGTATTGGCTTGCACCGCATTAAAGATCAATCCGAATGTAATCGTAATCAAAACGGCAAAGATAATGCCCATCCATCTGGCGCCCAGCGCTTTTTCCATGTAATAAGCTGGGCCCCCTCTGAAATGATCGCCGTCTTTGACCTTGTACACTTGAGCCAGCGTACTCTCCACAAAGCTGGAAGCCATACCGACAAGCGCGACAACCCACATCCAAAAGACCGCTCCAGGTCCTCCTGTTGCAACAGCAAGCGCGACACCGGTCAGGTTACCCGTGCCGACACGCGAAGCGGCGGAAATAAAGAAAGCCTGCAAAGACGAGACGCCTTTTCCTTTCTCCTCCTTTTGTCCGACGATACGAAACATCTCGAAGAAATAGCGGAATTGAACGAATTTCAATTTAAAAGTAAAGAACAGGCCTATTCCTATTAATATATAGACTAAATAAGTCCAAATAAAACCGCTTGGGACATTGATGATTTCGCTTAAAATTTCTTCCATAGCACCCTCCTGAAACAAACGAATTTTGTTTTGATGTTAAGTTTTCTAACATGATAGGATTATATCATAATAATGACACAAGAAAAACTAGATAGAATTTTCTGTCTTTTAAACATAAAGGCTGTTAACATCATTATTACTTTAGTCCCAATGCTCATTATAGCAGAGTATCATCTTTATTCATATATAAAAATGCGCTTTCATTCCAAGTGCGTTGCGAAAAATCTCATATTGTCAATAAATATTTGCCAACTGTCACAAAATAATCATCTTTTCTTATAACATAAAATATGCTAAGATGATGAGATACTAAGGGGATGAGATCAAATGAAAAAGACATTGTTTCTGCAACTGTCCATATTCTTTTTAGTCATTGCGAGCCTTCATTCGTTCTCAATGCCCCAGATGCCGGCAAATCACCATACGCAAAAAGCCGCTGTTTCAGGAGACGAACTCCATGAACTGACAGCCGGCAAATATGGTGAAGAAAAGGCGAAATCATTGTGGAATTCACTCGGCTTCGGAGCTGAATCCATCCTTCTCTTCATCTTAGCTGCGGCTTCCGGCCAGGCGTTCATGATGAACAGGCGGAAAGAGCATCTGAAGGCATTTATGCTCGCGGTGTTCTATCACTCTTCTTATTTCGATAAAGCGCATGTTTTAAAACCATAACCATACGAAAAAAACGGGAGGTTTTAACATGTTATTTATTATAAGAACGGTGATTATTGGACTATTTTCATTAGCAGCAATCAATTTGTTTGTTTTTCAAGGAATTGAATTCATGCACGCGATTACCGACCTTTTCAATCGCCAGGACAGCTGAATTTGAAGCGATTTGAAAAAGCTAGACAATAAAATTCATGAAACAGTTTGATTGGCATGAGTCCGGCACTGCACGGATTCATGCCTTTTCATTTGGTCTTCCTTCGTCTTGTGATTGCAGTAAAAGCGGAACAATCCTATTATACTTAAATACAGCTTTTCCATCTTCTTCAAAAACAATTAAATTTTTTCGAAAAATTTTAAACATTTTTTCAACAACTGCCGGGATTTTATTTCAAATCTACAAATATAAGATATAATGTTTCTGTACCAATTAAATACCAATTACTTATAGAAAGAAGATGTTCATATGAGTAAAGTATCTGGAAAAATTGCTTTTGTTACTGGCGGAGGCCAAGGAATTGGCGAAGCAATCTGCAAACGTTTGGCGGAGGATGGGTTCGCTGTTGCAGTTGCCGATTATAATGTAGAAACTGCAACACAAGTTGCTGAGGACATTAACCAGCATAACGGTAAGGCAATTGCAGTTAAAGTGGATGTTGCTGATCGGGACGATGTTTTTAAAGCAGTCGATGAAACGGTTAAACGCCTCGGCGGTCTTGATGTGGTGATCAATAATGCAGGTCTTGGACCAACCACACCTATTGAAAGCATTACATATGAAGATTATCGGAAAATCTATGATGTTAACGTCGGCGGTACTTATTGGGGAATTCAAGCAGCTGTAAAAGCCTTTAAAGAACTTGGACACGGCGGGAAAATCATTAATGCTTCTTCTCAAGCCGGTCAAGTCGGTAACCCAGGCTTGGCAGTTTACGGCGGAACAAAGTTCGCTGTTCGCGGGATTACGCAAACGGCGGCAAAAGATCTAGCTGAATTAGGCATTACGGTTAACGCCTTTTGTCCGGGTATCGTAAAAACGCCTATGATGATGGGGATTGCACAGCAAACCGCTGATGAAGCAGGCAAGCCATTTGAATGGGGAATGGAACAATTCGCTAAAAATATTGCATTAAAACGCTTATCAGAGCCGGAAGATGTAGCAGCATGCGTTTCTTATCTTGCAGGGCCAGATTCAGATTATATGACCGGCCAGTCTCTTATCATTGATGGCGGAATGGTATTTAATTAATTTTAAAATCATATTCAATATGGAGGGCGGAGTTTTCCGCCTCCATATTGAAATAACAAGCTAGAGCTGATATGTCACGGTTCGTCCAATCACGCCCCGTTTAAAAATTTGGACCAAAGAGCGTCTTCCCTTTTGAAACCCCCTGTTTCAAAATGAACTAGTGCGAAGATTTCCCCTGCGATAAGCGGCACCCAAGATAGCTCCTTTCGATTCCACTCCAAGCCTCATAGGTTTATTTGCGCGCTTTTTCCGCCAATTTGTTTATTTCCTCCATTTTTTTCGATTTCCTCTAAACTGCGACCTCGAGTTTCAGGGACGCGTGTCCGGATAAATACAACTCCAAGTAAACAAATAACACCGAAGATTGCAAACACAGCTTCTTGAGACATCGAAGCGGTCATAATAGGAAATAGCAATCCAACCAAGAAAGAGCCGATCCAGTTAAATGATGAAGCTATTCCAGACGCGCGCCCGCGAATGACCAGAGGGAAAATTTCTCCTACGATGACCCAAGTTAAAGGAGCCCACGTGAATGAATAAAGTGCTACATAGATACTTAAAAAGACAACCATCATCATCGGATTTGCATTAGGAATTAATATATTCAATATTGCCGGCAAAATAAAGGACAGCCCCATAACGGTTCCGCCTACTGTTAATAAAGTACGGCGATTAAATTTATCAGCGATCATGATGAATAGCAATGAACCTAGCACGAGAATAACACCTTGAATAATCGGCCACATCAACGCTGAACTTGCCGCATTCCCTGTTGCTTTTTCTACAATCAAAGGAATGTAATAAAAAATTGCGTTAGCACCCTGGAATTGTTGAAAAGCGGCAACACCCACACCAGCAATTAATAAAAAACGATATTTATTACTTAAGAGTGTAGCCCATGATGCTTTTTGATTTGCCTTTGTTTCCTCTCTGGCAGTTTCTTGTATTTGTGCTATTTCAGAATCAATCTCTCCTTTGTTAGAGCGAATATAGCTCAACACCTTGCGTGCTTCATCAAGTTTATTGTTCTTGATTAAAAAACGAGGTGATTCAGGTAACTTTAACATTCCAACATATAAGATCACAGCAGGTACGGCAGCCAAACCAAGCATCAACCGCCACGCCATTGTTTCCGGCAAATCTTTCAATAGAAAATCGACAATGTAAGAAAGCAACATTCCAGAACAAATCATGGTTTGATTAATTCCTGACAGCCGTCCGCGTAAACGTGCAGGCGCCATTTCCGACATATAGGCCGGGACCAATGCAGAGGCAGCACCAACGGCCAATCCTAATAAAACCCGAGAAACAATTAAAAACAGTACCCCATTATGAGGTGCTATTCCTGACAAAATGGATCCAACAACAAAAATGACAGCGGAAATTAAAATCATTTTGCGACGTCCCAAACGATCAGAAAGTTGTCCGGCCAGGGCGCCTCCAAAAATAGCGCCTAACATGACCGAAGAAGTAATCCAGCCAATAACCCCGGCGTTGTCTTGAAGGTTCCAATCGTGTTGCAGAAAAGGCAAAGCACCCGTCATAACGCCGATATCATAACCGAAAAGAATGCCGGCAAAAGCCCCGAAAAAATAAATGAAGCCACTTGAGATTTTCTTTCCATTAACCATTTAAGTTCCCTCCTCAAGGTTGAAATGATATTGTGTAATCCAGCCACCAAAATTATCGATGGCTTTTTCAGAAATCATTAAAGTGTTTCCAAACTGCAAATACATGCTAGGATATTGGTGGGATTTCTCACTAAACCTCATGGTTTTATTCGCCTATTATTAAACGCTTTCAATTTTTCCGGAACATAACGATAACGCTTACAAAATCATGAATATTTTGATATCTGATATCCCTATTTTTCACCTCCAAGGAAGCAGAGCCTCCTCGGAGGTTAGAGGCATTACTTAATTACTACATATTCCAGGTCAACCAGCTTTGCATAAGTGATCATTTGGTCTGTTGTTAAATTCAATGAAACAACTGTATGGTGACCGCCGCCGTTTTCAAGCCACGCTTTCACTCCATCCTGAAAGTTAGGCTTCACTTCCCAAAGCACCCGTGCCACCGGAAGGTTTGGTGCCGGAACAGTTGGTTCAAATGCAGAAACTTCGTTAATCAACAGTTTGTAATGCGTACCAAAGTCTGCCATCGAAACAACCACACCATCTCCTGCTTTTCCGTCGAACACTAAGCGTGCCGGGTCTTCACGATCACCAATACCTAATGGAGATACGATAATTTTCGGTTTGCTGCTTGCTAAAGATGGGTCAACTTCAAGCATATGTGATTGAAGGATTGATTCTTGACCGGCAGCTAATTCATATGTGTAATCTTCCATAAAGCCGGTTGATTGGTTACGGCTCATCACTTTGAGTAAACGATCGAGCGCTGCAGTTTTCCAATCTCCTTCACCAGCAAAGCCATATCCTTGGGCCATCAAACGTTGGACGGCAAGACCCGGAAGTTGTTTCATCCCATATAAATCTTCAAAGTTAGTTGTGAAGGCATTATAACCACCATCATCCAGGAAACGTTTAATGGCGATTTCATAGCTTGCTTGTACTTTTACGCTCTTCTCCCAATCTTCCTGACTGTAAGTACCATAATCAAATTCATAAAGGTCTGCATATTCAGCAAACAATCGATTAATTTCTTCATCTGTAACCGCATTCACGTATTGAACAAGATCACCAATGCCAAAGTAATCAACTGTCCAGCCAAATTGAATTTGTGCTTCAACCTTATCCCCTTCAGTAACAGCAACGTTACGCATGTTGTCACCAAATCGGGCGACCTTGATGTTGAAGCTTTCGTTATAAGCAACCGCTACGTCCATCCATTCCGCAATTTGCTGTTGCACTTCAGGGCGTTCCCAATAACCTACGACAACTTTATTTTGTTTTTGCAAACGGGCATTGATAAAACCATATTCACGGTCCCCATGAGCAGATTGGTTTAGGTTCATAAAGTCCATGTCAATCGTTGTCCACGGAATACTTTCATTAAATTGTGTCGCTAAATGAAGTAACGGTTTTTGTAATAATTTTGTTCCGCGAATCCACATTTTTGCAGGTGAAAAAGTATGCATCCAAGTGATAACACCGGCAACTTCGTCACGATAGTTCACTTCTTTCATGATGCTTGTGATTTTATCTGCACTAACAGCTAAATCTTGCAATACAAGCGGGTATGGCAATACAGCGCTTTCATTTAATGCATCAGTCACGGCTTGCGCGTGCGCTCTGACTTCTTCAAGCGCTTCTTCCCCATAAAGATGTTGTGAACCTACGACAAACCAGAATTCTTTTTTTCCTTGTGTTAACATCATAACCCTCTTTTCTTAAATGAATAGTTTGATAGAATTGACTTTACTTTTGACCATAATAAGCATTTTTACCGTGTTTTCGTAAATAATGTTTATCTAAAATACATTGTGGTAATTCTTTTGCAAAATGATTTAATTCTCGGGTAAATAAATTCATTTTCGCGACTTCATCCAACACCACACTATTCAATACTGCTGATTTTACATCTTTGCCCCAAGTAAATGGACCATGACCATGAAGTAAGACACCGGGAACAGCTAAAATATCTAACCCGCGCTCTTCAAATGTTTCGATAATGACATTACCTGTTTCTACTTCGTAACCTCGATCAACCTCCTCTTGTGTCAAGTATCGGGCACATGGCACGGAACCATAGAATGTGTCTGCATGAGTGGTCCCCATCGCCGGAACATCAAGGCCTGCTTGAGCCCAGATTGTCGCCCAAGTTGAATGAGTGTGTACAATTCCTCCAATTTCAGGGTAATGCTTATAAAGTACCGCGTGAGTCGCTGTATCTGATGAAGGTCTCAGCTCTCCTTCAACAATATTGCCATCTAAATCAACAACCACCATATCACTAGCTTTCATTGTTTCATAATCAACACCACTAGGTTTGATAACGAATAAACCAGTTTCACGGTCAATGGCACTTGCATTTCCCCATGTGTATTTCACAAGTCCGTATTTAGGCAAGTCCAAATTTGCTTGTAACACTTCTTCTTTCAGTTGTTCTAGCACGTCAACCCCTCCACTTTCCACTCATTAAATCAAATGATCCACAGCGGCCTGCTCAATCATTAAACCTTTTTTGTACCGTTCGATAAATGCTTCAAATCCTTCAACATCTAATTGATCAGGGTAAATTTCTTGCCCGGCATCCTCTTCAAAGACTTTTTTGTCGAGGAAATCTTCTAAGCTTTCTTGTTGATCTTTGTTCATCATGTAAGAAGCAAGAATAGCCATTCCCCACGCACCGCCCTCTCCGGCAGTTGCCATAACTGATACTGGCGTATTCATTGCAGCCGCAACAATTTTTTGTCCGACAAGAGGGGTTTTGAATAAACCGCCGTGAGCTAAAATGCTATCAATATCAATATTTTCCTCTTTGGTCAAAATATCCATTCCGATTTTCAAAGCTGCAAAAGCTGCAAAAAGGTGTGTCCGCATGAAGTTTGCTAAATCGAAACGACTCTCTGGTGAGCGGACAAATAACGGCCGGCCTTTTTCTAGTCCTGTAATATTTTCACCAGAGAAATAACCGTAGCTTAGTAAGCCACCGCCGTCTGAGTCAGCCTCCAAAGCTTTATTCAACACCACTTCGAATAATTTATTCATTTCAACCTTTTGTCCCATTGCCTCAAAAAATTCACGAAACAACCCTAGCCAAGCATTCAAATCGCTTGAGCAGTTATTCGCATGAACCATTCCAACCGGACTGCCGTTTGGCGTTGTTACCAAATCAATTTCTGGATATACTTTCGAAAGTTCTTTCTCTAATACAATCATGGCAAAAACTGAAGTTCCTACTGAGATGTTTCCAGTGCGTTTCCTCACACTATTCGTAGCAACCATTCCTGTTCCAGCATCGCCTTCCGGCGGACAAACCGGAATGCCCGGTTGTAAATTTTTTGACTGATCCAGAATTTTCGCGCCAATTTCGGTTAATTCGCCAGCTTGCTCGCCTGAAATATAAACTTCAGGAAGAATATCCTTTATCCTCCAAGGATATCCTTTGTTCGAAATCAGTTCATCAAACTGCTTGAGCATCGATTCATTGTAATTTTGCGTTGATTCATCAATTGGGAACATGCCCGAAGCATCTCCAATGCCAATTGCTTTATTGCCAGTCAGCAACCAGTGAATGTACCCAGCTAAAGTGGTGATATAATCAATGCGAGGCAAATGTTTCTCTTCATTTAATATCGCTTGATATAAATGAGCAATACTCCACCGTTCAGGGATATTGAATTGAAATTGATCAGTTAATTCTTTTGCTGCAGCACCGGTTGTTGAGTTACGCCAAGTTCGAAACGGAACAAGCAGCTCCCCTGTGTTGTCAAAAGCCATATATCCATGCATCATTGCAGAAAATCCAATAGAACCGATTTTGCGAATGGTGATGCCATAATTTCGTTCAACATCATTCTTCATTTCACTATAAGCTGTTTGCAACCCAGTGATAATATCTACTAAGTTGTACGTCCAAAATCCATCTTCCAAGCGGTTTTCCCACTCATAACTTCCAGATGCGATTGTTTCAAAACTGCTATCAATCAACACTGCTTTAATACGTGTGGATCCGAATTCAATTCCAAGCGATGTTTCCCCTTCAGTTATCGCCTGCTTGATGTTTACTTGATTCGCTTTCACGTTATCCCCCCTCTGATAGCGATTTCAATATTATTCGAAAGAAGGCATTCCCCTTTTCGCTTAACTTAATTACAGACTTAGTATATTTTTTGTACGTACATTTGTCAATCAATAATATAATATGTTCATATAAATATCACAACGATATTTCTATTCTTTTTCTCTTCATGCTTATAATAAAAAGTATTTGTATAACATGAAATTTAAAGAAAAAAATTAGAATTACTTATTCATTTTCACGAAAATAAGGTGAAATCTTTTCATTCATTGAAAGCCATGATAAAATATGTCCACACAAATCATTCAATTAAAAAAATTAGAATGCGAACAACTATGAAAGAAGTGAGTGAAATGAAACCAAAGTATAAGGTCATCATTAATGATATAAAAAGTAAAATCCTTTCAGGAGTTTACAGGGTAGGAGAACAAATTCCTACTGAATCCGCCATACAAGAAGAATACAAAGTCAGCCGGCACACTGTTCGAAAGGCGATTTTAGAGCTGGCGAACGAGGGGTTTTTAAGAAGTGAAAAAGGGTCTGGCACTTATGTAAGTAATCAGTATCAATCAAAACCTGGAGGGAATTCCAATAATAAAATAATCGGTGTAATTACGACCTACATTTCAGATTACATTTTCCCGTCAATTATTCGCGGAATTGAAGGGAGATTGAATGAGGCTAATTATTCGTTACTATTAGCTAGTACAAATAATGATGTCGAACAAGAAAAAAAAGCTTTGGAAATGATGTTGTCATTTGGCGTCGATGGTTTAATTGTTGAACCTACGAAAAGTAATCTATACAATCCCAATATTGCTTACTATTTATCGTTTAAGGAACAGGATATTCCTTTCATCATGATCAATGCTTATTATGAAGAATTAGATGTTCCTTTTCTTTGTCTCGATGATGTGCAGTCCAGCTATCTCGCAACAAAAGAATTAATATCAAAAGGACATACACAAATTGGTCTCATTTCAAAAATGGATGATTTACAAGGAAAGTATCGAATGAAGGGGTATATAAAAGCGCTTGGTGAAGCCAAATTACGATTTCACCCAGAGCATGTGCTTTCGTACAATACAGAGACAAAGCTGGACCTATACACAAACCTGAAGAAGTTTCTTAATGAAAAAAGAGACATGTTGACTGCAATCGTCTGCTACAACGACGAAGTCGGGCTGGAAGTAGCAAATGTATGCAGACAACTTAATATTTCTATCCCGGACAAATTGTCAATTATTGGTCAGGACAATTCGTATATTGCCAAAAATGCGAATATCAAACTAACAACATTGACACACCCTCAAGAACAAATGGGACACGATGCAGCTGATTGGGTCATCAAGAAATTGCAAGGAAAGAAAGACTTACCAAACGAAACCTACTATCAGCCTGTGTTAATTGAAGGTGAAACCGTAAAAGAGTTAGATGTACAATAATCTTGGTGTGATCAAGGAAAACCCAGTCCATGTGCACTAAAGGCGTGAACGCGGACTGGGTTGTTTTACTCTGTTATTAATTAAGCAGCAGAGAATTTTCATGTATTTGACGCTTACTCCAAAAAGAAAGCGAAAATCTCACCGATACGGGAACCTGTGTAAAGTTTATCTGGCATGCTCTTTTTCTGCAGCATTCTTCGTTGTCTTGCAGAATGGCTCTATTCTTGATAGGCATGTGGTGATATCCCTAGAATTGGGCGCAGGTCGATTTCACTCCCGTTCATGTTTGCTGATCCATACATCCGTTACTTCCCCTGCCTCATCTTCGTCGATGATGAAAGAACCGTTGCTGTACCGGTCATGAAGCTTGATATCTTTGACAAGCATCTCCTCTGTGATGCCTTTTTCGGTTTGAAGCGTGATTTGAGCATGATATGAGCATGCGAGCAGCCCGGTGATGCGGTGAGGTTTTTTCTTCAATTCCCTCAGCATGAGAACCCCTCGTTTCGCCCGTGACGTTTTTTCAAATTCGGTGCGGTTCATCCGCTTAATAGATCCGCGCTGGGTCACGAGCACAAGCACATCCGATTCTTCTAAAACCTGCCCGCTGGCGACAAAGTCGCCGTCTTTCAAATTGACGCCTTTGACACCGGCCGCCCTTGCGCCGACGACGCTGACCTCATCTTCTGAGAACCACAGACCGTAGCCGGAATGTGTCGCGATAAACAAATCTTTCGTTCCGTCCGTTACATGAACATCAACCACTTCATCGTCGCCTTTTAAGTTAAGAGCGACCAATGCTTTTGAATAGCGCTGTGCTTTATACTGCATCAGCTGAGTTCTTTTCGCCATTCCGTTTTTCGTAAAGAACAGCAGGTATTCAGATTCGGTAAACTCTCTGACAGGGATCGCCTTGACGATGGATTCATCGCTGTCGATCGATATGATATTCGTGATGTGCTGACCCAAGTCTTTCCATCTGATATCAGGAAGCTGGTGAACCGGACAATACACATAGCTTCCTTTATTTGTAAATAAGAGCAGTACGTCTGTCGTATTCATTTCCAGCTGACAGAGCAGACGGTCGGTATCTTTCATGCCGAAGTCCTGGCCGTTTGATGCAGCAAAAGACCGCTGGCTCGTTCGTTTAATATAACCGTCTTTCGTCACGGTCACATAAACGTCTTCAGAAGCCACCATCACTTCAAGATTGATTTTGATTTCTTCAATTTTCTCCTCGATGACAGAGCGCCTTTGACCGGCATAGGTTTTTTTCACCTTTTTCAAGCTGTCTTTGATCACTTTCAAGAGTTTCTTGTCATTGGAAAGGATCTCTTCCAGCTCTTTGATCTTCTGGTCGAGTTCTTTTGCTTCTTCCTGGAGAGCCGTAATATCTGTGTTTGTCAGCCTGTACAGCTGCAATGAAACGATCGCTTCAGCCTGCGGCTCTGTAAATGCGAACTTTTCGATCAGATTGTTTTTGGCATCGCGCTTGTCATTGGAGGAGCGGATCGTCGCAATGACTTCATCCAAAATGGACAGTGCTTTCATCAACCCTTCTACGATATGATGCCTTTCCTTCGCTTTTTTCAGCTCATACTGAGAACGGTTGGTGATGACTTCTTTTTGGTGGCCGATATAAGCGTCCAAAATTGATGTGAGATTCATCAACATCGGTCTTCTGTTATGAATAGCCACCATGTTAAAGTTGTACGGAATCTGCAAATCCGAGTTTTTGTACAAGAAATTTAAAATACCTTGTGCATCCGCTTCTTTTTTCAGCTCAATCACGATTCTGAGTCCTGTCCGGTCGGTCTCGTCACGGACTTCGGAAATCCCTTCGACCTTCCGTTCAATCCTAAATTCGTCCATTTTTTTCACTAAATTCGCTTTGTTGACTTCAAACGGAATTTCAGTAATGACAATTTGCTGGCGGCCGCCTCTGATGGTTTCGATCTCGGCTTTGCCCCTGATGATGATTTTACCTTTTCCGGTTTCATAGGCTTTTTTTATGCCTTCTTTACCCTGAATGATTCCTCCGGTCGGAAAGTCCGGTCCTTTTACGAGCTCCATGAGGTCATCCACACTGCAGTTCGGCGAGTCAATCCGCCTTATCACGGCATCGATCACTTCCCCGAGATGATGCGGCGGAATGTCAGTAGCATACCCGGCGGAAATCCCTGTCGATCCGTTGACAAGCAGGTTCGGAAACATCGCCGGAAGGACGACGGGCTCCTTGCTTGTATCATCAAAGTTTGGCACAAACTCGACCGTTTCTTTGTCAATATCTCGCAAAAGCTCTGAAGCGATCGCTGCGAGCCTTGCTTCTGTATAACGCATCGCAGCCGGCGGATCACCGTCGATGCTTCCGTTGTTACCGTGCATTTCAACCAGCACGTTGCGAACCTTCCAGTCCTGGCTCATCCGCACCATCGCTTCGTAGACCGAACTGTCTCCATGAGGATGATAGTTCCCGATTACATTACCGACCGTTTTTGCGGCCTTGCGGAAATTCTTATCGTGCGTGTTCCCTTCCGCATGCATGGCGTATAGGATTCTTCTTTGAACAGGCTTCAGGCCGTCCCTGGCGTCAGGGAGCGCCCGATCCTGAATAATGTATTTGCTGTATCGGCCGAAACGGTCGCCGATCACGTCTTCCAATGGTAAATCATGATAAATCTCTGGCTGTGCCATTTATTTAAACCTCCTCAGCGACCGATAAATTCTCGTTTTCTAAAATGTTGCTTTCTTCATCAAGTCCGAAAGCGACGTTTTTCTCAATCCATTTTCTTCTCGGCTCAACTTTGTCGCCCATCAATGTCGTCACGCGCCTTTCCACACGGGCTGCGTCATCGATTTTAACCCTGACAAGCGTTCTTGATTCGGGGTTCATTGTCGTTTCCCAAAGCTGGTCAGCGTTCATTTCGCCGAGACCTTTATAGCGCTGAATCGTATATCCTCTTCCGACTTTTTTGAGGACGTCGTCCATTTCTTCATCAGACCAAGCATATTCAATGATTTCTTTTTTGCCAGACCCTTTGCTGACTTTATAGAGCGGCGGCAGCGCGATAAACACTTTTCCGTGCTCGATCAGCGGCTTCATATAGCGGTAGAAAAAAGTCAGGAGCAGCACTTGGATATGAGCGCCGTCTGTATCCGCATCTGTCATGATGATGACTTTGTCGTAATTGATGTCCTCAATGTCAAAATCAGCGCCGACCCCTCCGCCGATCGCATGAATAATCGTATTGATCTCTTCATTTTTAAAAATATCGGCCAGCTTCGCTTTTTCCGTATTGATAACCTTTCCGCGGAGCGGCAAGACAGCCTGGAATTTCCGGTCTCTTCCCTGCTTTGCTGATCCTCCGGCTGAGTCACCCTCCACGAGGTACAATTCGTTTTTGGACGGATTCCTTGATTGTGCAGGCGTCAGCTTGCCGGAGAGCGTCGCTTCGGATTTCTTTCTTTTCTTTCCGCTTCTTGCCTCTTCTCTTGCTTTTCTCGCAGCTTCTCTTGCCTGAGAGGCTTTAATCGCTTTTTTGACGAGCAATGTTGCCGTTTCCCTGTTTTCTTCAAGGAAATATGCGAGCTGCTCGGAGACGATCGCATCAACGGCTGACCTTGCTTCACTCGTGCCGAGCTTTCCTTTTGTCTGTCCTTCAAATTGAAGAAGCTCTTCTGGAATCCGGACGGAAACGATGGCTGACAGGCCTTCCCGGATGTCCGTTCCTTCAAGGTTTTTGTCCTTTTCTTTTAAAAGGGCCACCTTTCTCGCATATTCGTTGAATGCTCTTGTCATCGCCGTTTTCGCACCGGACTCGTGGGTTCCTCCGTCCTTTGTTCTGACATTATTGACGAATGACAGGATGTTTTCGGAATAGCCGTCATTAAATTGAAACGCGAAGTCCACCTCGATGCCGTTGTGCTCCCCTTCAAATGAGACCACTTCAGAAAGCGCGTCTTTCTCCTCATTTAAATAAGCGACAAAAGCTTCGATTCCGTTTTCGTATAAAAACGTTTCTTTTGTTTGATCGCGTTCATCGATCAATTCGATTTTTAATCCTTTTAACAAAAAGGCTGATTCTCTCAGACGCTCTGAAAGCGTTTCAAAGTTAAAAGTCGTTGTGCTGAACATCGTAGGATCAGGCTTGAAATGAATCAGGGTGCCGGTCTTTTTGGTCGTTCCGATTTTATCAAGGGATGTCACCGGTTTGCCGCCGTTTTCAAAACGCTGCCTGTAAACATTTCCGTCCCGCTCAATTGTGACTGTCAGCCACTCGGACAGGGCGTTTACAACGGATGCACCGACGCCGTGCAGCCCCCCGCTCGTTTTATAGCCGCCTTGGCCGAACTTTCCTCCGGCATGCAGCACTGTCAAAATAATTTCGGGAGTCGGTTTGCCGAGCTTATGCATTCCTGTTGGCATTCCCCGGCCTCTGTCTTGCACCGATATGCTGTTATCTTTATGTATCTTTACTATAATGTGATTCCCATGACCCGCGAGGACTTCATCGACGGAATTATCGACGATTTCATATACGAGATGGTGCAGGCCCCGGCTGTCTGTCGAACCGATGTACATACCGGGGCGTTTTCTGACCGCTTCCAGGCCTTCGAGCACCTGTATGGAATCATCATTATAGTCAAATTGCTGTTTCTTAACCAAATGCATAAACCCCTTTCAAAAATCAAACATTGCTTATAAAGAATAATACACACTCTGTCATGTAAAGCAAAGTATTATCCGATTCTTTTCCAAGCGCTTCAAGCATTGTCGGGAACATGTTAAAATGAAAGCCGCTTTTTTGCACAGCCGTCATTTTACACGATTCGTCCCCTGGAGGACAAGGCTTTTCCTGCCGGAAATTGGAAAATCATTCTTTAAAAAACTGTCCAAGACTTATTGTAGCCGTTTTTCACAGCAATTCGCAAACATATTCTCGCATAAAAAAGACAAAAACCCTTGAAAAAACAAGGATTTTTGTCTTTTTTATGCCGATTTTGTTAACGCGTGCGCCACTTTTATACACAAATCCATAATCACCGTATAGCCTTTTTCGCTCAGAAGCCGATAAGCCTCTTCGTTGACAAGCCCCTGCTGCGCCCAAAACACATCTGCGTCTATCTCCAGGAATTCCTTTGCGACATCGGGCAGATGTTCGGATCTTCTGAACACATTGACGATATCAACATGTCCTTCAATGTCTTTTAATGATGCCACAGCCTTGACGCCCAGCGCTTCATCTATGGCCGGATTGACAGGGATGATGTCATATCCCGCGTCCTGCATCGCTTTTGATACCATGTGCGATGTTCTTTCAGGATTGTCGGACAGGCCGACTACCGCGATTCGTTTGCTGTTTTCAAGAATGCTTTTGATTTTCTGTTTAGAAGGGTTTTCCATGGCGATCACTCCTTTTACGTTCAGTTTACACGAAACCAAAGGCGATAATCAAAATTTTCATATGATTAGGGCGCATTATCTTGTATGATATATACGGTACTTCTAAAGAAAAGCCGTCATGAAAGGCGCCTCTCATGTTAAAATAAAGAGAAGGGATCATCTAAAAAGGAGAAATGAAATGTTAATTGCTTTATTATTTGTTTTAGCCTATCTACTCGGCAGCATTCCGTCCGGCTTAATTGTCGGAAAGGCTGCCAAAGGAATCGACATCAGGGAACACGGCAGCGGCAATCTTGGCGCCACCAATGCATTCCGGACACTTGGGGTGAAAGCCGGCTCCATCGTGGTGGCTGCGGATATTTTGAAAGGGACGCTCGCCGCCTTTCTGCCCGCCATCCTCCACATCGGCGTACACCCTTTGTTGGCCGGTGTAGCCGCAGTCATCGGGCATATGTTCCCTGTGTTCGCAAAATTTAAAGGCGGAAAAGCTGTCGCTACTTCCGGAGGCGTATTGCTTTGCTATCAGCCTTTTCTGTTTCTCACAATGATTGCGGTGTTCTTTCTGTTTTTGTATATCACAAAATATGTATCGCTTTCTTCCATTTTAACCGGCTTGTATACAACGGTTTACAGCCTGTTTACGAAAGATCTTTTATTGGTGGCAGTCGTCGCCTTTCTAACGGCGTTTGTCGTATACAGACACAGGACGAACATTAAACGCATTATTGATAAAACCGAGCCTAAAATCAAGTGGATGTCCGGCAAAAAATGAGCCTGTCCGAAAAACATTATATTTTCATGATCGGACAAAATCGTTATATACTATAAATAGATTCAGCATGCTTTGAAACAAATGATGAAGGAGTGCTTGCCCGTGAATTTGAAAATTAATGAAGAGGCGCTTAAATGGTATAAGGACGAGCTTGATTTAAAAGAAGGAGATCAGGTTCGCTTCTTTGTCCGCTACGGAGGCTGCAGCAATGTTCAAAAAGGCTTCTCCCTTGGGGTTTCAAAAGATGAGCCGCAGCAAATCGGTGTGAGCGCGGAAAAAGACGGCATTACGTTTTTCGTTGAAGAAAGCGATGTTTGGTATTTCGACGGCCATGATCTGCTTGTCACCTATAACGAATCTTCGGAAGAGCCTGTTTTTGAATATCAGTAAAAAAGAGCATTTTATAAAGCTTGCAGAGAAACTCTTGTTTTTCTGCAAGCTTTTTATTTTTCATCTGAATTAAAGTACCGAAAAAAGCCTTCCAACACATGGACCGGCTCGCCTGAGTGTGCGGCACATGCACACCGTGCGCTGCGTACACCTCCCGAACAAATGAGTAAGGTACAGATTCTGTATATCTAAAATGCAGTTCGTCTAAAATAATGCGGCAAGGACTTTCCCATTCTTCAAGATTTTTTCACACTCTTCTATTATACAGAGTCATTGACATCGAGGTGTTTGGACATGTTTTACGGTGTGATAACCTTTATTTTGCTAGCTGTTTTTCTGATCTTTTATTTAACGGACCGAAGAAGGATCATCAACGGTTTTTTATTCAATCTATTTTTTTGTTCATTTCTTGTTCTATCCTACTATCTGGCATACGTTGTCGGAATCGGATTTTTCAGACTGTTTGTCATTGTACCGCTGCTGATCTTTTTCTTTATCCTAACGTTTGGTCTATTTGCTTTAATGATCGGGTTATTTCTGAATGCGAGAATTCTTATCAAAAGAGAAGGACGACGATTGTCTAATTGTTTGACTTTAATTTCCGGGTTAGGCATTATCATATTTTTCCTATTGTCAGTGATTGACCCCGCTCGTTTTTTATCGCCAAATGTTCAGCCATTGTTTGCGGGATCATCGCTTATTACGGTCTATTTCTTTTTTCATTTAACAAATTTCTTAACAGCTTATTTTCTATATCAATTTAACAGACCGAAGCTTAATCAGGATTACATCATCGTTCTCGGGAGTGGATTAATTAACGATACAGTACCGCCGCTTTTAGCAAGCAGGATCAATAAGGCTGTCGATTTTTATTGGAAACAGACAGCTGTTGCTTCTCCGCCGAAAATCATCTTCTCCGGCGGGCAAGGACCTGATGAAAATCTTTCTGAAGCTGAAGCGATGCAAAGATATGCTTTAAAAAAAGGGATACCTGAAGAGCACACTTTGAAAGAAGACCGTTCTGTCAATACATATCAAAATATGCTTTTCTCCAAACAACTGATGGACTCATTAACAGACGGCAAATATAACAGCATCTTCACAACAAACAATTTCCATCTGTTCCGTGCCAGCCTATATGCAAAACGAGCAGGCTTGAAAAGCGATGGCATCGGTTCAAAGACCGCTTTTTATTATTGGCCGAACGCCATGATCCGTGAATATATCGCTGTGGTTGTGATGAATCGTAAACGGCATAGCATTGTCGTAGGAACGATATTGGGTTTTTCTATACTTTTGACCGCAATTCATTTTTTCATTGATTAAAACGTCAAACTTGCGTCTTGAGATGTTGGTTTGTCGGGATGGCACCAACAAGAATGCGATTGATGGAAGTCTCGATGGATTATAATGGGTATTTCCGACGGACATCTTCACCAGAAAGATGTCTTTTTGCTTGGAAAATATAATTTCACTACTCCGATGATTCAAATAGAATGGAAAACGATTTTCCCCTATTTCGCAAAAACCTCCCCTTCTTTAATCTGCAACAAGCCGCAACTGAAAAGTGATGGTCTCAAATGCTAAAGCCTCAATTGACCCTTATCAGATAGACCTTTTTTCTCAATGCTTCTCTCTGCTTCAAGTAGCTGTTTTTTTGGTGCGCTTGAACTTTAAATGCTTACAAAAGTGAAAGGAATATGTAAGATAAATCAATAGTTTCGTTTGGAGGTTTTATATATGATGGGTTCGAGGTGATAAATTATGAAATGGTTTTTAGGGATTTTAACGGCAGGACTGATAATTTTGGCCGGGGGCTACTTTTTATATTCCGGATATTATTCAACGGAAGATTATTACGTCAAAATTACAACAGATCCAAAAGTCGTGAAAGAAAAAGCAAGTGATGGATACACATATATAAATTATAACTATGATGTTACAGGTTATGATAAAGATGGAAAACCCAAAAACCTAAAACTCTCTTCTCAGGAAAAAATGCAGAAAGGTCAGTATTATATTATTCATTGGGAAGACAGAAGAGAAATCATATCCAGCAAAGAAAAAGCAAGCGAGAAGCAAATAGATCAGGACATCATGCACAAATTAAACAATCAAAGTCAATGAGACGCTTACTCTGCTCCCTAAAACTTCTTGTTTTAGGGACTTTTTCACGAAAAATAAAATGACTGCGGCCTTATCAAGGCATGAAAAACACTAAGGTACGACATCATTGAAACTAAAGATATCGTTCCGACTTTTTCTCCTTCAATGTTTGCTCATCAGGATGAAACAAGCAAGGACAATGCTTGCTTGTTTCAAGGGTGTCCGGGTATCTCTAAAACACCGGATTATTCGAGCCTGAAACGCTTGATATGGCTTGAGAGCTTTTCTTGTTTTAAAATCTCGATCTGCTTCTCTCCCAATAAATCAAAGTGAGGAAATTTGCTTCTTTTATGGATCCACTCTTTTTTCAGTCCGTACTGTTTGCCCCACTCTGCAAGCTTATCAATGTTGCCGCATCCGGCTTTTGTCACGGTATTGACATCCGGATACCTGTCATCGAGCCAGTAATGCGTGAGGAACGCAACTTCGCCGTTTAAAACGGCGCGCTTCCATTCGTTCAGCTCGTTTCTTTTAATACCGAATGCCATTACTTTTTGGCCTCTTCATAAGCTTCATGCCACTTTGGATAAAGCTTACGGAACTGAACCGGTTTGAAGCTGTCCCCGTCAACGCAAATATGGGACGATGTGGCCTTCACAGCGGTTTCACCAGCGGAATTGAAGATTTCATACCCATATACCGTTTTAAAGCCGTTATATTCTTCAATCCAGGTATGTACCGTCGCGGTTTCACCGTAGCGAAGAGGTTTGACGTAGCGGACATTGATATCCACGACAGGCGACAGGATCCCGTCTTTCTCCATTTCGGCGTAAGAGAAGCCGAGTTCTTTAATTAAAGCCGTCCGTCCAACCTCCATCCAAATCAAATAATTGGCGTGATAGACGACGCCCATTTGGTCTGTTTCGGCATAGCGGACTTCTATTTCTTTTTTTGAGACGTACAAATTCCTCTACTCCCTTTTCACAATATATATAATCCAATCTTAGCATATAGAATGGGCAAAAACACGACAGACGGCTTCATGCAAAAAAACCAGGTCGCCCTGGTTTATTGATGATATCCGTTTTCGCGGTCTTCCGCCTCGTCATGGATTTCATTGCGCATCGCCTCAATGCTCTCATTTCGGCGTTGATTTTTTTCGCGGATCTGCTCCTGTTCCGCCTGGTTGGCAAAAGACAGCTGCTCCTCAGACTCCTCGATATTTTCGATTGTGTTCTGCACCATGTCTTGAAGCTTCTCCACGTTGTCTGATCTGTCATCCGGATGATGTTTTTGGTGTGTCATGCGGGTCTCTGCCTCCTTTTCTTCTTTACTCGCCCTTTGTCTGCATAATGATCGGCGTTTCTCCTGATTTATCATGCATCTTTTTTCCTTTGTTGCGCTTATATTCTACCGGTTTTGTCCCAAGATGGCTCGGGGCAAATTTAGACTGTTTGTCATGTTCCCTCGGCATGTCTATCCCTCCTTTTCAGCATTAGGATTCTCAAAAAGGAGCGTAAACATGAATCGATTTTTAAAAAGTCACTTCAGCTTAAATTTCTCTTCAAGCTTATCTTCCAGCCGATCAAGAAACTCCTGGTTGGTCATGAGCTCCTTTTTGTTTTCCAAGACAAGTTCTTCAAATGTCCGCCTTTTCGTTTTTTTCATGTTGAATCACCTCCAGCTTGTTTTCATTTTCACCATTTTTTGGGCGATATAAGCAAAAAAGCCGGGATTTTTTATAATCCCAGCTTTTCTTCCATATTCTTTTTCGACATCGTCCCAAGGACGATATCTTGAATCATTCCGTTTTCATCAATAATAAATGTTGTCGGATACGAAAAAATCTCGTATTTCGCATTGATGCCCGTTCGATCTAAGACGATAGGGAAATGTAAACCGTGCCTTTCGGCAAACGTTTTGACCGACTCTTCGTTTTTCTCGGAAGAGGTAAAGTTGACGGCCAAAACGGCAATGTCCTGATTTTCGTTTTGGAGTTCTTCCATTGCAGGCATTTCTATTTCACACGGTTTACACCAGGTGGCCCAAAAATTTAACAGCACTTTTTTTCCTTTAAAGTCTGATAAAGATA
This sequence comes from Bacillus sp. J41TS8, assembly GCF_018333035.1. Classification (NCBI taxonomy): domain Bacteria; kingdom Bacillati; phylum Bacillota; class Bacilli; order Caryophanales; family Bacillaceae; genus Bacillus; species Bacillus sp. J41TS8. Next base: position 126,311 of record NZ_BORF01000008.1, read on the forward strand.
CATCGTTTCCATCCTTTAAAGACGGAAGCGTAAAATCAGGCGCCTTGTCTCCTTTCGCAATGCCGATTTCGGCTTCCTTTTGCCCTGTGAAGTTCCATACCGCAAGACCGGCCAAAACGAAAAGAAACGCGGCAGCCAGCAATTTTTTCATCATCGGCATCCTCCAATTCAGGATCACGCTGAAAAAAGAAGAGAAAGCTAAAGGCTTTCTCTCCTCATTCAATTACTGTTTCATTTTATTGCGGAGCACCATTTGCAGGATTCCGCCGTGACGGTAATAATCGATTTCTACTTCGCTGTCAAAGCGTACAACAGCTTCAAACGACTTGACTGTGCCGTCTTCGGCAATCGCTTTGACTTGAACGAGATCCCGCGGGCGAACCGTCTCACTCACGTCAACTTCAATCGTTTCTTTCCCGGTCAAACCTAGCGTTTCAGCGTTTTCTCCCTCTTTAAATTGAAGCGGAAGAACGCCCATCAGCACAAGGTTGCTTCTGTGAATTCTTTCAAAGCTTTCTGCAATGACGGTTTTGATGCCGAGCAGATTTGTTCCTTTTGCCGCCCAGTCGCGGGAAGAACCCATTCCGTAGTCTTTTCCGGCAATGACGACCAGACCTGTGCCGTCTTCTTTATACTTCATGCAGGCATCGTAGATGGACATTACTTCTCCGGTCGGCCAATACGTTGTATAACCGCCTTCTGTACCCGGAGCGATCTGGTTTTTGATTCTGATGTTGGCGAATGTTCCCCTCATCATGACTTCATGGTTTCCGCGTCTTGAACCATATGAGTTGAAGTCTCTAGGAGAAACGCCTTTTTCCTGCAGATATTTTCCGGCTGGCGTGTCTTTGCCGATCGCTCCCGCAGGAGAAATATGGTCTGTCGTGACAGAATCTCCGAATTTGCCGACAATGCGCAAGCCTTTAAGCGGTTCAACCGTACCAGGCTCAACTGACATGTTTTCAAAGAACGGCGGGTTTTGAATGTAAGTGGATTCTTCATCCCATTTATACAGGGCTTCATCCGTTGTTTCAATCGCATTCCAGCGTTCATTGTCATCAAACACGCGCTCATATTCTTTTCTGAACAACTCAGGAGTAACGGTTTGCTTCACGACGGAGTTGATTTCGTCCATCGTCGGCCAAATATCGTTGAAGTATACGTTTTGACCGTCTTTTCCGACGCCGATCGGTTCGTTTTTCAGGTCAATATCTACCGTGCCCGCCAATGCATAGGCTACGACAAGCGGCGGAGACGCCAGGTAGTTTCCTTTGACAAGCGGATGAATCCGGCCTTCAAAGTTACGGTTTCCGGAAAGGACAGACGTAATCAGCAGGTCATTTTCGGCAACCGCTTTTTCGATTTCAGGCGCAAGCGGTCCGGAGTTCCCGATACATGTCGTACAGCCGTATCCGACGATGTTAAATCCAAGCTCGCGCATATATGGAAGCAGGCCTGAATTGACTAAGTAGCCTGTTACGACTTTTGAACCCGGAGCCAGGGATGTTTTCACATAGTTCGGTACTTTCAATCCCAGTTCAACCGCTTTTTTAGCGACAAGGCCCGCACCGATTAAGACATAAGGGTTTGATGTATTTGTGCAGCTGGTGATCGCCGCAATCGCAATCGCACCCGTTTTCATGACGGCTTCTTCGCCGTTTTCAAGCTTAAATTTGATTTCTTTGTCAGCCTCACTCGCGTTTAAACCGAATCCCTGGTTCCCTGCAGGGCTTGCCAAATGCTTGTGGAATGTCTCTTTCATGTCAGTCAGCGGAATGAGATCCTGAGGACGCTTCGGACCTGAAAGATTCGCTTCAACTTTTGACAAGTCAATTTCAACGATATCGGTAAATACGGGATCTTCCTGATCAGGCGTGTAGAACAATCCGTTTTGACGGCAATATTCTTTCACCACATTGATATGTTCTTCATCACGGCCTGTTAAACGCATGTATTCCAATGCTTCCTCATCAACAGGGAAGAAACCGCAAGTCGCGCCGTATTCAGGAGCCATATTTGCGATTGTCGCACGGTCTGCAAGCGGAAGTTCTGCAACACCCGGTCCGAAGAATTCGACGAACTTTCCGACCACGCCTTTTTCACGCAGCACCTGTGTTACTTTAAGCGCCAAGTCCGTCGCCGTCGTGCCGTTCGGCAGCTTTCCGACAAGCTTCGCTCCGATTACTTCAGGTACAGGGAAATATGAAGGCTGGCCGAGCATGCCCGCTTCAGCTTCAATTCCGCCGACGCCCCAGCCGAGAACGCCGATTCCGTTGATCATCGTTGTATGGGAGTCAGTACCGACAAGCGTGTCAGGATAAGCGACAATCTCGCCGTCTTCTTCCACAGCATGGACAACGTTTGCCAAATACTCAAGGTTCACCTGGTGAACAATACCTGTAGCAGGGGGAACAGCCTGATAGTTATTAAACGCTTTCTTAGCCCAGCTTAAAAATTTGTAACGCTCTGCATTTCGTTGGAATTCAAGGTCCATATTAATTGTCAATGCATCTTCCGTACCCGCTTTGTCAACTTGTACGGAGTGGTCGATGACAAGGTCTACCGGTATTTCAGGATTGATTTTATCCGGATCTCCGCCGACTGAAGCCATCGCTTTTCTTAATGAAGCAAGGTCTACAACGGCTGGAACGCCGGTAAAGTCCTGCAAAATAACGCGGGATGGTTTGAAAGGAACGTCAATATCCTTTAATTCGGCAGTGCCCCATTTTGCCAAGTTTTCAACGTGTTCCTTTGTAATGACTCTCCCGTCTACTTGACGAAGAACGGATTCGAGCAAAACTTTAATGGAATAAGGCAGTTTTGATACGTTTCCGATTCCTTGATCCTCTAATGCTTTTAAAGAATAATAGCTGTACGTTTTGCCTTGTACTGTAAACGTTTTTCTTGATTGAAAAGCGTCTTTTTTTGCGACTTGTTGCTGATTCGCCATTTCTCCAAAATCCCCCTTTAAAGATCAAGATCATACGCCAGAAAAATCGGCATATTTCACCACAATTTTCTCACAATTTAATCTTAAAACAATTTTAAACATAAGTAAATATCAATGTTTTTATTAAATTCAATAAGAATGCCTTATATAAGGAAAAAAGTTTATTTTACTGGAAATACATTTTTTTATACAATACACCCGCTAAGGCTATACTACAGTCTGAGGTGATCGAAATTGGCCAAACGAAAAGCAAATCATGTCATCAATGGAATGAACAATGCTAAACGCCAAGGAAACGGCGCGGGATATATTGAAGATGACCAGCATATTCTCACTGAGGCGGAACGCCAAAACAACAAAAAACGGAAGACCAATCAATAAATCCTAAAAATCCTTCATGAATGGCTTAGGAGGTTAAGACATTGACAAATAAAAACGACGGCAAAGATATGCGCAAAAACGCACCGAAAGGAGCTCAGCCTGGTCAGCCAGAGCCTTTGAGCGGAAGCAAAAAAGTTAAAAACCGGAACCATACGAGACAAAAACATAATTCCAGTCACGATATGTAACATTTTCCGCGTCTTTCACGGCGCGGTTTTTTACTTTACCTCTCTGGCGATGCAACCCCCTTCGAATCGCCTCCTTCACATGAATTCACAGCTGTGGATAATCTAACGGTAAGGCTAGGTATGGAGGAATGATCAAATGACAAATACAAAACGTTTCGATTCCGCAGATTTTGATAAAGAATGGATGAAACAGTTTGTTGACGACCCTTTTCTCCTCTATGATGAGACTTTTCCGATCGACCTTTATGAAACGAGCACTGAATATATAATCGAAGCAGATTTAAGCCGCTTGAATGCCCGGCACCTTGACATGACGTTTTCCTGCTACGATTTCAAGCTTGCGGTTAAAACCGATGAACAGCATTACGAAAAATCGCTGATGCTTCCTTTCTTTTTGAATGACAAACAGATCGAAGCGGAATGCGAGAACAGTATTCTTGCAGTTAAAATCAATAAGGAAGCAAGCCAAGATGAAGTTTCGCTTTCATTTCATATTCCTTTTATATCATACATGCACAACAAGCAGAACCCGGACAGCGCGTAAAACACTTTGCCATCCGGGTTTTTTCCGTTCGTTCGTCAAATATCCGCTAGCAATTCTCTATGGCCGATTAGGGAATTGCTATACAATAGATTATGTTCTAGCACCTCTTTTGATCAGGCCGGTGTCCCATTTTATATTATTTTTTCTATGTTCTTCTAAAACGCCTTCATGTAAAATAGGTTATAGACAAAGGAGTGATGAGAGATGCTGGAAGGATGGTTTTTATGGCTGATGCTCGCTTGGATCGTCATCATGATCGTCCTCTTGTCAATCGGCGGTTTTTTCATGTTTCGCAAATTTTTAAAAAGGCTGCCTAAAGAAGATGGGAAATCTGAGCTGGACTGGCAGGATTATTATATTGAACAGACAAGGCATTTGTGGAATGAAGAAGAAAAAGAACTGCTTGAAGAATTAGTTTCTCCCGTACCCGAACTGTTTCGCGATGTAGCAAAAGCGAAAATCGCCGGAAAGATCGGAGAACTCGCATTAAAGGAAAAAGCAGGCGCAATCGACCGGGATTTAATCGTCAGAGGCTATATTATGGCCACACCGAAAAAAGACCATAAGTTCCTCGTAAAGCGTTTAAAAGAAAAGAACATTGATCACTCTTCCTATCAAGAGCTTTTTAAATAAACAAAACCTTTCCTGAAAGAAGGAAAGGTTTTGTTTTAATTGACCTGTATGTGATTTGACGCTTCAATCTGGCTTGAAAGCTTTCTGAACGATAAAAACATGGCAATCCGCCAAGGAACGATCATCCCGAAAGCCAGAATCCAAAACATTCCGCTCAGTGCGCCGTAATCGATCGTTGTGCTTAATATGCTCTTCATCGCGATCCGGATGACGAGCAGCGCAATTAAAATAAACACAAACGATTTGGAGCGTTTAATATAGATTTTATCATCGCGGATTTCAAATTTTGAGGTTTTAATTAAGAAAATAGAAAAGATCATGCCCACTGTGAGAGCTTCCAAAAATTCGGCACCGGTCACGTGGAACATCGGAAATAAAAACATGAGAGCACCGGTGCTCATAAAAATCGGAGGCAGTATAATTTTTTTGGCCGTAGCCGGTTTTTCAGATGACTTGATTCTGACAGCCATGACAATGACGGCCATCACGACGGCAAGTATAGATGAAACGACGATCATCATACATATCATCCCTTTTTCTAAAGCTAATTTCTCTACTTGTTACTATACTCCAAAACGAAGAAAAAAACCATGTTCAGGTTTTTCAGGTGCAAGGATTTCCCAGCACGTGGCGAATCGCTTCGACGACTTTCGTCTCCTCGAAAGGCTTGACGATAAAGTCCTTGGCTCCGGCTTCGATCGCTTCAACAACGATTCGCTTTTGCCGCATGGCCGTACACATGATCACTTTCACCTTCGGGTTCAGCTGGATCATGTCCTTTAAAGCTTCAATCCCGTTTTTCACAGGCATTGTAATATCCATGATAACCAAGTCCGGCTGCAGCTCTTGATAAAGCAAAACAGCTTCTTCCCCGTTCCCGGCTTCACCCGCGACTTGCAAGTCTTCTGTTTCAAGTATTTCTCTGATTTTATCTCTCATAAATTTTGCATCATCAACAATTAAAACCCTTGTCATACTCCCCTCCAACATCATTATTCAATTTTGCTGTGAATAAGTCCTATTATAACAAAAAACCAAGGCGGTCCTTAGCCAGGTATCTAAAAGCCTCTGAAATCGCCGAACAGGCCTGACAGTACGATAATGATTTTCGTCATCCAGTCAAAGAACAGCAGGATTCCGACTGCAATCATTGCAATTCCGCCGATCTTCATGATGATGAGCTGATGCTTCCGAAGCCATTTCATCTTTGTCATGAAAAAAGACAGGAGCAGAAACGGCAGGCTGAATCCGAGCGCATAAAGCACCATATAAGGCACGGCCGACATCGGGTTCGTTCCGGCGAGTGTGATGACCGCTGCAAGAATCGGACCGGTGCAGGGCGTCCAGCCGGCGGCAAATGCCATTCCGATTCCGACAGAACCGAGCAGGCCGCCGGGCCTGTTTTTAAAATGGAGGCGCCTTTCTTTCATTAAAAATTCAGGCTTAAAAACCCCCAGTGTGACAAATCCAAAAAAGATGATGAATACCGCGCCAAGCTGCCTGATGAGCTGATGATAATCCTTAAAAAAGGACCCGACAAGCGATGTGCTGTAGCCGAGAGCCACAAAGATCATCGAAAAGCCAATCAGGAAAAAGATCGTATGTATCAGGCTCCTTTTTTGAAACATAAGTCTGTCAGAATGGATTTCACTCATGCTGACACCTGTAATATATGATAAAAAAGCGGGATACAGCGGCAGGCAGCATGGCGAAATAAACGATAGAAACCCTGCACCGAAAGCGAGAATATAGTTGATATCAGCCATCTCTTTCTCCCTTCTATTTTTTGGAATACTATGAAAGAAAATCATTTGATATGACAATTACATTTCAATTTCCTAACATATCACAAAAAAGGATGTTGGTTTCACGAATTTCTTTATATAATCAATTTTGACAATTTACCCTTATCACCTTCAGAATTGAAAAGGAACCTATATATGGATATAATAACATTTAGTAGGCAACAAAAAGATGATTTTTACAGAAGAAAGGATAAATTCCTGTGATGAAAGAAAATCTGCTTCATGAAATTGAGGAAAAAAGAAAAGAGCTGCTAAAAATCGTCATGACAAACGGCATGACTTCACATATCACCATTCAGCACAGCCAGCAGCTGGATATCCTTCTTTTGGAATACCAAAAACTATCTCTCGGACATACACAATAATCATAGATCAAAATAAAAAACCCGGAAGCGGGTTTTTTATTTTATAACCATGTTCCTTCTATGTCATAATCGCATTCGTATTATTTCGTTTGATTTTCCATGGCTTTCATCATTTGATTAATTTTCTTCTGGGATGGTTTCATACCCATCTGCATCATCATCATGCGCAGCATTTGTTCATTAATTGGCGGATTTTTTTTCAAATAGTTCATCATATATTTACGAGCAATAAAAAATCCGAGTGCAACACCTGCGAGCAATGCTAAAACGCCCACTAGGATGACAACCCATAAATCCATTTAATTTCCTCCTTCATGTTGTCTCGTATAAAGTGTACTAAACCAAACGCTATTATACAACATTTACAGTCCAAATTCTTTTTTTTATACAAAATTTCTTTCTTTCACAGGGTTCAGCCAGCCGTAACGTTTCATATTAAAATCCATCGCAAGGAAACATGGACTTACTTTCCGCAAAACCTCAAAGAATACCGTTTCGGCATCGAATGGACCCTTCGCCAAAATCTCAATATGTCGGTCTTTGATAATAAAAGAAGCGCTTCCTTTTGGAACAATCAATCTGTATACATAGTCAACTTGTGTATAGTCTTCCCGGCAGAGGTTCATTTTCATTCTTTTGTGTATATGGGCTGCGGGAATCGGTTTTGTAATGAACTCGATCTGCTTGGCGGCTAATTGAGACTTTTGATCGGGGCTCGTCCAATGATAATCGTAAAACAGCTTGAACATGACAGACTCTCTTCCAAAATAATGGCTGGCAAATTCCTCTTCTATCAAATACGTATAATAATGGCGTTCCATCACTGTCTCATCCCCCTGTATCGAAGAATATATGCTTTCTATTATACAAAAGGGGGTTAGAAATAATTGTCTGATGATGATAAAAGAAGCGACTAATTTTGTCGAAATGAAAAAAAGAGAATGATCCGCAGATCATTCTCTTTCATATGCCCGATTAGCGATTTAACAGTTTTTTCACCCGGTCAACTACATTCGCAGGCGTAAAACCGTATTCTTTCATGATCGTTTCGCCGGGAGCTGAAGCACCGAAATGGTCGATTCCGAGAATGTCCCCGTCAGTGCCGGTATATCTCTCCCATCCGAGCGGTGATCCCATTTCAATTGCGAGACGCTTTGTCACATCAGTTGGAAGAACAGCGTTTTTATATTCGGCCGGCTGCTTGTCGAAACGATCCCAAGACGGAACGCTGACAACGGATACGTCAATGCCTTCTTTTTTCAGCTCGCTTTGTGCGTCAAGCGCAAGGCCAACTTCAGATCCGCTCGCAAGCAAGATCGCTTCCGGTTTTTCGTTTTGGCTTTTCGAAACGACATATCCACCTTTTTCAACGCCTTCATAAGCTGCTTCAGGAGACTGATCAATTGTCGGCAAGTTTTGACGTGTCAACACAAGCGCAGTCGGCTGACTTTTTGATTGAAGCGCCAGTTTCCAGGCTGCTGCTGTTTCATTTCCGTCTGCAGGTCTGATGACGGACAAGTTCGGCAGCGCACGAAGTGATGCCAGCTGTTCAATCGGCTCATGAGTCGGTCCGTCTTCTCCGACGGCAATGCTGTCATGTGTAAATACATATGTGACAGGAAGCCCCATTAATGCCGCAAGACGGATCGCAGGTCTCAGATAGTCGGAGAAAACGAAGAACGTTCCGCCGAATACGCGAAGGCCACCGTGGAGAGCCATTCCGTTCAAAGCTGCTCCCATCGCAAATTCACGTACACCGAACCAGATATTTCTGCCGGCGTAATCTCTCGCTGAAAAATCTCCGCCGTTTTTGATTGTCGTTTTGTTGGAGCCGGCCAAGTCAGCGGATCCGCCAAAGAAGAACGGCACTTGTTGTGCGATTCCGTTTAATACTTCACCTGAGGATGCACGCGAAGCAAGGCTGCTTCCTTTCTCATACGCAGGTACTTTCTGATCCCAACCTTCAGGAAGCTCGCCCTTCATTGCAAGTTCAAGCTCTTCGGCAAGTTCCGGGTGGGCTTTCTTGTATGCGGAGAACAGCTCGTTCCATTCCGCCTCTTTTTTCTTGCCCGCTTCTTTCACTGTTTCGTTAAAGTGTTCGTACACTTCAGAAGGGACATGAAAATCTTCTTCGTATGTCCACTCATACGCTTCCTTCGTTAATTTCGCCTCTTCTGAGCCAAGCGGAGCACCGTGAACGCCGGATGTTCCCGCGCGGTTTGGAGAGCCGAAACCGATCGTTGTTTTCACTTCAATTAATGTCGGCTGCTTTTCATTTTGTTTCGCTTTCTCGACGGCCGCCGTAATCTCGGCAATGTTATTGCCGTCTTCAACATAAAGCACTTCCCAATTCATCGCTTCAAAACGCTGCTTCACATTTTCAGAGAATGAGCGGTTTAATTCACCGTCAAGCGAAATGTCATTTGAATCATAAAGCACGATGAGACGGCCGAGTTTCAAATGTCCCGCAAGCGAAGCCGCTTCCGATGAAATTCCCTCCATCAAGTCTCCGTCACCGCAAATGCTGTATGTATAATGATCAACGACGCGATAGTCGTCACGGTTGTAAGTTTCCGCAAGGTGACGTTCAGCAAGCGCCATTCCGACAGCCATTCCGATTCCTTGGCCAAGCGGGCCTGTCGTCGCATCTACACCCGGAGTATGTCCGAATTCCGGATGTCCAGGCGTTTTGCTTCCCCATTGGCGGAAATTCTTGAGGTCTTCAATTGAAACGTCATATCCGCTTAAGTGAAGCATGCTGTACAGAAGCATTGATCCGTGTCCGGCGGACAGCACAAAACGGTCCCTGTTAAACCAATTCGGATTTTCAGGGCTGACATTCATCATTTTTGTCCAAAGCGCATAAGCCATCGGAGCAGTCCCCATCGGCATGCCGGGGTGACCGGATTTAGCTTTTTCAATCGCGTCTATGGAGAGTGTTCGTATTGTTGCGACAGATTTTAATTCAATCGTTTTCATTATGATCCCCTTCCTGTATGGACTCTACTTTCTTATCATAAATCTACCCATCGGTTTTCACAACCATTTCAGCTCAAAAGCAGTGAAAAATGACGAATCTTTGCCTTCATTTTAAATTGTAGTATATACAAAAAGGGAATACGATATCGGCGTATTCCCCAAATTAATGCAATCGGCGGTTTCTTTTTTCCTGTTTGAGCTTTTCAGGCGTCACATCATTACCTTCAGGATCAACAATCGTCACAGTTTTCAACGTGTTTTTCATAGACGCGCGGACGCCTTGAAGATATTCCTGGCGAAGCTTCTGCTGTTCTGCTTTTTCTTCGTCTGTTAAAGATCCGCTCTTTGCTTTTTTGGCAAGCTCGTTAATTCTGGCTATTTTTTCATTAGAAATCATAAGATACTCCTTTGATTCGGTATATATCCATCATACTACTAAATCCGCTTTCGTTTGACAACAGATTAGTCTGCAAGGCCGTCCTTATACTCCTGGTAGCGGCGGTGAACGGTTGCTTTTGAAATGCTGTATCCGAACCCTCTCAACACGGCTGCAATCTCCGCAAACGTCAGCTTGTTCTCCCTGAGCCTGACGATTTCTGAAAGAGGCGCTTCGATCCGCTCTCTCCCGCCGCCTTCATTGCGGTGTTTCAGATTCCTCTCCGGGCGGTAGCCGTTTTCGACCGCCTTCTTCATTCCCCGCTTAATTTTCAGGTTATGTATTTTCCGCTGGTATTCTTCGACAATGCCAACAATCTCCAAAACCATCGAATCCGCTTCGGAAAGCTCAAGTTTTCCCCGGTGAGCCAGCGTGTAGATTTGAACGCCTTCTTTATATAAACAGTGAAGAAGGGCAATTTTGGCATTCCCTCTTCCAAGTCGCGTATCATCCTGTATTAAAACTGCGTCAATGTCTGATGTTTTGATTTCCTCGAGCAGATCGAAGACGCCGTCGCGGTCCATCTCATATCCGCTCGCCTGTTCGGAAATGACGTTCACGACGTTCATCCCGTGCTCGGCGGCAAGCGACTGGAGCTCTTCAGCCTGCCGTTTTAATGAGGTTTCCTGCTGCTCCTTCGCAGTGCTTACCCTGGTGTAAATAATCGCATTCATGGAAATCCCCTCAATCATTTATTCTACAACTGCAAGCTGATATTGATCGGAGTGCTGTTTGGCTACCGGCAGGACCAAAACATCGCCCGGTTTAATAACGGAGGTCGGCAGATTGTTTTTATCGGCGACCCATTCGATGAATTTTTGTTTGTCAGCGGGTTTTCCGCCTTTGATCCGGTCGGCCAGCTCCCACAATGTATCGCCTTCCTGCACTTCTATTTTAACATATTGCTTTCTTTCTTCGATTTTACCGGCAAAAGACACAAACAGAATACAGCAGCTGATCACAGCAGTAAACAGACTGACAAAAATCAATGATTCTCTTTTCATATCCATCACCCCAGAATGTTTGTTCGGTTTTATGATTTCAGTATACATACGAACAAATGTTTCTGTCAATCGTTTTTTTTCGAACCTATGTTTGTACTCAAAGGAAAAACATGCTATAATCTAGCTAAAATCGACGTTTTGAGGTGCAAAAAATGACGAAGCTATCAAAAAGACAACTTGATATTTTGCGTTTCATTAAAGAAGAAGTGAAACGCAAAGGCTATCCGCCTTCCGTCAGGGAGATCGGAGAAGCGGTCGGCCTGGCGTCAAGTTCAACGGTACACGGCCACTTGGCAAGGCTTGAAACGAAGGGATTGATCAGAAGGGATCCGACGAAGCCGAGAGCGATCGAAATTCTCGATACAGAGGAAGAAATTCACATTCCGAAAAACCAGGTTGTCAATGTCCCGGTCATCGGAAAGGTGACGGCCGGTACGCCGATTACCGCAGTCGAAAACATTGAGGAATACTTTCCGCTTCCAGACCGCCTGGCGCCGCCGGATGAGCATGTCTTTATGCTGGAGATCATGGGCGAAAGCATGATCGATGCCGGAATTCTTGATCAGGATTATGTGATAGTCAAACAGCAGAACACCGCAAACAACGGAGATATCGTCGTTGCGATGACCGAAGACGACGAAGCGACTGTTAAGCGGTTTTTCAAGGAAGAAACCCATATCCGCCTTCAGCCGGAAAACCCGACGATGGAACCGATCATCCTCCAGAATGTGACGATTCTCGGAAAAGTCATTGGCGTATTCCGCACGGTTCATTAAAAAACGGACTCATCAGCAAAACCGCCGGTCGGCGGTTTTTTTTCGCACGAAAAAACAGGCCCACATCCAGACGGAATGAAGGATGCGAGCCTGAAACAGAGGGATTGATCATATGCTTACATTACCATTATCCCCCAAACGAGTTTTCTTGTCAACAAAAATGTTTCCTTGAGGAAACATTTTTCATTGTCTCCCTTTTATCGAACGATAAACAAAATTCTCGTCCCGTCAGCGTAATCGCTCAGCCTGTTCCCGACCCAGGAGCCGGCTCCGCGGTTATCCGATGAGCTGACATATCTGACCGACGCTCCTTTTCCTCCTTCTTCACACATGGCCATCGGCCATTCGTCACGGTCAAAGCCCGGCTTAGTCGGAATCCCTTTTAATGATTCCTGACGGCGCTTATCCGCTCCAGATCTTTCAATTGTGCAGACATCTGAATGGCCCGCTTTGATCGCATCGCTTATATGAGCACCGGTTTCAGGATAGCGCGATGCCGGAAAATACAATACGTCATCATACCTTGCAACGCCTTCGGCATGCTGAGAAGAATATGCAGCCCCTCCCGAAAGCCCAAGCAGCACCAATGCGGAAAACAGCAGATGAACCGCCCATTTTTTGATCATGACAAAAACAACCTCCTCTTGTATATGCTGGTGTCACTAACAGATTAAGAGAGAATTGTTTTTGCTTTTCGGGCTCTTTGTGAAAAAGACGTTTAGATTGTGTAAATAAACGTAAGTTAAATGCTCGGGGCATACCCGTGAAAAACTGCATGTACTTTTTGCGTCCACTCTAAACGGTATACACGGGAGCCGTCAGGAAACATGCGGCTGCCGGATATGCAAATTTTTTCATCGTTGTATTTTTTAAAAATGATTCATTCACACAACAAAAAAACAGGCGGAAAATCCGCCTGTTTATACGGCAACTTCAAATGTCAGCTTGTCGCCGTGCTTATAGTCAATTAATTTAAAATCATCGATTGTAAAGTCATAAAAGTTTTTGATGTCCGGGTTGATCCACAGCTTCGGCGCTTCATATTGCTCGCGTTTCATCTGAATGTTTAAATTATCGATGTGACGGGTATAGATGTGACAGTCGCCGATATTGAAGATGTATTCGCCCAGCTCATAACCGAGGACTTGGGCGATCATGCGCTGCAAGACGTTATATTGGAACACATTGAACGGGTTGCCAAGCGCCATGTCATTGCTTCTCGCTCTTACTTCCAAAGAGAGCTTTCCTTCTTTCACATACCATTGCGTCTCATAGACGCAGGGCGTCAAGGCCATGCCGTCCAAGTCATCGGGATTCCACAGCATGGTCAAATGCCTGCGTGAAGACGGATTATGCTTTAACTGATGGAGCAAATAATCCACTTGATCGGCTTTCTGCCCGTTAACCGTTCTATTTTTCTTCGCTAATTGATAGCCGTAGGCTGCTCCGATTGTGCCGTCTTCAAGCCGCCATTGATCCCAAATATGAACCCCCATATCGTTCAAAACTTGAACATCATTGGATTTCAGCTGCCAGATCCAAAGCAGCTCTTTGATGGCCGTTTTCCACGCCACCTTCTTCGTCGTCAAAATCGGCACTTCCGAATTGTCAAACCGCATTTTTTCGCTCATGATGCTCAGCGTATGAGCCGGCGTTCCGTCTGAATCCCACTTCGTCCGGACCTGATATTCTTCATCGGAGATCCCTGATTCAATAATTTTTTGAATGATTGCATTGTATTGCTGGTCATAATGGCTCATCTTATCCTCTCCTCTTTCCACATGATATGTATAAAATGAGTTTTTTTCAAGATTTAAGATCATGCGCGGGTTTGATAAATCTCCAACGCTTTCTTGATAACATTTTTATCGTATCCGGTGACATCATGGATTTTCTCAGTCCAGCCTTCAATTGTGTCCGGCTTCGCTTCTCTGTATAATCCTTTGCTCGTGCTAAGATATATGTCCCAGCCGCTGAATTCCCAATGCGCGATTTCATGTTGAAACGGAATTCTGCATTCCAGTAATGGCGCAGGCTTCAATGCCGCTTGCGAGCATTCAGCTGCCTCCCAAAAAACGGACATGTCAACAGGCTCTGTAGAGTAGACTTGAGTTGACACCTTTCCGTTCGGCCGATGGTAAAGGACCTTAACTCCGCCGGTTGTCGGCTTGACTTGAATTTGTGCTGCCGGGAAAAAACCGTCCAGCTTTTCACTGGTATAATCTTCACATTCGCAGTCGATCAGAATCGGCTGCAGCCATTGATCTCCCAGATCACATAAAAAGCGCCGTCCTCTTTCATCAAGCGCGATGACTGCGGCATGCGCGCGTTCTGTTTTGAACGAACGGCCGATCGGAAAAGCTTCCACTCCGTCTTTTGTAAACTCGTCCAGCAGCCAAATCGAAAGGTCAAAGCAATTGCCGGCAATGCCGTACTCTTGGTGGTGTTCCTTCATCATTGAGACGTTCCGCTGTTTCTGATCTCCTCCCTGATGATAAAACCATGCCTTTGTCAGCGTTTCCATCGGAAAAGCGTCGAATCTTCTCCACGTACGGAGAATGGCATCCGGAGCAAACATCATCTTCCCCCCTGTCCAGAAGCGATTGTTAACACTATTATATACGGGCGACCGAGACGAAAAAAATCCCTTAGCAAGGGATTTTTTCGTTTTATTTTCCTTTCTCATCAGTCGGAATCTGGATCAGGGAATTCGATCCTGTCGCTTTAGGCATTTTTCCGTCCCATTTTTGGATCCATTGATACTTGATCATTTCATCTGACATCGATTTTTTAATAATTTCATTATACTCGGCAATACCTTGAGCTTCGATCTTTTTCTTTTTCGCTTCCGCTTCGGCGATCTTCAGCTCTGTCTGCGTTCTTTCCAGTTCCTGCGAAGACTTCACGCGCGCGTCAATCGCTTCCTGGGTCGCTTTATCAGGCTTTGGCACACCGAGTGTTAAATCGTCAATGACAAAGCCGAGCCCCTTCATATCATCTGCAAATGTTTTTTGGATTTCTGCGGCGGCATCAGATGATTTTTGTCCGTATGTATCAATGACGGAGTATTTGGAAATCGACTTTCTTGCAGCGTCCCACAGCCTTGTTTTCAAGTAGCTGTTTTCGATTGATTCAATATCGACCGCTCCGAATTTATTAAACAATTCTACGACTTTATCAGGCTGAACGACATAGTTGTAGGCGATGTCCATTGAGATGTTTTTGCCGTCAGAAGTAGCCACTTGAATATCCTGATTGTTTACAGTCTGCATCCGCACCGGATATCTTGTGACTTTGTCAAACAGTCCGACTAAATGCCAGCCTTGATCAAGCGTTTCCGATTTCACCCCGCCATTCGGAGAATAAACGACGCCGACATATCCGTTCGGAATTTTCTCGATGAACAAGGAAGCTGTGAATCCTCCGATAATTAAAGCAACAGCGACAATGATTCCGCCGAGCAGCGTTTTGTTTTTATTCTTCTTTGGTTGTTTTTCATTCATCTTTGTCATCCTCCAGCGTTTTCTTTATTTTGCTCGCCCCGCTTCCGACTTTTTTAAAAAGCGGGCTTAACATAAGCCATACGCCAAACCCTATAATGGATAGCAATATGATCGAACCAATCATGACTTTCACTTTTGTTTCACCCCTTTTGCATTTGTTGATTGATCGTATGACTAAATAAAATCATTTCACTTATGTTTACGTTCATATGAACTTAAAGTTTCATTTTTTTAAAATGTAATAGAAAAAATTTTATCATTGCAATTGCGAAATCAATGGCATCGTTAAAGGATATGTCGGATATCTTACTCTTTATGCCGCGTATATCATGGCGTGTTCGCAGTCAAATGAAGACGAAGCGGCATGCCGAACCAACTATCAGCTGGGCACATACTAAAAAAAGAGCCAAATGATTGGCTCTTTTAAAAATATTAAATTTCAATTATTGTTGATTGCCCTTTTTAACCCATTCAGCTACTGTCACTGTGCGTTTAGCTTGATGTTTCACTGCAGCTTCCACGTCTTCAATCATCTTCCCGTTTTGATCGACTGTAACACTCGTTCCATATGGATTTCCGCCAGCCCCGAAGAGGACAGGATCAGTGTATCCCGGAGAAGCAATAATAGCTCCCCAGTGCATCATTGAAGTATATAAGGACAAAATTGTTGCTTCTTGACCACCATGTGGATTTTGAGCGGAGGACATTGCGCTTACAACCTTATTTACTGTCTTTCCGTTTGCCCAAAGTCCGCCTTGTGTATCAAGAAACTGTTTCATTTGGGATGCCATATTGCCAAAGCGTGTTGGTGTACTGAATATAATAGCATCTGCCCACTCTATATCTTCTGAGGATACGACTGGAATGTCCTTTGTTGCATCAACAGTGGATTTCCACACTTCATTTCCCTCAATGGCTGATTGCGGAGCCAATTCTTGTACTTTTAAAACTTTGACCTCAGCACCTGCTTCTTCCGCACCTTCTGCAGCCCATTTGGCTAATTGATAGTTTGTTCCGCCCATACTATAAAAAACTACAGCTAATTTTACATTTGACATATGATCCAGCTCCTTTGATTTTCTAAATAGTTTGTCTAAAAATCCCATGTTTTAACACCTGCTTTTTTGTTTTCTTTTCGGCAAACCTTTTAAGAACCACCCCCTTGAAGTGTTTCGCTGCCATTATTATTCCTTGCTAGAATAAACTTAAAACATTTCAATTTAATGAATCTCAATTTCGAGATATTATGGATGGTTATATTACTTCGGTCTTTTTCTGGTGAAGATTTCGCCAATCTTTGCGTAATCATGCCCGGCTAAACGACTGATGGCGCCGAGGCCTCTTGGATCGATTTTTCCATTTTCATAGATGTCGCTTTCGATATGATATTGAACGACTCTGCCTATCATGAAATCGCATCCGTCAGAGTGCTTATCTCCCAACTCTAATGAGTACTCCAGAACACATTCCATACGCACTTTTGCTTCTTTCACGCCCGGCACCGAGACTTTCACACTTTCGACGGGGGTTAACTCCGCTAACTGAACTTCACTTTGACTTGGTGGTAGGCTGGCGGCCGTTAAATTGATTTTTTCAACGTTTTGTTCATCAACGATATGGACCACAAATTCTTTGCTGTTCAAAATGTTTCTCGCTGTATCCTTTTGGCTCCCTGCAAAACGTTGAATAGAAAGGGAGATCATCGGAGGATTTGAAGATACAATATTAAAGTAGCTAAAAGGAGCTCCGTTTAAGACGCCCTCCTCTGATAAACTTGTAACAAATGCAACCGGTCTCGGTATAATACTCCCGATTAAAAACTTGTAGTTCTCTCTTTCTGTTTTTGTATTGGGATCAATGGACAGCATCGAATCACTTCCTTACAAAAATTAATCCAGCGCCTTCACTGTTACAGGAATTAATCTTCTTTCTAACTGCTCTCTGTAGTGTTCATACTGGGCCGGCAGCATTAACTGTTCTCCCATTGTTTCATACGATTCATCATGGGCGAATCCTGGTGGATCTGTTGCAATTTCAAATAAGATTTCCCCGTGTTCTCTGAAATAAATCGCGTTAAAATAATTTCTGTCTTGCACAGGTGTAACACGGTATCCGTTTTCCGCAACATATTTTTGCCATTCCAATTGATCATTGTCATCAATGGCTCTCCAGGCAATATGGTGAACTGTACCCGTCCCCATTTGTCCGCTTCCTATAGTTGTTAGCTTCAAATCAATTATATTTCCTATGTCACCAGCAGAACGAAAACGTACAAAATCTCCTTCTTCTCCGACTTTTTCAAGTCCCATGACCTTTTCTAATAATTCAGCCGTTTTTTCGGGTTGTTTGGATAACAGTGTTGCTCCGCCAAATCCTTTGATTGCATTGTCCGGTGTTATTTCCCCTACTTTCCAGCTGTTCTTTTCCCCTTGTTCTCTTTCGACAATTTCCAGATGAAGACCATGAGGATCATCGAACTCCAAGTATTCCTCTCCAAAACGGTTCATTTTTGTATAAGGCACATTGAATTTTGCTAATCTGTTTTCCCAAAAAGCCATTGCGCCTTTAGGAACGACGTAAGAAGTCACTCCCACTTGACCATCTCCAATGACTCCTCGACGGGCACCTGCCCAAGGAAAGAATGTAATAATCGTTCCCGGTTTCCCGCCTTCATTGCCAAAATAGAGGTGGTATGTTCCCGGATCATCAAAATTAACGGTTTTTTTCACTAAACGTAAACCAAGAACGCCAGCGTAAAAATCCACGTTCTCTTGCGGATGGCCGACAATCGCTGTAATGTGATGGATTCCGCTTGTTTTCTTTTTCATTCCACTTCACTCCTCTTTCATGAAACATAGCTTTATGATGAGAAATACGTTACAAATTCATTTACAGGTTTTCTAAATCCCCGTGGTTTTTCTGCTTTTTATTTTTTCCTTCTTTAAAAGATCAAAATCAATGGACAAGCATCCCTGCCTTTTTCTTTATAGGACTCCGGGCAGTTTTCAACCTCCGTAGATTTCTGTTGCTTGATGAAAAGCCTTTTTGTCACCCAAAACGATGATGACTGCCGATGAGCCCAGGATCTTGTTATGTCATGAAGCTCCTGTTCAGAAATAGAATACCCAGTTCAATATTTATTTCTCATTATCATGAATTCATATATTTCGAATTCGAGATATTGTCATAAAAAAATTTACATGCTTTGGGCATGGAAGCCAAGTTTTTTTAACTTTTCAATTAGAACTTCTTTTTCTTTTATGTCTAAGCCGCCGAAAATGCCTTTCATAGCTGTTTTATGTTTTGGAAAAAGATTGTTCATCAGTGCAGTTCCTTCATTCGTTAAAGCAGCGTATGTTATACGGCGATCTTTAGGACAAGGCCTTCTCTCTATTAACTTTTTCTTCTCCAACTTATCTACAACATAGGTAATGCTGCTGCTTGCGATTAATACTTTTTCGCCTATTTTTTGGATCGGCTGATCGCCTTTACTATAGACTAATTCTAGAACAGCAAACTCAGTTGGGTTTAGTCCTAAACATTTAATATCCTCTTCCACACGCTTTTTAATCGATTGCAGTGCACGAGACAACACAATAAATGCCTTTAAAGACAACTCCTCTTCGTATCTCTCCATATCTTGACTGCCCATGGTATTCATCCTTTTTGATTATCTCGAATTCGAGATAATTGTATAATAACAATATGCTTGTGTCAACTTTTTAAAATTGTTTTCATTGATTTGCGGCGTACCATTGACAAAGAGGATTCGGATCTAACACAAAAAACCGCCGACTCAAGGTCGGCAGCGCCGGCTGTTTCAGAAGTCTTGTCATACATGAAATAGTTTGTCTTTTATCTGGAGATGCAGCTTCGGATTCAGCAAGAAAATAATGGACTGAAGCTGTTCCTGTTTATTAATCGAGGGATCCGCGTGGTGTTGATGGTTGTATCCGTTAAAGATTGCAATCAGCGTGGTGGCCATCACCTTCGGATTGAGCTGTTTTTGAACGATGCCTTCTTCCTGAAGCTGCTCGATCAGTTCGACAAAAAACTCTCTCCACTGCTCATACAGAAGGGCTACTTTTCTTTGAATCTCAGGATATCTATGACTATTTGCCATAAATTCCAAAAACAAAGCTGTCGAATGCTCTTTATTTGATGTTTGAATCAAGTGTTCAATCCCTGCGAGCAATCCCCTCAGCGTCTTTTTTCGAAAACAATTCATGCTGGTTTGAAAGCGATCTTCCATTTGCTCATTCATAATATGGAGAAACAGCATCTCCTTTGACTTGAAATACAAATAAAACGTAGCTTTAGAAAATCCGGCTTCTTTCATAATTTCATCTACAGAGGTTGCCGAATATCCATTTTGGGCGAACAGATGATATCCGGCTTCTACGATCTTTTGAACCGTATTCTGTGTCTTCTTTTTCATTAAGCTGTCCTGTCCTCTCTACTTCTCTAATTAAGTTAACCATCTATGTATTGAGATATACTGGGAACGTCAAGGACTCGTTATGTTAAAGAAAATTGGAAAAAGACGCTTAAAATCTTTTGCTCAAACATACACTTGCAGCCTAAGCGGACGTTCTTTCATCAAGCATAGCAGTGACATATAAACACCGCCAAGTGACATTAGCCCGGTAAGTCAACAAGGTCAATCGCCCTAACAGGCCGGTAGCCGTATGTTCCTTTCCTTGCAAAATTCCCAACATTCATTCTAGCATTTACTGCTAAAAACTTCATATATATTGTAATTTATTTAATTGGATTTTTCTGTTTTTTAAAAGCCTCTATGAAATACCCGGGGTCCGCATCCACTTCATAAGCAAATACCCCCTGGTTCGTATGGAGGTAAAGCAAACCGGCCTCGGAAAAAGGTCTGTATGATACATCGTGGACGTGCTCAAGGCGATACTGGCGGCTTGCAGTTAAAATTTTATCGTTGTACAGGTACATTTGATTATGCTTTTTTGTATAGGTTTGCCGGTTAAAATCAATCGTCCGTTCTGTTTTGTAGTAGCTGACAGCCGCGATGGCCTGATGGCACCCGTCTTTCATTTGAAACCTCCATTTGCTATTCGTTGATTAATTTGGACATGACATATTCATCAACATATTGTCCTTTTACTTTCAAAGCGTGCTTTTTAGTGCCTTCAATGATAAAACCCATTTTTTTGTATAAACGCACGGCGGCTGTATGATGGGTCATGACAGTCAGCTCATTTTCTTCACAGGCCCATTTTTCCAATGCCTGAAACAGCTTTACTCCAATACCTTGTCCAATATATGTTTGGCGTATGCCGATGATGATATGGGCACGGTGGCGTGTTCTCTGAACCTGTCCTCTGACTGCTGCAACATATCCGACTAAGCTTCCGTCATCAGCCGCACAAACAAAAACTTCACACACGCCGGATTGGATCTGTTTGATTTGACGTTGTGCCTGAAGCTTTCGTTCACCCGGTTCAAACAGCATGAATTCAGATTCTTCATCGATCGTTTCACAAAGCTTCAGATAGTTTTCTGCATCTAAAGCTGTTAATTTTCTGACATGCAAGAAAGGCCCTCCAAACAGTTTTTAGATTATCTATATATTCTGAATTATAATCGCATGAAAAAGGCTGTGCAAACCGCAGGTGCCAAGATCGATTCGCGGCTTCATCAAAAAAAATAGCAAAACCGCCGGCATTACTTTTCAAGCAGCCTCGGTTTCGCAGGGTCGCACGCAGGTTTTTGCGTATTTGTCGATTCGGCGATTTTCATTAAATAATAGCATTCTTCCCTCATCATGTGGTCTGCCATCAGCGCGGAGAACGTACCGAGCATCTGATCTGTAAGCTCCAGCTCCTCCACTTCTTTCAAAAAGGTACGAAACAGCTCAATCTCAAGCTTCACGTCTTTATTCATCCTTCTGAGAGCGGGAAAAGATTCAACATTCGCTCTGAGATACCCCGTCAATTCAACGGATTTAATATAGAACTGTTCAAAGTGTTTGACAAACTCCCTGCTCTTCTCTTTCAACCGTTTTTCCACCGCATCCAGGTCATCGGCAATTGCTCCAGCATGTCCGGCGGCATCCATCAGCCACAGCATATGGTGGTGCAACTCGTGGAAAACAGGCGGCACTTCCCGTTTTTTTAAGTATTTTAGCACAAGCAAGTACTCCTCCAGTTCATTTACCATATGGTTGATAAAAGTCGGAGGAAGGTGAATTTTAATATCGCCTGTCAGGTGCCTTTTAATGATGGAGAGTTTAAATTTCCTGAATTGAAGGGCATATTCTTCAGCTTCAAGCGTTAATGAATACAAATCAGGCGAAGCATTCACTTTTTTCAGCAAAACATCAAACGTCTGCTTGAACTGCTTCGCCTTTTGAATATCTTCTTTTTCCCTTTCAGCAAAGAATCCAAAATAAAACGCGCATGATCACCCAAAACCTGAAGCCAAAATTTATGTTCAAAAACGGCCGTCTCCTTATAAGTTTTCAAGCTTGCGCCTCCCTTTAAATACCATTCTTCACTATGGCTATTCGCTGCAAGCCCGAAATATGATCATGCAAATAGAAGCTGATCAATAAAGATTCGGAGGCAGTATGTCATCCCGGGGATGTTGAATAACCGATGGCGGCGTATCATGAATATATGCAGGCGCAGGTTTTAGCACCGGTTTTTTCGCAAGGGGCTGAGGATGTTCAACATACTGAAAAACGCCTTCCCCATCCATGCTCGGTCCCTTCGCCCATCTGCCTGTAGCGCTCTCGTTGCCTCTTGAAAAATTAAATAATACATGGGAGACTTCCCTTTTTTCCAGATGGCGCGGAAACGTGCTTGGGACGACGACATTTTCTTTCGCTTCCAGTTCTTTAATGGCCGCAAGCCACTGGTTTTGATGCATCGTATCCCTTGCAATCAGCCAGGACAGCATATCTTTGACACCGCGGTCCGTCGTCTCTTCATAAAGGCGGACAGCCTGCAGGCGTCCCTGTGATTCCGCGTTTAAATTTGCTCGAAAGTCGGCAAGCAAATTTCCGCTTGCAATAATATAATCGGCAGTCCAGCGGTTTCCCACACTGTCGGCCGGCATCGCCCCTAATCCTGATACGATGGCATGCTGCGGATTCATCCCTCCGAGAATGGCACCGAGCACCGGATCTTTTGCAGCTTTTTCAAGATCGCCGACCGGCGCACCGTCCAAAAGCCTTGCAATCATCGTCGCCAGCATCTCGATATGGGCGAGCTCTTCAGCTCCTGTATCCATCAGCAGATCTTTGTACTTGCCGTTTCCTCTGACACTCCAGCCTTGAAAAAGATATTGCAGAGCTACTGATATTTCCCCGAACTGTCCTCCCAGTATTTCCTGCAGCTTTTTCGCAAATAATGGATCGGGTTTTTCAGGCTTTGCATGATACTGCAGTTCTTTAATATGAAAAAACATAAGATCGCTCCTCTCCTGAGCTACCTTATGAACGATAAGAACAATAGGTGTTTGTCTATCCCTTTTAAATGAGTTTCTATGAACCGCTAAGAAGGTCTTCAATCCACATATCAACTTGCCGCTCAGACATTCCTCCGACATACATCCGCTCTGGTCTTCCTTCCCGATTAATGAATATACTTGTAGGCAAATAATAAATTTCCCAAGAACGGTAAGCTTCAGCCGATTGATCCAAAGCGACCGGAAAAGTTAAGCCATGGCGGTCGACAAAGCTCTTTACCGCACCTTTCGATTCACGCACATTGACAGCGATGATTTCAAAACCGTCTCCTTTAAAACGGTCATAAGCTTTTTGCATGACCGGCATCTCCTCTTTGCACGGTGTACAAAAAGTCCCCCAAAAGTTGACAACCACCGCCTTTCCCCGTAATTTTTTCAGTTCGATGTCACCGCCCTCTAAAGTCGATAATTTAAAATGTAATGCCTGCTGATGAAGGGCAGTGCCTGCCTGTTCATTCCGGCCTCCGGCAATATGCTGATAAAGAGCAAAACCAGCCGCACAACATAGGAGCAAGAGGATGGCGCCTCTCAATAAAAGCAGCGTTTGTTTTTTCATTTTTTTCTCCCGATATGTTAGCCCTAATATGAAAAAAGGACTCTCCTCTGCTGGGCTTTCTTTATGATGAGTAGTCCGGCATTTCATGCTCAAAGCCGTAAAAGCCTGTAATTCCAACATCTCCGCAGCCTGACACTTTTGTGATATCCAGGAAATGATTGCGGTGCGGCGTCCCGCTCACTTTATCTGCAGCACTTAAATGAAGATGATTTCCAGTAAATTCTTTCTCGCTTAAAGTGATCGCATGACCTGTTAACGTGATTCTCTGCAGCTTGATGTTGAGTGTACAGCCTTCTGCATTAAAAATCGTAAACTTATAATACAGCCATGTCGGGTAGTAATTTACATTGGTGCTGTCCGCCATAAAAAATCCCACTTGATCTTCAGTCATTGTCATGGTCGTCTTTTTCTCATCTTTTGTAACCGCGGCATCAGCAGGCTGAATATGAAAACTGCAGGCCATCATGATTGAAAACAACATCAAAAATAAATTTTTTTTCATTGGCGCCCCTCCCTTTTTCCATATTATAAACTTTATTGAATAAAAAGGATATTGAAATTTAATCTCCCGTGTCAAGATGAGTGTGCCGAACGATCCCTTACAAAAGTGTAATGTTCATGTCACGTTATTCGATTTTTTTATCAGACAATGAGTCTTAGAATGATAAATGAGGTGAAATTGTGAAAAAGCATATCGTATGGATCAGCCTGATGATCATATTTACCGCATTATTAAGTGGATGTAACTTAAACCGTGTGGGAACAGACGAATATTATGTTCACATTACCGGAAACGGGAAGGAAGACACGTCGAAGTTTGACGACGGCGAGGAATACTCCGTCTTCAAATATGAACTGGCCGGTTTTGATGAGGACGGTCAAGAAAAAACAATGGAATTCACAGCTGATAAAAACCTTCGTACAGGCGCGTTTTTACGGCTTTTCTATTCTGAAAATAAAGGCGTGAAATCGTGGGAAGAGGTTGAAAAAGACGATATTCCCGACAAAGCCAAAGATCGATTAGGTGTGAAAAATTAAAAAACATGCGGGAGATGGCGGCGCCATCTCTTTTGTTTATCCTTGCATGCCTTCCTTTTTGCTTTTTTTAAGTGATAAAAATTCATCCTGAAAAATGCACATTCTAATAGCGTTACGATAATAGCCGTCAACGAAAAATTCATCCTGCAGCTCGCTCTCGATTGTGAACCCTGCCTTTTTATACAAGTGAATCGCTTTTGCATTATCTTCGTCGACGATCAAATACAATTTGTGCAAATTCAAAACGGAAAACGCGTAGTTCATCGCCAAATACGTTGCGCTTGACGAATACCCGTTCCCTTGATGCTCGGGATCAATGATGATTTGAAACTCCGCCCGTCTGTGAATATAATCAATTTCGACCAGCTCAACCAATCCGATCATCTCAGTCTCTTTCTCTATGATAAAGCGCCGTTCGCTTTGGTCATGAATGTGTTTGTCAAACAAATCCTGCAGCTCAACAAAAGTCTCATACGGTTCTTCAAACCAATACGACATAATCTTCGCATCGTTGTTAAGACGGTGGACAAACGGAAGGTCTTCTCTTTCGAGCGGACGCAATTTAAGCTGATTGAACATATCAGCAACCTCCAATATAAATTAAAATTTAAGATGATGTAAGGCGCAGGCCGATCACCCCGATTATAATAAAGCCAAGTGAGATGAGCTGCGGAGCGCGAATCCGCTCCTTAAACCAAAATAAGCTGACTGCCGTAATGCCGATGCTGCCGATCCCGGTCCAAACGGCATAGGCAACACCGGCTGAAAGTGCCTGCATGGCTTTCGAAAGGCAGAAAAAAGACAAAGCAAACCCCAATACCATGACAATAATCGGCCATTTTTTTCTTGTGCCGTCTACATATTTCATAGCGATGGCGGCAATGACCTCTTCGATTCCAGAAATAACCAAAAATAACCACGGCATGATCAATCACCCCCTGACTGGGTATTGTTCTCTTTTGTAAACATTTTCATGCCAATAATGCCTCCCAACAGCACGATCAAAAAAAATATTTGCCCTCCTGAAAAGGGTTCGCCCATAAAAACACCCGTCACATATGTGCCGGCCGTTCCGATTCCGACAAATACGGTATAAGCCGACGCCATCGGAATGTTCCTGTAAGATCGTATCAGCATGAGAAAACTTGCCGCGATCAGTACAAAGATCATCAGCCAATCGGCGAAGGAATCCGCATGTTTAAGACCTGAGGCCCAAACCACTTCCAAAAAACCCGCAATAATGACGAGGAGCCAACTCAATGATAACACCCTTCCTGTTGTGAATGAACGTCAGTCATTTTTAGGCCGATAAAAAATGAACAGCTGCAGCCGGTCATTTTTCACTTGGTTCCTATGCTTCTCTTTAGAAAAGTAAATATTTCTTTTTTGAACACACTGAGCTCTTCGTCTTTTTCCGCCCCGATGTAATAACGTTCCGCTGTGTTTTCGACAAAGTTGATAATCGTTCTGGCCGTCCAGCGCACATTGATGTCCGGAATGACCTCGTTTTTCTCAACTGCTTTTTCAATAAGTCCTTCAAGCCAGGAATAATAAGGCTGATAGATCGCCTCCCATTTTTCCATCGAATGGTCAAAGGCAAGACCTGAGTAGCAAAGAACGATAATATCCTGATGAAGTTCCGTCATGTTGAACGTCTCATCAATCATGATGTCCAAGGCGGTCCAGAAAGACATGGTTCCGTCGACCTTGCTCTTAATATGGTCCAAAGAATGTGTCAGAAGATTTTCCGCGATCGCTGGAATCAGCGCATTTTTAGATGAGAAATAAAGATAAAAAGTGCCCTGCGCAGTGCCTGCTTTTTTCACGATATCTGAAATCGACGCCTTATCCAGCCCCTTTTCAGAAATGACTTCAATGGCCGCCTGCAAAATCTTTTCATATTTCCCGGACGTTTGCTTTGGCATGTTGCAGACCTCCCTAAAAATGAATGACTATCATTCATTTTAGTGGAGCGGCTTTTCATTGTCAACCGGGCGGCGCAGGACTTATTTCCTTAAAATTTCTTTAAAATCCTAAGCATAAGCTGTCTTTGGATATGAATCCCTTTTATACTTTACACATATACCGAAAACAGATGGAGTTGATATTGTTGAAACCGCTGATCAAGCTGGCATGCGGAGCTGCCTCTCTTATCGCAGCCGTCCTCGCAATATGTTTTGCAGTGAAACGGAGCAAAGACAAACAATAGGAATTAGGAAAAGTTCTCAGCAAAGCTTTTCTTTTGCTAAAAGTTTTTTTGTTGATCTCCCTGTTCATTTTAAAGAGAAATGCAATGCATAGTGATCATGAAATCGAATAATCGATTAGACCTCCTACAGCTTTCTATGAATCTTTTTGGACTATTATGCTATATGAAAATATGCACAAAAAATATAACACTTGGAAAATCAATATGATATAATCATTACTCTAATGAGTAAATAAAGAGCTTTTTTAAATATATAAACGACGAAGGGGCTATAGAATGGAACTTACGATCACCAGAGCACTAAGCGAACTCAAAATGTTGGATAAAAGAATCAAGCGGGCCGTAAATGAGAGTACATTCGGAGGCTTGATGATCGGAAAGAAACTGCCGAACGGATTTCGGACAGCCGAAGACTTGGAAACTAGGGCGAAAGCCGATTATCAATCAATTGAAGCCTTAATCAAAAGGCGAAATGCCATTAAGTCTGCCATTGTTGTATCCAACGCGACGACCAAAATCGAAGTGGCCGGAGTCAAGATGACTGTGGCTGAAGCCATCGAAAGAAAAACCTCCATCAGCTACGACATTCAGCTTTTGGATAAGCTGAAAGAAGTGTACGCTGATTTAGTCGACGAGGCCGAGAGCGTCAATCAAAAAGTAACAGAAAGACTAGACAAACATCTGGAGACTCTTTTCGGAAAAGACGGCAAAGTAAAAGCGGCTGAAAACCAGGAAATCGTCAAATCTTTCCTCGCTGAAAATGAAGCAAAAATCATCGATCCGCTGAACCTAAAAGAGAAGATCGATTCCTTGTCAAAAAAGATCGAGGACTTTGAAATGGAAGTTGACTTTGCATTGTCCGAGAGCAATACACTCACCAAAATCAAAATCGATTAACGGCCGATTGTTAGCCAACCGAAAACCGATAAAACTAAACACCTTCCGAGGGAAAGGTGACTCCCTCCTTTTATTTCATCTGCACAGCCAAAGAGACGCTGTGCCAACATTGAGATAAAAGCTCAAAGCTCAACGTTCAACGTTTACAGCTTAAGTATCAAAGCTCTTAACAGTTCAAAGCTTACGCCTTAAAGTTAAAAGATCGATAAAATCTGGGAGAAACGGCTGCTTGAGCATTTGTTTACCGGCTCAGTCGGTTGCCGCCCAGCAGGTTGGCTAACAATGGATATCAATAACAAAAAAACGTCTATATAGACGTTTTTTTAGTGGATTCGCAAATCAAAGGATGCGCTCAATCTTTCTGTTTGTCCTTTTCTATATGCACCCAAAGATAATAAATCACCCCGCCTGCTAAAATAAACACAATCCCCAAGTGCCCTTGCTCTGAGGGAACAAAAAATTGAAATAAAAACGCTAAAATTAAAGCCGGTACCATAATCATGAAGTATTTCTTTTTATCCAACATGTAAAACACCCTTACATTGATTTTAGCTAACGATACGATATAAGTGCTGTTTGGTTTCAATTTTTAAAGATTCCGCTCTGATTTATGACATATATGAATCTAGAATTATGACGAAAACCTCAAAGGTCTTTTTCTTTTTGCAAAATATAATGGCCGCGGGCAGGTTTTTTAATATCTGGGCGATGTTTCATTAAGCTCTTCATAAATGTTGTCATGTTTTTAATCGGAAAGCCGGTTTCTTTCTCGATTTCAGTTTTGAGCTTAATGCCTTTCAAGCCCTCTTCATAGCGGCTTAAAATGTTTAAGGCAGCCTCACGCTGTATGGTTGTTTTTGATTGGAAAATAGTATGAGATGGAGTTTTGATGGGCGGATGTTTGTCAGCGGCAATCTGGGATTGTTTTAATTCCTCTGCTGCAGCGCTTGCCAAGTCGATTAATGAAGATTTTTTGTTAATTGCGGGATCACTCTCCCGATCCAATTCACGCAGCTTCGAATAAATGTCTTGTCGTTCTTTCCGCAATTCCCGCATCACCTGAATCTCCGCATCACCTAGCTGTTCAAGTCTCAAACGCAACGCTTCTCTTTCGTCGAACATATCTCCCACATCCTAAAATTAAGATTCCATTATAGTTTATAGGACTTTTTTAACTTTAACAATTTATTTAAAAATAAATTCAAGAAAAGTTCTTTTTATCGTTAAAACATATATGGAATATAAAGGATGATTACGTTATTGATGTTCTTGTATCAATCGGCATATCCTTCGTCCGTCTCCTCCAAATCATATGATCATATCCTTTCCCCCAATAATCCTTCAGCATATAGTCAGGCTCGCCGAATTTCTTCTTCCATATTTTCTGTGCACCGGGATAACCGCTGTCCAAACAAAATTCCTTCACTCCCCGATTCAGAAAGGTCAAAAACATAACGTTGAACAGCAAAGACCCGATTCCGCGTCTTTGATAATCCGGGTGGACAAATACCGTCCCTACCTCATATAAATCCTTTAAAGCCCCATCCGTACAAATATCGATCAATTCGCTGGCAGGGCCATATTCGATTGTACCGATGATTTTATTCAGACGTTGATCTGAAGCGATAAAAAAGTGCCGGCTCTTCCCTTTGCTGTCTAAGTCTGCTTTCAAGTATTGCCTCTTACTTTCAATTTCACTTTCTTGATCATCAAGCAGATCGGATATCCCCTCTTTAGCAAAAGTATCCTCGACCACGATTCTCAAAAACTGATTCAGCTCTTCAACGTCGTCAATTTGCGGCCTTCTGATCTCAATTTCATTCATTTTAAATCACTTCCTTATTCAGTGATTGTCGTTTCATTTATACCACGGAATCTTGGTTAATTTCATTATTTCTGCGTCCTCTTCATCTCCGGTTTTCCACTCCACATTGACTGATAACGCATGCCCGATGACATCCTCTTCAGGCATAAAATCAAAAGTCGCGATATGATCTTCCATATGGCCTCCGTCATCCATTTCCTCTCCGGTATACTCAGAAAGATCGTATTCTCCTCTATCATCATACTTTTTGCCGTCTATGTATAAGGTGATTGTTTTCACAATCGTTCTTTTCGCATCTTCTTTCGCGCCATCCCAATACAAATTCAAAAAATAATTAGGCCCGATTGACGTTTTATCTGATTTCTCAATCGAAGCATGCCACAGACCGCTTTCCCCCTCTCCTTCATACACCACTTTCTTTCCGAAGATCATTGCACTGACATATCCCCCGCCAATTAAAAGCAGAAATGCGCTGCTGATCATCAGCAGCCGTTTGAGTCCATTTTTGTTTTTCATCATTTCCCCCGCTTTCATCACAATAGTAGTGATGACGGTGAAAAAAGTTACGCAAAAAAGGCGCCATAAACGGCACCTTTTTAAAATCATATTTCCCCGGAGTATTCAGCGCTTTTGACCAATAAATTGAATGACATGAGACAGGCCGTTGTGCCAAGCCCCTTCATGACGAACGACTTCTCCCATAAAAAAGTGGACAATACGCCAATCTGAAAAGGTTTGTAAAAATTCTTCCGGTGTATATAAAAGCTCCGGATCCTGCGGCCCGCCGCTTTTGTAAGGAATTTGGTGCGTCGAATACACTTCCGTCACGAAAAATCCCCCGGGCTTCACGGCTTCTTTTACTCCAAGAAGTGTTTTTCGGCGCAGCTCTTCTGGAAAATGTCCAAAAATACATACAATCTCGTCCCACTGCCCTTGATTCCAAGACGCTTCATTTAAGTCAACAAGCTCCGTCTTCACCGATACATGACGGGTTTCAGCAAGCTTTTTCGTTTTCTCCAACCCTGACTCGGCATAATCCCATGACGTGACGTTCATCCCTTGTTCTGCTAAAAAAACCGCATTGCGCCCCTCGCCTTCTGCAATGGCTAAAGCATCACCCGACAATTGAAGTTTTTTCTGCGAATCTGCCAAAAACGCATTCGGTTCCGTTCCATACACATAGTTCTCATCTTGAAAGCGCTCGTGCCAAAAGTTCATCGTTTTTGTTCTCCTTTTTTTAGAAGCTTTCATATCAATGATATACCCGTTTCTTTTAGATGATGCATCTCATTTTCGCTTCGCAGTCAAACTCGATACTCTCCTTCGAATTAACCCTTATCATTTGTTCGCAAATGAACAATAATCATGATGACGCCTAAAATGAGAAGCAAAACAGGATAAAACAATACAGATGATTGAAAATAAACCGAAGCTTCACTATTGCCATCTGCATCCATTATATAATGAGGAAAAGCAACAGATAACACCTGTAAGAAAAACAGCGTTAATAGACCCAGCAAAATTGAAACAAATCCGGAAACAAAGTACATAAAAAAACCTCCTATTCGCACATTTTGAAAATTGCCAGCTTTTTAATAAATTAAAGAAATTATCCCTCATGAAGCTGCTTTAATTTTTTTCGGATGAAAGAAATCGTATCTAATGCCAGCTTTTTACGACAAAGAACAATTCCGGCATGGCCACAATTGTAGAGATGTCTTTCGGGTTTCCCCCAGCTCTCCCATAACTTATCGGCATCCTCTAAGTGAACATATTGGTCATGAACGGCGGAAATCAGCAAAATGTGATCTTTGTTAACTTTCGGCACAGCCTGACTGGGATCTGTAATTTCCCAATATGTTTGTAAATCTTCATATGTCACACCGTACTGTTCCAATTCTTCTCTTATGAATTTACCCGGGATGGTATTCCATATCGCATAAGAAAGACGATTGGCATAAAATATCGATACCACGATGTCGATTTCAGTCTCAAGGGCAGCCAGTAAATTTGTCATCCACCCGCCTAAACTGACGCCCACTATAATAACAGGGCCGGTTTTATTTGCTTTGATCCAGTGAATGAGTGCCCGTAAATCCACGACAGCTTGTCTTGTTGATTCAACTGTACGATTCAAATTCGCACTTATCATCAATTCACCGCTGTAAAGCGAATGTTCCGGCTCTCTTTCAAAATGATACGGAAGAGAATAGTAGTACATGTTCCATTCATCATACGATCATGAAATATCTTTTTTATTCTGTCGTATGAATCCATTCGCCAGCCGTGTACAAAAATAACATTAGGTTGATCTATATCATTCTTATTTAAAAAAACCTCGCCTTTTAAACTATCATTGACAGGGTCCCCGGATGGAATGATAGATTCATAGCTGAAATGTCCAGCCAAATAGTTTTTTCTCGCTTCATGAAGAGTAAAGGAGACATCAGCCGCTTTTGCTTGATAGAATTCGTCCCTGTCAATCGAATCCAATGAAAAAGCGGAAAAGTGTTTTTTTTTACTTCTTTTCCTGTGCAAATCATATAACGCTAAACGATCGATCATCTTTGCCAAAAACACTTTTTGTCCTCCTGATTGGTATAAGTAATGGTGCTTTTTTGATTGAAGGCAGTTCCGCCAAGTCCTTTCACACAGACCATTGGCCATTTAATCGGCTGAGCCTGATGAATCCACGAAGCTGCCTTGACAAAAGGGGCTGTTCACAACACCAAATATCAAAGGTAATTATGATTGCTGCGGTTTATCGGGTAGAACTTGCTTTATTTTCACCAAGAGAACTGTATTCAAACAAGAATGCTGTTATAGTTGTTCTAAAAATGCTAATAGTTCTGAATCATTAATTTCAAAAATTATAAATTGAATATAATCTATTTTGTTCGTATCAGGGAAAAGAAAATGATTTATCGTAAATTTCGTGGCGGATTTCCCCAACATACCGGCAATACGCAGGGCGATGTCTACATTTTCAAAGTCAATATCAAAGGATGCAAACTCTTGAATCTCTTGATTCACATAGTAATTCTTTACTTTTGTCTCCATTGGGTTTGATGGGTTTGACGCGCAATTAAGAAATTTCCTTAGTTTTTCCGGATCGAAATTCATCAATAGTCCCCTTTAAAGTATAGTGGATGCAACTTTTATGTAGAGTAAGGCCTTTGCTTACGGTCCTTACCGATATGCCATACAAACTGTTAGGATTAAAGCAAATGGATACAAAACCGATGCTAATCTCTGCTTCTTTTCATCAATATGAATGAAGTTTTTACGAGATAAAAATTTGCGAATCTCGGGTAATAATATCAAAATAACTTGGGACAAGAAAGACAGCTTTTGCATCAGGGTAAGTGGACTAAACGTAAACCCGACTCCCGCATTCCCTCCTATCGTTGTCCATTACATATAAAAATTAAGGAAAGGGATGACGAAGCAAAATATAAGTCTATATTGATTAATATAACAATCGTATTTTTCAGCATTAATGCCTTTAGAAGAAAATCTAAATCCGTAGATGAAAAGAAAAAGTGTCCCCATGCTTAATATCGGCTGCTTGATAAAATACGCCAATACAAAAGCTATTAAAAACATAATTTACTCCCTTGCAACCATTGTTAATCATCACCATTATACAACAAAGGAAAGAATTTCTGGACGAAATGATGAATTCAGCAAAACCTGCACGAGATCATATCAAATCATCTTTCCATTTTTAAATTCTAGGACAATCTTTTCTCATCATCTCCCTGTAATCTTTCTCCATACCGAAAGTAAGTTACTTTTCTCAGCTGCAGTAAAGTCGGTGTTTAATTTGAATTCAAACTTTTCATTCATGTGTCTCGGTATGACATGAAAATGCAGGTGCTTAATATCTTGCTGAGCAAAGTGACCGTTGTCTGAGAGTATCGTGTAATCATCACAAATACCTGAATGAATTAATATTTGAGGTACTTTAATTAAAGAATCCATTATTTCATTAGATAGATGGGGATCGTTAATATGATCGAGTCTTTCAATATGCTTATTTGGTATGATTATTGTATGGCCACATGTAACAGGATTTATATCAAGAAATGCTGTTACATCGTCATTTTTATAAACCTCATAACTTGAAATTTTTTGACTAACGATTTCACAAAATATACATTTGTCCATTTCACTACCCACACTTTGTTAAGTGTCCCTCTCTTTCTGAAGTTTTTTCGGATGCCCAAACTCACAACTCGTTAAGATCCTTTATAAACTAGAGATATTTGAAAAATGATCTAGCTATGTTTAATCCGAAATTCGAAATGATTACCTTCCTTTATTAATCCAAAGAATATTTTCCCTGCATGTTAAAATAGAGAAAGAAACCGAACTTTATTAATCGGTCTCTTTAATATTGATTTCTTTTTCTTATAAACATTCCCAAAATACACCCGACAATTGCCGCTGCAACATTGAGTATAAGTTTATTCTCCAGGGATAAATTTTTGGAAGAATACTCAATATAAAAAGTCACTAAAAATACAGCAATACCCGCGAAAACCGGCGGCAAAAATCTAATAACAATCTCCCCTTCTGATAATTTTTCATTGCTTCGAATTCTTTCATTTAATCTAATCATTTGTCGGCAGCTTAGCGTGCTACCTTATTTTATATACAGATAATAACATATCAACCTATATATAGATACAGTTCGATTGATACATGAGTTATTTCCTTAAGACAGCGTTTGGAGTTGCGATTGAAAATCAGAAATTCTTATTGCCCAGTAATGATCGATATAGTTAAAGATCTGCGGTTTTTTTAACTTCATTAATATCACTATAATTTTAAGGAGTCAGTTGGATGTTTATAAAATATAATGAATATGATTTATTAGAACTTTTTGAGAGTGAGCCAGCCAGTATAGCTGATGATCCAGAGGCCGGCGAATTTATTTATACTTATAAAGATAATCAAAACTTCAAGTTAATTTTGATGCTGGATGTTTATCAACTAACTTGCAGCCTGGATATAACCTATAAAGATTTCGCGGTATTTACAGGTGTTTTTCAAAACGTAACTAGCATTAAGAAAGTTGAAAATTTCATGGTTGTAAGTATTGGAGAAGAAGAGAGAATAAAAGTAAAATTCACTAAGCAAGTTGGAGTAGAATTACTTTAAGCTTTTAAGTTGTGTTGAAAAATAACTTTCTTGGCGGGATAAGATTGCATTTATCGAGTGCTGTTATTTATCTTCGTCTTTCTTTAGACTCTCCTTTGTAAAAGAACTTATAAAAACGTCTTTAACTTAATAAAACGATATCTCCTCATAGTCAATATCATTGATGAGCTGTCCAATCGTTGCAATGCGCTCATCTTCTAATTGTTTAATAAATTTCATATAATATGTTTCCCACTCGCTCTTTGCTTCAGAGCAGTCAGCAACAATGTCAATGAAATTGAGGATTCCCCCTCTTAATTCTTCATAAAATACAATTTTCGCAAAAATGGCCAATTCAAAATTCCCAAACGTAGCAAAAAGTGCGTTATATTCGTCGTTAAACAGACATCCCGAATTTAGCAAATCCAAATAATCATGCAGTGAAACAAAATGATCGCGGATCAGCGATATTTTTTCTGCTGTGTTTTTTCTTTCCATGATGCAATCCACCAATTTCCGCATTTCAATATCACTCATGCGATCATTTTCATTTAACATTAACGCTATTGGTTTTTCTCTCTCTTCAATTTCTCTGATGATCAACATTTTGAAGCCATCAATTTCCGCAGCGTTATTTACCCTTTGAATACATTCATTGCGATACAAATTGATATAATCAGTAATCGTTTGATCTGTCTTTAAATCCCGCTGTAACCGATCAAATGCTTCGTTAATCAAGTTTGCCCTTTTATCAGCATGGCAATCACTTAACAACCGACTCAACCTGTCATATTGAACTTCAGAAATTCTGACTTGATTGGCTTCGCCCCCGGATAGCAGTGAAAAAACAGCATTGTTTATCATTAACTCAAAAATATTAAAAAGTTCTATGCGATAATTAAAGCGGCATATTCTCCCGAAGTTTGTCAAGATATACATTAGATCTTGATGGTTAAAAAAGTGACAGAATCTCGTTTCTATCAGCAGTCGCTCTAAATACTGTTTAATATAAAAAACACCTTGCAGTTCCATGTTGTCAATAGCTAAAGGATAGTCAATGCTCGCCATCGTATTTTGAGCTTCAAAAATAATATTATAATGATTCATAAATACAGGTAACGATTCGTCAATGGTTAAATTATAAGCATCAACAGGCACATCTAACTTTAATTTTTTTACGTCTTGATACAATTGTTTAGCTTCTTCAAAATAACAGTGAAGTAATTCGACACCTTTGGTATATATTTTTTTTATACTATCAGAACGTAAATGTACTATAACCTCTTCAGGTTTCTCAAAATGGAGAGCATAAGCATCTATTGCATACATGAGGGAAACCATAATCCCTTCCGCCGTTTCTGTAGTAACCGACGTACTTTCCCCTTTGGTATACTGGCCTATCAATCGTTGCAGGATTTGCATAATCTCTACCTGTATCTTGTAAGCTTTTTCGCTGGTAATAACTCCAACCCTTTGGCCTTCTTTTAGAAGCGACAACATAAATTGGCTTTGCTTTAACTTTGATTTATCAATCGTAAAATTTGAAACCAAATCATAGCGATTTAAAGTATTTTCTTTTCCCATGTTATTCATCACCTTTATATAAAGACTCACTTCTCATCGTATTTCTTCTGAAACTCTCCGCGAGTTCCTCCATTTTACTTCTTAATAACTCTAAAGACCCCGCAGAAGGTCCGTTAAAACACTCCATCATCTGATGAATCAGTTTCATGTCACCTATCTTATCTTCTGTTTCATTTCTGAGATAATAAAAAATCTCCTGAAGCTCGATTAACGTTTCGACATCATGATCCTCATCCATATAGGGTGAAGCAGCAAACACCTCAATTAATTCCTTTAGTACTTCAATCCCCAGCTCTATACGTCCATGATCATGAAGCACTTTATTTCTATAAACGATTAATGTTTTGATATCGCTGGGTGTTAAGATCAAGCCATGCTCTTTTGTTTTTTCATTTAATTCAAGCAGTTCCATCATAGGTTTTGATTGAGGGGATAATTGAATGGAATTCAAAAAACGAGATAAGTTCATAACCTCTCTTCCTTTCAAAAGCATCTTTTTTTAAAAAAACATTGACTTTTTATATCTTGTGTGCTATGATAAAATTAGGTGTTTTTTATAACAATAATTAATTTATTCTATTTACTTACATATGTCAATAGTTGTTTTTCAGCAGCATTGTTTCTTTCCCTCTTAAATCAGCTTTTTATTCCTCAAGACCAATTTAATTTCCCTTCAACTCAACAGATTTCGTTCAAAATTTTTATCTGCTTATACTTCATTCTATTAATTGTTGTGTAATTTAACTTTTCTATTTTTTGTCTTAGACCCGTAAATACCATCAGTGACGGTCCCGCCGCTTTCTGACCGTATTGCCGTCAATACCTTGCTCTCTTAGGGCTAAAGAACAGCCAACGTTTCCTGAACCTGACGTACAGCCGCTCCTTTCATTTCATGCGTTTGTCACTTTAAAGATGCCGACCAACAGTGTGTTGGATGATTTCTTTCCATTTGTACTAACTTTTTTCAAACTAAAAAGGCTGCAGCTTGCAACCTCATTTTGTTAACCTTTTTGTTTCAATGCCTCTTTCTGTTCTGGATATGATAGGTTTTCATTTCATTTTCGACAACAAAAGAAATAAAGACATTTCAATAAGGAACTCATACTAGAGAGTAAGTGAATGCCAGTGTTCATAGTGAGAACTCCGAAGGAACTATAATGTCCGAGTTGAAAACAAACGGTTTTGTTCTTCAGTCAAAGAATGAAATAAAGATGCTTATTTCATCGACATCTCAATCCTAAATGTGGTAAAATCGATGACAATGTTAACCATGAAAAGGAGGATTATGTGTATATGAGTATTATTATTTTGGCATCCATACTTTTATGGAGTGCATTAATCTATGAATTAAGTAAATCTCCAAAAAAGCAAAACAACCGAAAAATTGTATCTTTGATATCTTTGGGCTCTTTATCAACCTTAGTTATTACTATTTCGCTTTTTCAAAACCTCCCGTTTTAAAAAAATTGTTTATAACTAAATCGATCGTATATGTCGTCGGTGTGGTATTGTTATAAAAAAAATCCTTCTTGCAAGAAGGGTTTTTTATTCATTATTCTCTTCTTTATTATCCAATTCTGGAAAATCCTCAATCATTGATCGAATATCTTCAACAAATTCTTTCTCTGTATATTGACCACCCGCGTGTTTTAGATTATCCAGTTTTCCGCAAATAACCTTAAGGGTTCCCTTTGCGTGCTCTTCTTTAAGGCCGTTTACTTTGTTTATCATCTTATCCAACTCAAACATTTAATAGTTTCCCCTTCGCTTATTGTTCCCCTAAATATAACATATTCATTCCAATCAGTATTTGGTCACTTTTGCCGCGTCATTCCAAGCTGACCACACTTTTCGCCTAACACACGTGGTTTTACTCTTGGAATTCAGGTACAGACATGAAATATATTAAGAAAAGCAGCTGATGTTTACTCCCAATATCAGTAAGAAACTTGACCAAGATAGAATCGAAGATTACGAAGGTTATGTCTCATCGATTATGGAGTTAGATTGAAACTTCAAATTTTTTTGGTCATATTTTGGTCACCCAATCTTTTGACCAAAATTCAACCCCCCCCTGGCACCACTGGTGCCAGGGGGGGTTCCTAGATTAATACTGAGACATATACTGCTCGCGCTCCCAAGGATGGACTTGTGTGCGGAACATATCCCATTCGATTTCTTTTGCTTCGACGAAGTGTTCGAATAGATGGTCGCCGAGGGCTTTGACCATGACTTCGTTTGATTTGAATTCTTCGAGAGCGTCTGCGAGTGTCGCAGGAAGGTCGACGATTCCGTTTTCGAGGCGCTCTTCTTTTGTCATCACATAGATGTTGCGGTCGATCGGAGCCGGTGCTTCGAGCTTGTTTTTGATGCCGTCAAGTCCTGCTACAAACTGTATACTCAAGTCTATAGTTATCACGAAAAAATTCCTCTTTTGACAGGTGAAGATGTTACAAACGTCTCCTTTTCTATTATAAACATTTTTGGTAAAATCAAGTTGTTGGTTAAAGAATTCAAAATGTGGGAGTGACCAGCAATGCTTTTGTTTTTTGGTAAGTTTATCTTGTTCTATTTGTTCGGTACAATTGCATTCGCCCTCTTCAAAGTAATGTACTACAGTATCAGCAAAAAATTGATTACAAAAACGGCTGATGGTACAAAATTGAATTGGGCTTTAAATGTATTTGTTAAAAACGGTAAGAAATTAGATAGTAACGATTACTTCGTAATGGGTGTTTTTGCGGGTTTTTGTACGATTTATTTATAAAAGGCTCCTGGAATATTTCCAGGAGCTTTTCTTACTTCGTAGGATATCCATTATTTTTACAGAAGTCTTTAATCTTCTTATGTTTCTTTGAAAACTTTTTGCATGCTTGTTTGATCCCATGTGTATAAACATCTTTTAAAAACTGTTGTGCCACTCCCGCTAATCCAAGTGCTGTCAAAAGTGCGATTAATTCTTGCAATGAAATGTAAACAACCCAAGGTAACGCAGGCACAAACATAGGCTTGATTTGATTATCGCCTTTTACCGCAACCTGTTTCCCTTCCTCTAAAAATTTCACTTGTTCTGTTGGCAAGTTTTCATAAAACATCGCCATATTTGTTACCTGATCTACAGCAAAACCAATTTGGATTGCTTTTTGACGGTCTACA
This sequence comes from Bacillus sp. J41TS8, assembly GCF_018333035.1. Taxonomy (NCBI): domain Bacteria; kingdom Bacillati; phylum Bacillota; class Bacilli; order Caryophanales; family Bacillaceae; genus Bacillus; species Bacillus sp. J41TS8. The sequence goes on from NZ_BORF01000008.1 coordinate 165,785, forward strand.
GAATATGTAAAATTCTCATTGGTTTTCAATGCTTCTTCTACAAACTTTTTCGATTTTTCCATGTCTTTTTCATCAACATTTTGCACGACATTGCTAACTTCTTGATGATTGATCAAACTTTCTGTTGCATTTTTTGCTTGTACGGTAGCCGCTGGCGTAGTCAATACTACTGTGGTTAGAAGTGCAAATGCTGAAAGAACCATTAACACCCTAGCCTTCATACTTTTCATACCAAAAACAACCTCCTATAGTTTATATTTACAAGTAATATATTAACATATAAACCAACTATTTGGAACCGCTGTTTTTAAGAATTTTACAAACTTTTAATTTTCTATCTGATAAAAGGTTAGTATAAGAAGGCCCTCAAGATAGAAGACCTTGTCTTCACTTCAATAATGATTCGAGTTTTGCCTTCGTTTTTGGCCCGTAAATACCGTCAACAGACAGCCCATGCATCAGCTAGAACCGTTTGACCGCGTTCGCTGTCTTCGGTCCGTAATAACCATCTATGCCGTTGTTTTTTGCTCCTTTGTCTGGATAGAAATAAAGTGATGCCAGCGCCTCTTGAATCTGCCGGACGGCCGTCCCTTTCATCAGTGGTCTTTTCACCTTATAGATGCCAGACGGCAGCGGGTAGGATGATTTTTTGCCGTTTGAGGAAGGCTTTTTCTTTTTCGCTTCAATAGCTACGAGCGCTTTTTCTGTAGCCGGTCCGTAAATTCCATCCAACGCGATACCCGCCTTCTTTTGCAGAGCTTTAACAGCTTGCACAGATTCATCCCCTTAAGACCCATCGGCCCCGTATTTCGGCAGAAAGAAGCCAGCGGCATTCAAGCGTTTCTGCAGCGACTTGACCTTGGAACCGGACGACCCTTTTTTCCAGAATGGTCCCTGTGGATTTGCTTGACTGGCTCGTAGATGATGTTGTCTTTGACACAGTTTTATTCCCAAACAGAGCATTAACTTTTTTCCTGAATGCCGCCAGATGGCTTGAATCGCTTACCGACGGAGCCGGACAGGATCGACATGGATTCAATGAATAGATATAAGAGTATATCTCCACGATAATGGAGTAATTTTTTTATTGATTTTTTGTGGGTGATTTGTGGGTGATTAATGTTCCCTCTTAAAATATTAGAAACACCCACAAAAACAAAAAACCCCCTGACACCACCGGTGCCAAGGGGATTCCTAAATTAATACTGAGACATATACTGTTCGCGCTCCCAAGGGTGGACTTGTGTGCGGAACATATCCCATTCGATTTCTTTTGCTTCGACGAAGTGTTCGAATAGATGGTCGCCGAGGGCTTTGACCATGACTTCGTTTGATTTGAATTCTTCGAGAGCGTCTGCGAGTGTCGCAGGAAGGTCGACGATTCCGTTTTCGAGGCGCTCTTCTTTTGTCATGACATAGATGTTGCGGTCGATCGGAGCCGGTGCTTCAAGCTTGTTTTTGATGCCGTCAAGTCCTGCTGCAAGAAGTACGCTCAAAGCAAGGTACGGGTTCGCAGAAGGGTCTACGCTTCTGACTTCTACGCGCGTGCTGATGCCGCGGGAAGCCGGGATACGGATCAATGGGCTTCTGTTTTGCGCGCTCCATGCCACATAGCAAGGTGCTTCATAGCCTGGAACTAGGCGCTTGTAAGAGTTGACAGTCGGGTTTGTCACAGCTGTGAAGCTTGTTGCGTGCTTGACGATGCCGGCGATGAATTGCTTTGCCGTTTCACTCAGCTGAAGGTCAGTGTCTTTGTCAAAGAAAGCGTTGGCGCCGTTTCGGAAGAGTGATAGATTGCAGTGCATGCCTGATCCGTTTACGCCGAACAACGGTTTTGGCATGAATGTTGCGTGCAGGCCATGTTTGCGCGCGATTGTTTTAACGACGAGCTTGAACGTTTGGATATCATCGCAAGCGCGGATGGCTCCAGCGTATTTGAAGTCGATCTCGTGCTGTCCAGGTGCAACTTCGTGGTGAGACGCTTCGATTTCAAAACCCATTTCTTCGAGCTCAAGTACGATGTCGCGGCGGCAGTTTTCGCCAAGGTCAGTCGGCGCAAGGTCGAAGTATCCGCCTTTGTCGTTCAGTTCAAGGGTAGGCTCGCCTTTTTCGTCAAGCTTGAACAGGAAGAATTCCGGCTCCGGTCCAAGATTGAAATCTGAGAAGCCCATGTCTTCCATTTCTTTCAAAATGCGCTTCAAGTTGTTGCGCGGATCGCCTTGAAACGGCGTGCCGTCCGGATTATAAATATCGCAGATGAAGCGGGCTACTTTACCTTTTTCGGCGGTCCACGGGAAAATCACAAATGTATCTAAATCAGGGTACAAGTACATATCGGATTCTTCAATGCGGACGAATCCTTCGATTGAAGAGCCGTCGAACATAACCTTATTATCAAGTGCTTTTTCCAGCTGGCTCACAGGAATTTCAACGTTTTTAATCGTTCCAAGAATGTCTGTAAACTGAAGGCGAATATATTTTACATTCTCCTCATTTACTAGTTTAACAATATCGTCTCTTGTATACTTTGCCATTCGTAAAACTCCTCCTCTAAAAGGTAAATGTATATAGCAATGCAGTTGCTAACAAATTAATGAAAAAACCTGGACATGTCTCCCTGGCGGAATGTCGTCCCTCTTTGGAAACGGCCTGCTTGGATAAGCTCGTTTTTCAGCAGTTTTCTCAGTTCTTCATCCGACAAGTTGTGTTTCTCTGCTTTTTTCGGCTTGTCTTGTTTGTCTTCTTTTTGTTCGTTTTCTGTTTTGGCGAAAATTTGTTTGATCCCCGCCATGTTTACACCTTGTTCGATCAAATCTTTAATTTCGAGCAGCTTATCTACATCATGGAATGAAAATAAACGTCTGTTCCCTTCACTTCTTGCAGGAAATACCAGTCCATTTTCCTCATAATACCGAATTTGTCTTGCAGACAGTTCGGTCAGTTGCATGACGATACCTATCGGAAATAAGGGCATTGAGCGGCGAATTTTATCACTCATCTCAATTTCCTCCTTTTCTTATATAAATTTATTATATGTTATGTTATATAATGTGTCAACACGATGTAAGGATTCTTTACATGAAAATATTCTTTATTTTCTTTACATTAACCCCTGCTTCATGAGCGCATCCCCAGCACTGCATATCGCATTCTTCACATGGGAATAGGTTAATCCGCCTTGGACATATGCCACATAAGGCGGTCTTATAGGGCCATCCGCTGATAGTTCAATGCTTGCTCCCTGTACAAAAGTGCCGGCCGCCATAATGACATCGTCTTCATAGCCCGGCATATAGCTCGGATATGGTGTCACATGGGCGTTGACAGGAGAAGCGTACTGAATGGCCTGACAAAACGCGATCATCTGCTCCGGGTTGGAAAATTCGACAGACTGGATCAAATCGGTCCGCTTGCTGTCCCACGAAGGATTCGTCCTAAAGCCGAGTTTTTCAAGAAAACGGGCTGTGAACACGGCTCCTTTTAATGCCTGGGAGACGACATGCGGCGCAAGGAAAAAGCCCTGGTACATCTCCTGAAGGGTGTACAACGACGCACCGGCTTCACTGCCGATTCCAGGTGATGTCATTCTGTAGGAGCAGGCTTTCACCCATTTTTCCTTGCCGGCGATATAGCCGCCCGTTTTGGCGAGGCCGCCTCCCGGGTTTTTAATCAGCGAGCCTGCCATCAGATCCGCTCCAACATGGCACGGCTCACGCTCTTCTACAAATTCGCCGTAACAGTTGTCGACGAAAACGATGATGTTCTCGTTTATTTCTTTAACAAAGCGAATCATCTTCTCAATCTCATCAATTGTAAAAGACGGACGGTCTGCGTATCCTTTTGAGCGCTGGATTCCGACGACCTTTGTCTGCGGTGTGACGGACTCTGCCACGCGGTCAAAATCAACGGCTCCTTCTTCAGTCAGCTCGACATGGCTGTATCCGATCTGGAAATCTTTCAAAGACCCCGAGTTTTCCTCACCTCTGACGCCGACAATCTCTTCGAGGGTATCGTACGGTTTGCCTGTGATGTAAAGAAGTTCATCTCCCGGACGGAGAACGCCGAATAAAGCAATTGATATCGCATGGGTTCCCGAGATGATCTGCGGTCTGACAAGGGCCGCTTCACCGCCGAAGACGTCGGCATAGACTTTTTCCAGCGTATCGCGGCCGATGTCATCGTAGCCGTAGCCAGTCGATGGTGTGAAATGCGTATCCGATACTTTGTGCTTTCTGTAGCTTTCAAGCACCCTCCACTCATTTCGTTCACTGATTTCATCAATTGTTTTATGGATTTGAGCGATATCGGTTTCAGCCTCTACCGCCGTTTTCTTTAGTAGATCTCCGTGTTTTAATGTCTCAAACATGTTCTGCAGTGTCCTTTCCTACATATACTTCTTCAGCTCTCCCAAAATGTTTTGGTCAGGGAGAATATATCCTTCCACGTCATATGCTTCGCGATCTTCGTCAAAAATGGTGCTGTTCGTCATTGTCTCAGACTTGATTCTCGACAACAGCCTTCCTTCTGAAGCAGGAATCCTTACATCATACGGAACGAGCAGTTCCTTTTTCAGATAGTCTTCAACCGCCTGCTTAAACAGCGGCAAGTCTCCGTCTATTTTGGCGCTCGTCATGATATGCCCTCTCCCTGAAGAAGGGATGAAATCCGGCCGCTTCCGGTCTCTTTTATTATAGACGGTTAAAACGGGAATATCGTCGGCTTCAAGTTCTTCAAGAAGGCGCTTGACCGTCGCTTCGTGGCCCTCGTAGTCTTCGTGTGAAGAATCGATCATATGAAGAATCAGATCGGCTTCTTTTACTTCTTCGAGCGTCGATCTGAAAGCCGCGATCAAAGTCGTCGGCAGATCCTGAATAAACCCGACCGTATCTGAGAGCAGCACGCTGTATCCGCTCGGCAGCGTCATTTTGCGGGTCATCGGGTCAAGTGTGGCAAACAGCAGGTTTTCTTCATAGCTGTCGGCGTCTGTAAGCCTGTTAAACCATGTCGATTTCCCTGCATTGGTGTAGCCGACGAGCGCGATTTGCAGTACGCCGTTTTTCTTTCTTCTTTCTCTGTATCTGCTTCTGTGGCGAATGACGGTAGACAGCTGAACATTGATTTCATGAATCCGGTTTCGGATATGACGCCGGTCGGTTTCCAGCTTTGTCTCCCCTGGGCCTCTTGTTCCGATTCCGCCGCCTTGCCTTGACAGGTTGATTCCCTGGCCGCTTAACCGCGGGAGGGCGTATTGCAGCTGCGCCAGCTCAATTTGCAGCTTTCCTTCCCTTGTCCGCGCGCGTTTGGCGAAAATATCGAGGATCAACTGCGTCCTATCGATAATTTTCACGTCAAGCGTTGTGACAAGCGCTTTCAGCTGACTCGGCGACAATTCATCATTAAAAATTAAAACATCGGGCGACAGCTCTTCACAGAGCACCGACAATTCATCTACTTTTCCTTTTCCGATATATGTAGCAGCATCCACACGGTTCCGCTTCTGCGTGACCGTGGAAACAACCGTTCCATCGGCCGTTTTCGTCAGCGCGGCGAGCTCTTCCATCGAGTATGAAAAACGCTCATCAGATACGTGCGGAAGCTGGCATCCGACTAATATGGCTTTCTCTTTCATGACTTCCTGTCCGTTCAAATGATCATGTTCCTTTCTTAACGTTAGTCAATAAGCAGTACTATCATAACAAACGGAGGGAGCGGTTGCCAGAAATCCTCGAAAATAAAAAAAGAACGCGCCATTATACGTGCGGCGCGTCTTCCTTCAAGTCGAGATCCTGGCTTTTAATGGTTATCAGATCATTCTTTAAATAGCAGTCTCCCATCAGTAGTCTCATCGCCTGCGACCGGATGGATTTTTCGATCAGGTTGCGGACGAAGCGGCCGTTGCTGAACTTCGCGGGGCTGACCGTGCTTTTGACGGCCATCAGATGGTCTTTCAGCTTCCATTCGGCCTCAGGGCTGAACTGATATTCCCTTTCCGCCATCATCCGTTTCGCAATGTCCATCAGCTGGCTGACTGAGTAATCGGGAAAATCGATGCTGATCGGAAACCTTGACTGAAGGCCTGGATTTAATGAAAGAAAATGATCCATTTCCCGCGAATATCCGGCGAGGATTAAAATAAATTCGTTCCGCTTATCTTCCATATGTTTGACTAATGTATCGATTGCCTCCTTGCCGAAGTCTTTCTCTCCGCCTCTGGCAAGGGAATAGGCTTCATCAATGAACAGGATTCCGCCCATCGCTTTTTTGATTAAATCCCTCGTTTTTTGCGCCGTATGACCGATGTACTCACCGACAAGATCGGCGCGCTCCGCCTCGATCAGATGGCCTTTTGAGAGAACATTCATCTCGTAAAAAAGCCTGCCGATCAGCCTGGCGACGGTCGTTTTTCCGGTTCCCGGGTTTCCTTTGAACATCATGTGTAGCGCCTGTTTTCCGGCTTTAAGGCCTTGTTCTTCGCGCTTTTTATTGACGAAAATCCAGGCGTAGATTTCCTTAATATTGCGCTTCATTTCCTCCATCCCGACCAGCGTGTTCATTTCCCTTTCAATTTCCTTCAGAATGCTGTGTTTGGCTTCATTTTTTTGCAGTGCGGCCTGATATTCGGCTTCAGCCTCTGAATTGGCCAAAACCTGCTTTTGACCGTTCAGTATGATATTGATTTGTCCGTTGTTTTTATAAGTAACAGCCCTTTCCAACACACTCACCTCACCATTCTCTCTTTATATCCTATTCATGGCGCGCTTAAGCCGTGACAGACGCCCACATGACTGCGCATTCCGATGTTTTTTGAGAAGGACGGGGCAGGTCTTGTTGAAACCTGCGCTTTCCCGAGAAATACTTTATTTCTTATTGTATTCAGGTAAGCTGTGCGGACAAACCAATTTTTTATTTCTGTTTGCTTTTTTGGTGAATGCTTAACGGGTTGACATGTTAGATTGGAAGAAAATGATGAATGATGAGGACCTTTGGAAAATGGATCCAGTCAGTCTGAAGATTGTTGCGGCTGTTGCTCAGCTCAGTTCTTTCATCTTCTCTTTGTTAGCTTTTGATTGAGTAAATCCTAAGTGATGAAATGCGTGGCAATTAACGCATATTAAATCAAGATCAATTACTTTTACTACAGATTAGCAACAGGATGACAATTGTTTATTATTATTAGTTTTAATCTAATGAAACAATTAATTATTGAGATTTGAGTATTTACTTTCATTATATCTTTAAGCTTTCTAATATCTAGATAAAACGATGGTTTTTATTCGCATTCATTGTATTCAAGATATAAGTTAAGCCATTCTTCTTCCTCTGGGAATGGCTCCTTATTTGTACGATACCATCCATTAAAATATGCTACCAAATGCATCATTATCTCTTCTGCTCGTCCTTTAGAATCCATTCCTAATTGAGTAAAACCATTTTTGCTGCTTAATGGATCTTTATCTCCTGGTTTATCGAACTGAACAAGAGCTATATAATATCTTCTGAGTCTGTACCAAAAGGTAATGCTTCCCCCGGAATGGTCTCCAAAATGCATTACATCTACTTTCGGCTTAAAGCCTCTTAATCTTAAATAATCAGCGATTTCTTCAGCACCAAATTCTTGATCTATTTGCCCTCTTTCTTTGAGTACCAAAATTAACCCCTCTACGTAAAATGATTATTAGAGCTAAAATTCATCAATTATTAAATTTAAAGCAATAAACAACAGAACAATTGCTATTACAATAATTGTTTCGATAGTATAGGTTCTGTGATTTTTCTTCTTTTTCATTTCCTCCCTATATTTTTCTTGAAGCTCTTTCCTCTTCTCATCCATTTTCATTATTAGGCTCCCCTTTCGCCAAAACCAAAGTATGAACCTATTTTCGAGTCGTCTAAACAATGGGCACTTAAGAAACTAAAACGTAAGACATACGAAACCTGTGTTTTGGTTCCATTATACAACAAAGGAAAGAATTATTGGCCAAACTGAGAAACAAATAATATGATTCCTATCCCTGCGCTCATCGCACCAAAAAGATTAAATCATCGTAAAGTCGAAACTTATATCTGAAGGTGATTTAATGGAGAATCGGAATCTCTAGACAACTAAAAAGCGCAGCAACAACAATAAACCCTAAGATTAGCTGCCATCCTTGTTTAGCCCACCAAATCACGTATAATCCTCCTTAAAATGTTTTAGACCCTATTCAGTTCGTTTATTTAAAATTAAAGCTTGCAATTAATTAAAAAATGTGCAGTCAATGGATACTTGTTGCAGCATTTCATTTCCTTAGCTGTGTCCTTTTTCATATTGTTATTTTTCATAATAATAAGCTTTGACCCAATAATAGTTTCTACCCTTATTTTCACACCATTCAACAAATCCTTTTGATTGCCCTTCTTTAAACATCACCCAGTCATTCAATAGATCTTGATAATAGTTAAGTGCTTCGTTATTGTTTTTTCTTGTTTGTTCACATTCTACTTTGTTATTTAACTGCCGGGACTTAGCAAGAAGTACTGTATCTTCTTTAATATCGCCAAGATATAAATCTTCAGATATATGATGAAATGAATACCAAAGAGCATTCAAATAAATATCGATTAGCGTTAATAGGGATAATTGTTCATTGCTGCCACCACGTCTAAGTGCGTTGTTTAAGTAATCGACACGTTTTTCAGTATTTAAAAACACGCCATACCATCTATATGGTCTTGAATCTTCGGGATTACTCTTCATCCATCTCTCAAGTAAAGGCTTCAAAAGTTCCTCCTCCAAAGGATAAACGAGTATATGATGAATATTATCTGATTCTTCAAATAAGGCAAATAGCCAACTGGCAAAATGCTGTTGTACATTATTATCCCACGTCTTTGCTTCATCAATAAAGGCGGACAATGCTTTAAAGGATTCCTTTCGCAACCCTTTTTCTTTGAGGAAACAAAACTTTTTAAATAATGGATATGCATCCAATCTGTCATTTTTTAAGACATTTTTTAAGACATTTACCATTTTCACATCTCTCTTTGCTCAGAATAAAACCGTAATTTTTATTCAAAATCTCACTTTTTTGTTCGAAAATGAACAATAATTAATATTACACCTAAGATCATTAACAATACAGGATAAAATAACACAGATGATTGAAAATAAGCTGAAGTCTCTTCATCACTAATCCCATCAATCACATAATTAGGAAAAGCAACAGATAACAACTGTACAGAAAATAACATTGATAGCCCCAGCAAACACGACATGAATCCTGATATAAAGTACATTTATAACCTCCAAAAAATAAAATAATTCCCTTCACTAGAATGCTATCTTCCCCAAAGTTTCCGTTAGTCTCTCTCTGATACTGACTAGTGTTTCAAGTTCATGTTAAGCGCTATATAATTCAGCATCAAAATATCCTTTTGCATATTCATTAAAAGCCTTCATATTTATTTTCCTACTTTTTCGAAGATCGTGATTTATACTCTCTTCTAATAGATGATTTTTTTACCCACCATTGAGTGCCCTTATTAGACCCGCTTAATACTTCTATTAATGCCAAGTTATCTTCTTCTAAAATTTTTATAATTTTTATTCTTTGATGCTTTGAAATAGTAATTGTCTCCCCTTCAACGTTGAATAAATTACCGGAGTTTTTCTCTAAATTCTCAATAGAATTAGCACCTGTAATAGACTGTCCGAGCCGTAATTCATCCCCTGCTTTATCGTCTCCTCCACTCCCAATCACGTATAGAGCTGCCATTACTACAAAAACCAAAAGAACGCCAGCAATTCCATAAAGCGCTTTTTTTATGAGTTCTATTAATTTATCTACGAAGTTGATTATTGGATTATTTATATATTGGTGTTGTCTGTTTTTCACTCGTGATTGCATTCTGCCCTCTTCTTTCTTATTTTCTTTATTGCGTCATGGTGATCATTAGGGTACTCAATATAGCTTCCGTCATTCCCTGAACAGCAAATGTCTTTTCCCCAATCATCTTCAGTTCCCCTTCAGTCTCGTTTTCATCACCAAACCATGTAACCCGATTCTCATTTAAAAACACCTCCAAGTCTTATTTCGGATTAGATCGATCCGATTTCAAACTCGAAGGTGTTTTTTATTTGTCTCATCTTGCGGGGCAGTCCCCTCGTTTGTTTAACAAAAATGGCACGTTTCGTTTTTCTGCACCATTAGTTTTTTGAACGCGAGCGTGAATATGCGGCGTTCTCACTGTGTTATATTGAGGCGCCTTATCTTATGTACGTGACATTCGTTTTCTGTCTAGATAAGCAGTGCCGCTCCATTAATCCCTTCTACACTGACATAACACAGAAAGGGAAAATTAAATTTCTTATCTTTTATTAGATTTAATACCTTTTGACACCATGTTTTTTCTTCTTTAGCCAGTCTGAATTTGCGATCAATCAAGATATAACGGCCAAAGTTTTTTGACATGCTATCTGAGTCCTTGTTTTTTTCTAGCTCCGCCATTTTTTTCAATTGGGTATCAATTGTTTTTTCTAAATTTCTGATTCGATCCTGAATTAATTTTAGAGAATCTTCCTCTTCCAACAGCCAAATCGAATATACTTTAATAAGAAATTCGTCCCTATTTATTGGATCTGCAGGAGATACGACGATCCAATCTTCTAATGCTTCTTTTCCCTTTTCAGTAATGGAATAAATTTTTTTATCAGGTTTCCCTATTTGTTCTACATGCTCGTATTCAAGAAATTCTTCTTGTTTCATTTTATTTAGCAAAGGATATATTTGACTATGTTTTGCCGGCCACACTACCTCGAGGTACTGAACTAACTCATATCCTGAACAAGGTTTTCTGCCGAGAACGCTTAGAATGGCATATCCTAAAGTATTTATATCATTCACCTCAATCTTAATGGCGGTTACTTTATACTATTTTTAAATCCAAAGGTTAAACAAGCCCTCATTAATACCCAAGTTATACATATAGTATACACCAAAAACAGCACTTATTACACCCGTCGTTATCCCTAGTGTTCCGCTGATTGCCCCTCGCTTCTTACTCAGCACAAAGGGAATTCCAATGATTGTTGTAAAGAAAAGCATACCAATAACTGTTCCGGCGCCGAATATAAGAATATATATTGCCGCTTCCCCCACACTCTTTACGGTACTTATCGTTAATAAGACCATGGCCCCGCTTCCGGCCAGACCATGAACTAAACCGATGAATGTTGATCTTAAGTATGTTACCTTTTTATGGCGGTGTTTATGGTCACCGCTGCTTTGATGGGTGTGGAGATGTTGATGTTGATGCGTATGTACATGGCTATTCTTGAAAGACAGAATCGTTTTAACCCCTAAATAAACAAGCATAATTCCTACTAAAAATTCTAAGGACATCGACCACTTTTCTGATATTTGCCCCTTCATTACAATGACAATGATTCCAACTATAAATAATGTTACCGTATGGCCTATGCCCCAAAATATGCCCGCTAAAGAAGCTTGCCATAACTTTTTACTTTGGCTTGCAATTGTCGATACCGCAATCACATGGTCGGGTTCAATCGCATGCTTGATTCCTAAAATTAATGCCAACATTAAAACCGAGAATAATGTGCCTTCCACAAAATACATCTCCTTTTAGCTTGAATCTGAAAAAAACCAACAATTGAACAGTTGCTGGTTTTTTTCACCGTTAATATTTTCTTAAAAAACTCGGGGTTTTGTTAAACCATACTTGGTTGAGAATATGATGAAATTCGGAAAACAGACTTTCGATGATCTGTGTTTGATTTGCTAATACCCGTACGGAAAATCCAGGGACAGCCAATAAAGATATGCCTATTTTATATTCTTTTGTCTGAGTATCAACGGCCTGATATAAACGATCAAGAAGGTCAAGATCTACTTTTTCATTGATCACAATCATGGAACCTAAATGAGAATAGCCTTCCATTAAACCGAGACCATCGATATTTTGTTTAGCTGGGCATAGTTTGATATGGTCATAGACTGCCAGCTCATTTTCCATATAGATTTCATTAATGAATTGAAGCGTATCATAGGTAAACTTTTCTCCACTGGGAGACCAGCCAGGAGTCACAATATCTGAATAAAGGAACGTACATCCTTTTTCAATATATACTACATTTTTTTGTTTATACCGTGCATTTTGATAGCCGATAAGCGGATCGGGAATGTACTCAAGATAACTGCCTTCCTTAAGGTTAAATTCAGTTTCCTGATATGCATGTGTATGCGGTGTCTTATATATTTTAGTTGCCGATTGGGTTGTTAATGTTAACCTTGCTTGTTTCTCCAGTGAAATCTTCATTTGATAGCGATCACCGTCTAAATAACCGCCGCCGGGGTTTAAAATGTAATAACAGGCTTGTCCTGATTCATCATGATAAATAGGACGCATGACTTTATACGCCCCTTGAAAATACACATTTTTCGCTATGGTCTTTCCATTTTTTTCTTCAGCGCTCAAACGCAAAACGCCTGTCCAGTCCCCCATCTTACTCCAGTCCTTTTAATAGTGCATTTTCCTTAATCCAGTCAATGACTTGATCAAGACCTTCATTCGTTTTTAAATTTGTAAAAGCGAATGGCTTGTCTCCGCGGAAAACCTTCGTATCAGATGCCATAACATCCAGATTTGCTCCAACGAAAGGCGCTAAATCTGTTTTATTGATGATAAATAAATCAGATTTAATCATTCCTTGACCGCCTTTTCGCGGTATTTTCTCCCCTTGGGCCACATCAATAATATAGATTGAAAAGTCAACAAGTTCAGGGCTGAATGTGGCTGCCAGATTATCCCCGCCGCTTTCAACGAAAATAAGTTCAACGTCTGGATTCTTCTTCACTAGCTCATCAATGGCTGCAAAGTTCATTGATGCGTCTTCGCGTATTGCCGTATGAGGGCATCCGCCTGTTTCCACACCTATAATGCGATCTGCGGGAAGCACTCCGTTGTTCATTAAAAATTTGGCATCTTCTTTTGTATAAATGTCGTTTGTCACAACTGCCATACTCATTTCATCTTGTAAATGCCGGGTTATTTTTTCGACTAACATCGTTTTCCCTGCTCCTACAGGTCCTCCTACACCGATCCTAACTGGATTCATACCTAACACTTCCTTTTTTTATTAAGACATGAAAATACGAATATTTACACGCTCGTGCATCATCTGAGATAATTCCAAACCGGGGGAAACAATCCCAAATTCTTCTTCATGTAAACTTTGAATTTTTTCTGTTGCTTCGATTAAAACAGTCTGAAATTCTTGAATTGTCTTTTGACCTGCCACTTGCCCCAGAGGGACAGCGCGTACCGCATTTTGGACAAGATTTGAGACTGCAGAATACAAATAGTACAAAGTAGTCGTTGATGAAGGGACACCAAGATGATGACCTACAATCGTAAATACAATGGAGGGATGGCCAAACGATTGCTTTTGATCTATACGCTCCCGATATGTTGAAAGAATGGGTATCTCATATAGGGATTCAATAAGATTTAACATCCGCTCGCCCATCCTTTGGGTTCCTTCTCTTGTTTCACGCGGCAAATTTTGAACAGTCAACATGCGATCTAATTTCCATACTGTTTGTAAATCTTCATTCTCTAACGCTTCATATACTAGGCGGGATGCCAACCCATCAGAATAAATAAGCTGCTCGTTTACATATGTATGAAGCCATTGTACGAACGTTGCTTGATCATAGACTTTATCTTCTTGAATATAGGTCTCAAGACCATACGAATGACTAAAAGCCCCGATAGGGAAATTTGAATCGCATAGTTGGAGTAAAGATAGAATATTAATCATGGCTATGGCCGATATGGCGGAAAGCCTGTTTTACTTTTCGGTCTTCACGTTTATATGGAATTTGCATGTCTTGAAGTAACTCTTCTACAAGATAATCATATTGAACAAGCATTTCGTCCTCTTCAAACTGCGCCGGCAGGTGGCGATTTCCTAATTGATGAGCGATCGTTCCCATTTCATTCAAAGTGCGCGGTTTGATGACTAATAAATCATCGGATAATACATCGATAACGATCATATTTTGATCATTCATATACAAAACATCACCAGCGACAAGGTCACACGGTTCTTTTAAGCGTATTCCAATTTCGTTGCCATGATCTGTTTTCACCCGTTGGATTCGTTTTACCAAATGAGCACTTTCGAGGTAAACTTTTTCAATATGACGTTTTTCAATTTCCTCTTTTTCCATGTTTTCAATATTTGTTACGATTTGTTCAATTATCATGACTCTCACCTCAGAATAGGAAATATCGTTGACCCATTGGCACCTTATCAACAGGGTCACATGTAATTAATTGGCCATTTACTTTCACTTCATATGTTTGTGGATCGACCGTTATTTCAGGAGTTTCGCCATTCAGCTTCATATCTTTTTTCGTTAGTTTGCGAATGCCGCGAACCGGAAGAATGATTTTCTGCAATCCAAGCTTCTCATGCACTTTGTCATCGAAAGCTGCCTGGGAAATAAACGTAATGGAAGTGCTGGACAGCGCCTTGCCAAACTGCCCATACATCGGACGGTAAATAACAGGCTGCGGTGTCGGAATAGAGGCGTTAGCATCTCCCATTAAGCTCTCTGCAACAAAGCCGCTTTTAATCACCATTTCAGGCTTCACACCGAAAAATGCTGGATTCCAGACAACGAGATCGGCCATTTTCCCTGTCTCGATAGAACCGACATATTCGGAAATACCATGCGTAATGGCAGGATTCATTGTATATTTGGCAATATAACGTTTGACGCGGTTGTTGTCCGAAAGCTCGCTGTCGCCCGCCATTGTTCCTCTTTGTTTTTTCATCTTATCGGCTACTTGCCATGTACGTAAAATGACTTCTCCAATCCGTCCCATCGCTTGGGCATCCGAACTAGTCATACTGAATACTCCCATATCCTGGAGAATATCCTCAGCTGCAATCGTTTCGCGTCTGATACGTGAGTCAGCAAACGCCAAATCTTCCGGGATGGATGGATTCAAGTGGTGACAGACCATTAACATATCTAAGTGCTCGTCTACCGTATTAACTGTATAAGGTAATGTCGGGTTCGTAGATGACGGCAGAACATTGTTAAAGCTGGCCGATTTAATTAAGTCAGGAGCATGTCCTCCCCCTGCCCCCTCTGTATGGTACATGTGAATGACGCGATTTTTAATAGCGGCCATTGTATTTTCCATAAATCCGCCTTCGTTTAATGTATCCGCGTGAAGGGCAACCTGAACATCATATTTGTCAGCCACACTTAGCGCATGATCGATAGCTGAAGCTGTAGCGCCCCAGTCCTCATGAACTTTCAGTCCAATGGCGCCGGCGCGTACTTGCTCTGCCAGCGGAGCTTCTGAAGCGGCTTGTCCTTTTCCTGTAAACCCAACATTAATCGGCATGCCCTCTGCCGCTTCAAGCATTCGGTGTATATGCCACTCGCCCGGTGTAACTGTAGTAGCCTTTGATCCTGCAGCAGGGCCTGTTCCTCCTCCAATTAAGGTGGTAAGACCTGAAGCTAATGCTGTTCTGATTTGCTCCGGATTAATAAAATGGACGTGAGTGTCAATTCCACCTGGAGTGACGATCATACCTTCAGCAGCAATAACTTCTGTACCGGCGCCAATCACAATATCCACATTGTCCATGATTAGCGGATTACCTGCTTTCCCGATTCCAGCGATTTTGCCATCACGAATTCCAATGTCCGCTTTATAAATACCAGTGTAATCTAAGACAACAGCATTCGTAATGACAACATCTGCTATTCCCTCTCCACGTGTAACTAAAGGGTGTTGTCCCATTCCATCACGAATAACTTTACCGCCGCCGAATACCACTTCATCTCCATATGTTGTGTAGTCTTTCTCGATTTGGATGAGCAAATCTGTATCTGCCAGACGAATAGAGTCCCCTGTAGTCGGGCCGTACATTTCAGCGTATTGCTTTCTTGGCATCTTGAAACTCATGATTGGTTCCCCTCTTTTTCTAATGATCCGTCCACTTTATTATTAAATCCGTATACCCGGCGTTCGCCGGCGTAAGGCACTAATTCCACTTCTTTTTCATCACCGGGCTCAAAACGCACAGCCGCTCCTGCCGGAATGTTTAGTCGCTTTCCAAATGCTTCTTCTCGTTTGAATTGAAGCGCTTCATTCACTTCATAAAAATGAAAATGTGAACCTACTTGAACTGGGCGATCACCTGTATTCGTTACAGTCAATTTGGACGCCGCTCTTCCGACATTACAAATGACATCTGTTTCTTTTAAAAATAGTTGTCCAGGTTCCATATAAATAGCCTCCTACCAATTTTATTTAATTGGACTATGTACAGTGACAAGCTTTGTGCCGTCTGGAAATGTAGCTTCTACCTGGATATCATCAATCATTTCCGGAATGCCTTCCATTACATCTTCCCGCGACAATATGGTTGTTCCATATTCCATCAACTCCGCAACTGTTTTTCCATCCCGTGCTCCTTCCAACACTTCATACGTTATCAGGGCTACTGCTTCCGGGTGATTCAATTTTAACCCCCGTTCTTTACGTCGCTTCGCAAGATCTGCTGCGACAACAATCATAAGCTTGTCTACTTCACGCGGTAATAGTTGCATCACAAAACCTCCCTGTATTTTTATTACGACCAAACGGTGAGCATTCATATAAGGGGGAGCCAGTTCATTAACATTCTGAGCTGAAAGCGCAAAAACTAAAAAACTGAAAATATATTTGATTCCCCTGCTTCTGTTTTAAATGTATATCATTTTTTACATATATGTCAATTTATATATTCAAAAATTTATATATGATACACTGAAGATATATAACCTTGAAAAGAAAGGAGAATATTCATTATGCGAAAAAACAAACATCATTTATTAAGCGAGGGGGTGTTTTCCCGTTTAATAACAGCTTCTCTCAAAGGCATCTCTCAAGTCATCCTGATTGAGAATGTTATGACCGGCTTTCTAATCCTTATAGCCATTACTATTTTTTCCTATTATTTAGGTATAATCGCTTTGTTGTCCGCTATTATCGGTACTTTAGTAGGGAAATTGGGAGCGGCAGATGAAAAGATTATAAATGAGGGTCTATTAGGATATAATTCTGTGTTAACAGGAATGGCATTGGCATCATTCTTAACTGGCCCTTACATGTGGCTTGTCGCTTTAATTGGATCAGCCTTAGCAGCCATTTTTACAGCCGCCATGATGCATTTTACGAAAAGAACCGAAGTTCCAATTCTTACATTCCCCTTTGTTATCCTGACATGGTTTATATTGCTGGCTTCATACAAATTAAATGGGGTTAAATTAAGCTCTGCCCTGATACCTCAGGATTTAACACACTGGGAACTAAAGACAGCAGGGGGAGTCAATTTAGTAGACGGGGTCTTTCATGGAATTGGACAAGTATTTTTTCTGAATAACACAGTATCCGGGATTTTAATTTTTCTAGCCGTATTTTGGGCAGGAAGAAAACTGGGACTTTATGCAGTTATCGGAAATGCAGTTGCCATCATCATTGCATTCCTTTTAGGAGGGGAGCGTTCTCTCATCACATTGGGTCTTTACGGGTATAATGCAATTTTAACAATCCTGGCCGTATCTGCCGTTTTTAAAAGTGAACATAACCGGTTTGCATTTTTATCAGGGATCATTTCAGCTTGTCTGACAGTGCCTATAACAGCAGGCCTCAGCACGTATCTTTTGCCATATGGACTCCCTGCCCTAACAATGCCGTTTGTACTTTGTTCATGGCTGTTTTTAGGTGCAAGAAAGGTTCTGCCAAACTTATAGCTTTGCCTATTGATGATGTAAATCAGCCGCTTAGCGACAATCATTGGCATGTAAAAAGAATTGAGTCGGAGAGAGCAGAAGAAATGCGGTAAGAGGTTACGCAAAAAATAAAAATCATGGAAGAAACCCATGATGTCTTACTATACGAATCTACTCGCGTTTAGACATTAATGAATGATAACTTGTGAAAAACGATGGTGAGCTAGAAGAAAACATAGGCCTTGAAAACTTACCAGGAATGCCGGGACTTTGATAGGAATGTTCCATTTCATTGACACTCGATTACCACATGAAACAGACTTATTTTTCAATAATGATGCTATGAGAGCGTCTCCGACATTATTCGCTAGATAAGACCCTTAGGCCAGTCAGTCTGAAGGTGTGCTGCGGCCGCTGTTCAGCTCTCCCCTGTAAACTGTGAAAAACTCATATTGGCGCAAGCATATTCTGATGGTGCCGCGGAAAACTGTTCCAGCTTTGTTTTCATTGATCAACGAGAGGGGCATAAATAAAGAGGATTTGGACACAGAGAGGTGAAAGTAACTGATTTGGTTAATGAAAAAAATTCTGTCTCAGGAAGAATAAGAATACAAACGATTGAGACAGAATTTTGTCTTACGGTTTACTTATACACGTAGCAAGTTCCTTGTATAACCGTAACACATGTATATGTTTCATGATAAGATTTACCTTGGCTGTCTCTAAAGAAAACAGTTACAGTATTGTTGCCATTCCATTGGAATTGATAGGCGTCTGGATACTTGTCTCGAATCGGAGTTAAATCCGGCGCAGCACTTGCAGGTAATCCGGATACCAACAGAGCCCCAGCAACTGCAACCGCTCCCGCTACTTTTTTGAGTTTGTTTTTAAACATAAACACATCCCCTTTTCGTTTTGTTTACCTATTAAATGCTTGTCCATTTAATAGACACCTTGAGCTTAACACCAAAAGGATGAAAAAATTGTCAAATGGTGTAGAATTGAAAAATAATTCAAAAATAATACACATTTTTACAATTTTTCAATATGAAGATGTTTCCTTTTCTTCATCTCCTCTTTTTAAATTTTCTATATTTGTGAGGTAATGTCGTCTAGATGAATGGTGACATATTGAATCTTTTACAGGGAGCTTATCGTTAGGTAGCACAGGCAACAAAAGTGAATCACAATTTAATCTAAGTATTTTTACAGTGAACATTGCGGTGACTGGATTATTAAAAAAGCTCAATGGAGCAAGTTCAAGATGAACCTGCGAAAGAAAATTTTGAAATTGCAGAGGAAAAACCGAAAAGTATAAAAATATTTGAGGAGGTTCATGAAAAGATGGTATTTCTCTGAACTGTATTTCCTTAATCAATGAGAATTAAAGGAGGTATTGACGGAGTTTATTGCTTTTAATAGCGCTCCATAGATCTGTGCGACTAAAAAGACCGCACTCTCTTTGGAAGATAAGCAGCAACATATGAGGTGCTGTTCCTCACCCCTTATTTTCACAACCATAAACTTTATTACAGATTAGCCTATGTTAAGTCCAAGTATTGGTGCGCGTATATGTTGTGGGAGCAGGAAGTCGAAATGCGATTCGCCAATTATTCGAAGAAATGTTAGTGAGACTAATAACCCTCCCTCTGTTAATATTGCAAGAAACAGAGAGAGGGTTATCTTAAAACCTTATGATTTAACTTCAAGTTTCAATTCTAATCGCAACATCATAACTGTCATTTTCCGTATGAATATACGAAGAAGCAGCAACTCCTGTGAAACCCAGCAATAAGACTGCACAAATCAATAGTTTAGATTTCATTTAGAAAATCTCCCCTTCGAATTTGTTTTCGTGCTTCAATTGCTTTACGATAAAACTCATTTGCACCCCGAATTTCACCTTGTTCAGTTAAAGCGTCACCTATACAGATTCCATACCATTCCATATCAGGATATAGCTTTTTTTCTTCGAAAAACTCGAAGGCTTCTCTTACAAGGTCCAAATCGGAATCTAAGTAAATTCCTTTAACGATCTTCAATGTCGCCAATGTTTCTGCAATATTGTTTTGCTGAGCTAGCTTTAATGATTTCTCATAGAATTTTTTTGACGACCTCAGATCATTTTGCCTTGCTTTTGTGTAAGCCAAAAGGTATAAAGCTCTTGCCGTAAATTCATCATTTTTCGGTTTAAGAATATCTAGGGATTTTAGATAAAATTCGGATGCTTTATCAAATTCTTCAAGGTTAGTATAACATACTCCAATGTTAAACAGTGCTTTTCTGATCAAATAATTTTCGCCAAATTTCTCTGCATCCTCTAGTGCTTGTTTGAAATGCTTCATGGCCTCTTCCATATGCATATTGTCTAGCCAGTTACCTGCTATAACAAACTGACAATGTACACGTCTGTTACCGTAAGCTGGCTCTTGTTTATAAATAGCGTAAGCACGCTTAGCATAATTCATAGAGAAATATGTTTGCTTCATGTGATAATATACCTCAGCCATTTTAAAATAGAACTCAGCCTTTTCTGTACTATCTCCTTCAATCGCTTCTATTTCCAATTCAGCCTTTCTATAGCAATTCAATGAGAATACGAGTTCTTTTTGTCTGAAATAGTACATCCCCATAAAAAAGTGATAATAATATTCAAGCATTCCGTTAAGGTCTTGACATCCTCTTGTTTCTTTCAACTCTTGATAATGTTTGTCTATCTTTAAGTCAGCGTTTGGATAAAGTTCTTCCAGCATAAGCTGATGACGAAAATCCAACAGTGAAAAGTAAACAAGAGCATCTTGGTTTTCTTCCATTACTTTTATTTCTTGTTCAACTTCAGTTTTTGCTTTTTCAGCAGCAGCGCTTCTATTATTTTTTATACAGTTATACCAATAGTTCATCTTCGTTGCTACTAGATCATAAGGAATAACACTCTCAGTAGACATTTAATAAACCCCTCTCTATGTGAATATTTTATCTCTGTAACATTCAATCCCTTTTTGATGTAAGATCGACATTACCTTCATTGAATATTCCAATAAATAACAGATTTTATTCCATTATATCGAATTATCTGAATTTTAAGAACGAAAAATATCTATAATTGTTATGCCGAAAATTGAACTCACTAATATTGTTATAGCTCAAAGCTATCTTTTTTGGCCTTTGATAAATCGGATCGTTGAGATTTTCCTGGTTTTGTGAAAGCTAGGATACCAAGTCCTGCAAGTATTTCGACTACCCCTCCAAAAGCAATGACTTTTCCTGCCCCAAAAACAGTGGCAGCATATCCCGCCGCTAAAGCACCGATAGGAATCATCACATATGAAATCATACTGATGACAGCATATACCTGCGGCTGATCCTCATCATTTACCGATATTTGAATGATCGTATGCTCTGGAACATTTATTGCACTAATTGTTGCTCCTAAGATAAAAGCTGCTGCAAACACCAATATTAAAAGCGAATTCATACCTGTAATGAAAAAAGCTGTTCCTTCTATAATGCCGGCGGCAACAAACAACAACCCATAACGATTTACTCTCACTCTAGTCAGTATGAAACCCATTAAAAATGCTCCGCCGGTAGTTAGAACCCTCACTATAGAATGAATGATTGCCCCCTGGTTTAAATCTTCCGCTATATAGACTGCTGCAAGCGCCTCCCAAGGTGCCGATCCTAAGTTCAAAAACACACAGAAAATCGCTAATGGAAATAAAATATGATGACGTCTTACAAGCGTAAATCCCCTTCTTAACTTCTTCAAATATGGCTCTCGTGATTGAGTTGCTCTCGCATTCTCTTCCGCCTCACTCCCACCATATTGAATGAATAAGACCAAAATAGCTGACATTACATAGAGAGGTAATATCAGAAGCATTGTCTGAGCTGCACCGATCAATACAATTAAAACACCGCAGAGTGTAACTGCTCCTAGTTTTATTGCTTGGCCTGCGGATTGTATTGTCGCATTTGCCTTTTGAATAATATCCTCTTTCACAATTTTCGGAATTAAAGAAACAGAAGCAGGGTCATATGAGGCTCCCGTTGCAGAATGCAAAAGCATAAGCAATATGATAAACGGCAAAGGAGAAAAGCCATTAAAATAGAAAACCGGAATAATCAACATGATGAATGCCCTAGTTAAGTCTGAAAAGAACATCCAAAATTTTAATTGATCCGTTTTCATCAAAGGAGTAATGATTGGCCCCAAAATAGCTTGAGGAAGAAAACTTACAGCTATTAAAAAAGCTGTCCCAATAGCCCCTTTTCCATCTAAAATAAGAAACCACAGGATTGTGTTAAATGCTAAAGAATCGGCCGTTATCTTTATCATCTTAGAGCAAAACAGAAAAGTGAAGTTTTTTTGCCACACAGTATTACTATTCATTTTTGAAAGATCCCCCTTACCATAAATCCCTCATTCTTACAGCAAGTTTGTCTTTAAGGATATCCTATTCCCGGATTATTCTCAATGTCAATTTGGAATAATTAAGGTAATTTTTATTTAAAGGGATTAGGGGTACTTGTTTTATAATCTTTCCAGTTTTCTTTTCAAAGGAGTTTAAATCTGCTTCACATACCGAAAAATTTTTATTTGTTTATGAGAGCATCCTTGAATTTTCGTGTTTTCATTTTCAAGTATGAATTGTACGCTTCATCATTGAAAAAAGTTTCTTTATTTGGTTTCATCATATCCAATGAGCTTCTTGAACTCAGCAGTAATTTTCTAATATCTTTTTTGATTTTTTTTCATAAATGACTTGCCTTTTGTGCTTCGGCGCAAGTACGATGTGATACTTACAATTCCGTGTTGTATGTGCTAAACTGTTAGTGTCTTTTGACATGAAAAACTCCTCCGTATCTTGATATTTTGGTTGGCGAACCAAAAATATTTTAGCACCCGGGGGGAGTTTTTCTTCATACAACGCTGAAAGCTTTTGAACCCTAGGCCTAGCCTAGGGTTTTCTTTTTCACAAATAATCATTATTTGATTATAGCTTATAGGACTTTTGTGAGTTTAACAATTGAATTCTTAAAAAGCTCTCTTTTACAGAGAGCTTGCAGCTTGTCGACAAAGCCATAAAAAGTGGCTTGATCGACAAGCTTTTTTTGTTAAAATGTGAGTGAAATCTAGTTTTTGGAGGTTTTTCCATGTTGTCTAAGCACTCTAAAGATCAGCGCGAACAGC
>NZ_BORF01000009.1:0-182876 GCF_018333035.1 Bacillus sp. J41TS8
ATCTCAAAAAGCTGGCGAATTGGACTTGGAAAGGTCCTCATCGCCAGAACTCTCATCGAAAAAACAGAATAAATTGGACAAAAATAGGCCGGATTATAAAAATTCGACCTATTTTGTCAACGGTCTGCGTCCCCGCCATCAGGCGGGGACTTTTTTATGCCGCATATTTTAAACCTTTTCTCGAAAAATATCTTGTTTTCGAAAGGTTAAACAAGATACACTACAAAAGGATGAAAAAAATGAAACATCATGCGGATATATGCCGTCATATGTTAGAGAACCGGAATTGAACAAAACGGGGAATGACACCAATGCATTCGGGCGGCCTGATCAGAATGAAAACCTCGAAGAAAGAAAGGTTTCCTCTCATCACAGCTTTAACCTCCATCTACATGCATCATGTTCACAGATGATCACACAAAGAGATGAGCATCATCCGGCTTTATTTCGCTACAAACATCATAAGGGGGCTTTAAATTAATGATTTCATTGATTACCGCCATGGACAGAAACCGCCTGATCGGCAAAGATAATGATCTGCCATGGCATCTGCCGCAGGATTTGAAGTATTTTAAAGAGGTGACGAAAGGACACGCCGTAATCATGGGGAGAAAGACGTTTGAATCCATCGGCAGACCTTTGCCTCACCGGGAGAACATCATCGTCACATCCAATAAAGAACTGGATATCCCGAATTGTCAGGTGATGCACTCGACAGAAGAAGCGGTGCGGTTTGCGAAAAACAAAAATGAAGAATGTTTTGTCATCGGCGGTTCAACACTGTACGCGGAGATTCTGCCTTTTGCGGACAAGCTGTATGTGACAAAAATCGATGAAACCTTTGAAGGGGACCGGTATTTCCCTGAATTCAGCGAAGCCGAATGGGAAATCGTTTCGAGGCGGAAAGGCCTGAAAGATGACAAAAATCCTTATGACTACGAATTCCTCGTTTATCAAAGAAAAGGATAGAGGAGAGGGTTTTTCATGTTTCGCTATTGTTTTTTATGGGTTTATTCAGCCTATATGTTCATCAAGCATATCAAGCTCCTGCAGGCGCTGCAGACACTTGACCCGCGCCTTTCGTATGCCAATCAGATGGAAGCTGTCTTTGATAAGCCGAAAGCTTTTTTGCGGGGGTGCATCGGCTTAACCGGTTCGACCGTTTCCATCCATCAGAACGGAAGATCCCCGGCGGGGCCCGTCCTTTACGTGCATCCAAAGCTCGGCCTGTCAGAGCTCGCCGTGCTGCTCGGACACCTTGATAAAACGGCTTCGTTTTTTGCTGATCCGCGCGCCTTTCGTTATCCGTTGCTCAGCGGCTGGCTCAATAAAATGGCCGCGGTCAAAAAAAGCGCCGACAAGGAAGCATCACTTGAAAAAGTGGAAGAGATCATCAGGAAAGGCCAAAGCTTTATTCTGTCTGAAGATGACGGGCTCGATTACAAATCTTTATCCAAAAGGCTCGGCATTCCGATCGTTGCAGTCGAAACAGCCGGTACGGAAGACATGAAGAAAGGCAAGTTGTTCAAGAGGCTGAGGCCTGCTGATATCGACTTGACGATCCACCAGGCTTACGTCCTGACCGAAAACAAACAGCTTCAGGCATAAAAAAACCAGGCTCCCGTAAAGGAAGCCTGGTTTTCGCCGTTTATGATACAAACGGCACCTTTGCCACGTAGAAAAGCACGCAGAAAAACATGGAGGCGCTGCCGCCGAGTACGAAAGTGTGCCAAATCGCATGATGATACGGGATCTTTCTCCATAAATAAAAGATCGTTCCGACGGAATACAATATTCCCCCTAAGAGCAGCAGGGCGAATCCTTCTCCGGTCAAGGCCGTATAAAGCGGCTTGATCGCAATGATCGCCATCCAGCCCATCACGAGATACACCAGCGTGCTGACCACGATAAACCGTTTCACAAAAAAGATTTTAAATACAACTCCGCCAATCGCAAGCCCCCAGACAACCGCAAGCATTGTATAGCCGAGCGCGCCTTTCAAAGGTCCGAGGAGCAGCGGTGTGTATGTACCCGCAATCAGTACATAGATGGCTGAGTGATCGATGATCTCAAGAATATCTTTCGTTTTTTTGTGCTGAATGCTGTGCAGAAGGGTCGAACTTAAATACAGGAACAGCATGGAAGCGCCGAAAATCGAAAAGCTGACAACATCCACCGGACTTCCGTAGCGGATCGCAAATATCACCAAAAATACGATGGCGGGTATGGAGAGGAGAACGCCGAGTCCATGGGTTATTGCATTCGCAATTTCTTCTTTAATCGTGTACATACCAAGACACCCTTTCTAATCTTGAATAATGTGATGCTTTAAAGAGCTTAAAAAGCGGAGGCCTTCAAGCGTGATTTTTGTCCCGGCTCTTCCGCGGCCCTTTGTAATAAACTCTCTTTTTTCTAAATAATCCAATCTGCTGCGCACTTGCTGGGGGGTAAGCTCCGACTTGCCGTTTTTGCTCAGTTCAGACAGAACCCTGCGGCTGGCAGGCTCTCCTTTTTCATTTAATTGTTTGACTGCATCGAGCAAAAACGCAAACTCCTCTTTTTCCATTAAAGTCAGTGATGTTGAAGCCGTTTTTTTATCTTTTGGCTTCTTCTTTTCGATTTGTTCTCTTAACGCCGGCGGAGTGTCGTAAAGCTGAATCGTTTTCCCGTCTGAGACGGTTTTCATATAATCCGTCATGTTTTTGAGTTCTCTGACGTTCCCCTCAAACTCATGCTGCTCTAAAGCCTTCCAAACGACCGGTTCGACATATATGTCATGATCCCCGCTTTTTACAAAATGATGCACAAGAAGGGGGATGTCGCTTCGCCGTTCAGCAAGGGGTGGTAGCGGAAGGTCGAGCACATTGAGCCTGTAGTACAAATCCTTGCGGAATTCGCTGTTTTCAATCCGTTCACCGAGCGGCACGCTTGAGGTGGCGATCAGTCTTTTTGGCATCCCTTTTTCAATGGCTGCCAAAAGCTTGCCCTGAAGAGGCAAGGAAAGCCCCCACACTTCGTCGAGAAACAAGGTGCCGGATTCATTCATCTCTGAAAGAAAAAAGTCTTCAGCCGCATCATCTTCATTCAGCGTGCTGCAGCTTACGTGTGTGAAGGGATCATGCTTGAAAGATGATCCGGAATGAATGGCTTTGGCGAACAGCTCTTTGCCTGTGCCTGTTTCTCCATGAATCAGAATCGGATGGGAAGAGGCTGCAAATTGTATCGCTCTGTTTTTCGTTTGCAAAAAGGAATCGCATTCCCCGATCAGCTCGGAGAACTCTACGGATGGATACGTGTGTTTAATCATGGCGGGTCTCCTTTTGGTTCCAATTGGTTCTATTATAACACCCAATTAGAACAAATAAAGAGTTTTTTGAAAAAAAGTGTATTTGCCTGCACATTAACAATCAAAAAGAACGCCGTATATATTGAGAAAGTGTATAATATTCTGTAAATAACAAAGAATTGCCCTTTAAATTTTGAATATTCATGATATAATGGCGTATTAAATAAAGCTTTATACAGAAAGGATCTTATACATGAAACCGTTGCTTAAAGAAAACTCTCTCATCCAAGTCAAAGACATTTTAAAAGCCCATCAAAATGTAAAAGATGTTGTCATTCATACCCCCCTCCAAAAAAATGAGAGGCTCTCCGAGAGGTACGATTGCAACGTATATTTAAAAAGAGAAGACCTGCAGGTTGTCCGCTCTTTTAAACTGAGAGGCGCCTATTATAAAATGAAGCAGCTTTCAAAAGAAACGACGAAAAACGGGGTCGTCTGCGCCAGTGCAGGAAACCATGCGCAGGGGGTCGCTTTTTCCTGTAAACATCTCGGTATTCACGGAAAGATTTTTATGCCGTCGACGACTCCGAGGCAGAAAATTTCTCAAGTCGAATTGTTCGGCAAGGAATACGTCGAGATCATCCTGACAGGCGACACGTTCGATGATGCGTATCAAAGCGCAGTCGCCTGCTGCGAGGAAGAAAAACGGGCATTTATCCACCCGTTTGACGATTCTGCCGTCATGGCCGGCCAGGGAACGGTTGCGGTCGAAATCTTAAACGATATCGAAACAGAACCCCATTATTTATTCGCAAGCGTAGGCGGAGGCGGTCTGCTTTCAGGAGTGGGAACCTACATGAAAAACGTGTCCCCGGATACAAAGCTGATCGCGGTTGAGCCCAAAGGCGCGCCGGCTCTATTTGAATCAAACAAAAAAGGCGAAGTCGTCACCCTCGAGAAAATCGATAAATTTGTAGACGGAGCCGCCGTGCAAAAAATCGGCGAGGAGACATTTAAAACGCTTGAAACCGTTGTAGATGATATTTTGCTCGTTCCCGAAGGAAAGGTATGCACCGCGATTCTTGAGCTGTACAACCAATGCGCGATTGTCGCCGAGCCTGCGGGAGCGCTGCCGATCGCCGCTTTAGACCTTTACAGGGAAGAAATTAAAGGGAAAAATGTCGTATGCATAGTAAGCGGAGGAAACAACGACATCGGCAGAATGCAGGAAATCAAAGACAGATCGATGATGTATGAAGGACTCCAGCATTATTTCATCGTGAACTTCCCGCAAAGGGCGGGAGCTTTGCGCGAATTTTTAGATGAAGTGCTCGGGCCGACCGATGATATCACCCGTTTTGAATATACGAAAAAAAACAATAAAAGCAGCGGCCCTGCGCTCGTCGGCATCGAATTGAAGCAGCGCGAAGACTACGAGCCGCTGATTGCGAGAATGGATCGGAAAGGCTTCCGCTATGTCGAAGTGAATAAAGATGAAGGGCTCTTTCATTTGCTGATTTAAGAAATTTTTTTGAAAACGCGCATAAATCACAGACAACGGCTCCTGAGATTATGTATAATAAAGAAAATATCTCATAAATGAGGATTGATAGCTTGTTACTTAAAAGCCTGGAGTTCAAACGTTCGGATGGACAGAAGGTGAAGGTGACGGAAATACCCGTGCTGAAGGAGGACGACCCGCATTTTTTTATGGCCAGTCTGAGGCTCGACATCTTTTTAAAGACGCTCTATTGCTCAAAGCGGAAAAAAAACGTCTACTCCTTTAGGGACTACTTAAAGAGAGCATTGAAATGGCAGGATTACCTCGCCATTTATCAAGAGGAAGAATTGAAGCATAATGCATAAGAATTGATCGCATTCTTTGCCGGCCCATGAAGACAGCCAAATCCGCTTGGAAAAGGGCGGGAGACGGCATTCGGCCGGCAAAGAATTTTTCATGCCGATTTGACCTCACTAGGAAATTCACCATTTGAACCGACAGGATGTGAAGGGAATTGCCAAGCATTAAAATTGTAACGGACTCAACAGCTGACTTGAGCGAAGAACTGCTCAGAGAATATCATATTTCTGTGCTCCCGCTTTCGATATCAATCGACGGCATTGTTTACAGAGACAGGTTCGATATTCAGCCGGACGAATTTATTGAGAAAATGGAGAGCGCCGCAGAACTCCCGAAAAGTTCACAGCCGCCTTTAGGCGCTTTTATCGAACTGTATGAAGAGCTGACTGCTGACGGAAGCGAAGTGATCAGCATCCATCTCTCAAGCCAATTGAGCGGGACATACCAGACGGCTGTAAGCGCTTCAAACATGGTCGACGGGAATATTACGGTGATTGATTCCATGTATATTTCAAAAGGGCTCGGCTTTCAGGTCTTGCGGGCCGCCTTGCTGGCCGAAGAGGGCATGACGGCTGAAGCGATTGTAAAAGACCTGGAGAACTTGCGCGACCGGACATCTCTCTACGTGACAATTGATCATTTTGATAACTTGATCAAAGGCGGCCGCATCGGGCGAGGAAAAGCGCTGATCGGCTCATTGCTCAAGGTTAAGCCGATTGCAAGGCTTGAGGACGGAATCTATACGCCTGAAAAAAATGTCAGGAGCAGCAGTCAGCTTATCCGTTATTTAACTGGTCAATTTCTTTCCGCGGTGAAGGGAAGGACGGTGCAGGCGATCGGAATCGCCCATGCCGATGCACTCGACCTCGCCCATCGGCTGAAAGACTCTTTGCTTGAACATATTCCGGGAATCGATATTGATATTGCGTACACAACGCCGATTATCTCTGTTCATACCGGAAAAGGAGCGATCGGTTTTACCTTTTACACCGATTGAAAAAGGGGATGGAAGGATTGAAAAACGTTTTTGGCATTGTCCTTGCAGGTATACTCACAGTGTTTCTTTCGTCCTGCGGAACTAGCAAGATTGAAAATTCTTTAAACTATGACGTACAATCTTTTTCTTTTCAAAATCAAGACGGGAAAACCGTGTCTCTTGAAAGTTTAAAAGGCCAGGTGTGGGTGGCCGACTTTATATTTACGAACTGTAAAACGATCTGCCCGCCGATGACTTCACATATGGCTGAACTGCAAAAACGAATGGAAGAGGAAAACCTGCAGGCCCGCATCGTCTCATTCAGTGTTGACCCCGAAAATGATACGCCAGAAAAATTGAAGAAATTTGCGGCCAACTATCCGCTCAATTTTCAAAACTGGGATTTTTTAACCGGATACTCGCAGGAGGAAATCGAAAAATTTGCACTGAAAAGCTTTAAAGCAATCGTGAAAAAACCTGAAGATGAGGATCAGGTGATTCACCAATCGTCATTTTATCTAGTCGATCAAAACGGCAAAGTCGTCAAGGATTATGACGGTGCAAAAGATACGCCGTACGATGAAATCATCGCCGATATTAAGACGCTGGAAAACCGTTGATAAAAACGGGCGGCCTGCCGCTAAAAGCCTGTTTCCTGACCACCGGAAAACAGGCTTTTTTTTACACTTGTCAAATCATTTTCAAAAGAATCAAAACATGGTACACTTTTTTTTAGGTTATCTAGAAGGAAGGGGCATCATCATTGAACATACGGTTTATAACAGCCATGATGGCCCTCGTCTGTCTGCTTTCAGCCTGTACGGAATGGAATGCGGGCGTTGAAAAAACATCGGTCTCCCCTAAGCGCGATATCGTGATTGCAGCAGTGGGCGATTCTCTGACAGAGGGGGTAGGCGATCAAGAAAAGAAAGGCTATGTCGGCATCGTGGCCGACGAGCTTGAAAGCCGGAGCGATGTGAAGTCCGTAACGGTCAAAAATTATGCCGTTAAAGGTTCCCGGACTGATCAGCTGCTTGAAAGATTAAAAGAAAAAGAAGTACAAGAGGGCCTGAAAGATGCAGACTACATTTTATTTACAATCGGGGGCAACGACCTGATGAAAGTCGTCCGCCAAAACTTCGCGCACTTAACGCTCACACCTTTCCGCGCTGAACAAAAACTGTTTGAAAAGCGGTTTTCGAATATTTTAGCGGAAATCAGAGAGCAAAACGCCAGCGCTGAATTGATTTATGTCAGCATGTATAATCCATTTAAGTTTACGCTGTCTGAACTGAGGGAAATTGACCAAGTCGTAGACGAATGGAATGAAGGCGCAGAAAAGAGCCTGAAAAAGGTCTCCAATACGAAAATGGCGGATATCGCTGATATTTTTGAGGAAAACAGCGATGAAAAGAAGATTGCAAAAGATGAGTTTCATCCTAATCAATACGGGTATTCTTTAATAGCGAAACGCGTTTACGAACAAATTAAAAACGAAGACCCCTCAGCAGAATAAGGTGAAAAAATGAAGAAATGGAAGAGCTTATTTTTAATTTTAGCAGCAGTCAACGTCATCATACTTGCCGGGATTTTCATTCTCGTATTCATGCCCGGCGGTCAAAAGGAACCGTCACGGCCGACTCCGAGCGAATACCAATTGAACGTGACGAGCACGAAAGAGTCATTGGCCGCATTCATCAACACGTATTTGGAAAAGGAGTCTTCGCCGGATCTTGACTATCAAATCGAAATCGATGATGAATTCCACATCGTCGGTGCGATCCGCGCCTTTTCCTCGACAGTCGATGCGAAGGTGTCTTTTCGGCCGACAGTGGAAAAAAACGGAGATGTGGTTCTTGACGTGACGAGATTTTCGATCGGCAAGTTAAATGTTCCGATATCGATGGTGCTGAACTACATGGATCAATTTTATGATCTTCCTGATTTTGTACACGTTCGTTCGGACGCTAAAGAAATTCAAGTCCGTCTGTCAGAGATGCCGCTTAAAAACGGCATGTATGTGAAAGCAAAAGACATTGATTTAGAAAAAGATCAAATCGAATTTGTTTATTATCAGCCTGCACAAACAGATTCATAGATCGTGCAGCGGGATTTACAGGGGTGAACATATGGAACGTATCTACACATATTTCAGCTTGCTGTCTATGTTGTTTTCGCTGTACTTCGGCGGTCTCGCCGCCTTCAGTTTCATCGATGAAAACATGGACAAAATGTATTTGAACATCGGGTATTGTGCGTTGTTTTTAAGCGTTATGATCTTTACCCTAGATGCGAAAAAACGTGACCATCACAATCAATAATTGCCGGCAAAATCCTAAAACATGAGACCGTTTTAGGATTTTGTTGTCCATGCTTCAGCAGACTGTAAAAGAGACATCAGGTCTCTTTTTTTTCGCTATGAAGGCGGAGCTTTGGCAGGAAACGGCGCCGCTTTTATGGTGAGAGAAGGGGAGCCGTTGACGAAACCGAGGCCATACAAAGTTGCGGATTCCCCTGCGTGAAGCGTGATTTTCGGGACCTTCAGCAAGACCGCTGTTGAACCGGCGGCCTTTAGCTCCATGTCGATTTTCTGTGAACGCACCTCGATGTACCGGGTGACCGTTTGAAAGGGGACACCGGAAAACAGGACAGGTCCGTTTTGCACTGCAAAGTCAAGAGCGGGAGAGTCCGGCGATAAATGGACACATCGGATGCTGCGGCTTTCCGGATCAGCCGCAGGCCGGTCATACATTCCGACGGGAACGAGCTTTGCGGCTGTACCAGTAACGGCAACCGTGCAGTACCCGCCGTGGATCAGGTGATACTGTACCGTCAGCATTGGACCGTGCGCCCTGCCTCTTTGGAAAACATCGATTTGAATACGGCCGGCAGGAAACCGGACATAAGAAGATAAATCTGTATAGGAGATGTTTTGAAAAACGGAGATTCCGTTTACGAATACGTCGAGATTGTCGGTGTGAGGAGCCGCATGGAGCAGTCTGATCATCGCTGCTTTTCCGCTGTTTCGAAAATAAAAGGGCGCCTCTGCAGGCGGAAGATGGTAGCAGTTCCACCGAAAACCTTCCGCCATTTGACGGGCATCATGATCTGTAGAGAACATCTTGTCACGCCCCTTTGCATGCTTTCTGACATCATATGAGGCTGCGAAGCCATTGGTCACATCGCGATCAAGACGGCAGATGAAAAGGAGTAGACAATGAAAACGGATTTTACATACGGAAATGTGTTTAAACAGCTGGTCTTTTTTTCCGGCCCGATCATTTTAGCCAATCTTTTGCAGATTTCATTTCAATTCGTTGACAGCTTGTGGGTCGGAAATCTGCTCGGAGCAAAAGCTCTCGGTGCTGCGGCCGTCTCAGGGACGGTTTTCTTTACGGTGTTATCGTTCGTATTAGGCGTCAACAATGCGGCACTGACGATTCTTGCGCAGCAAAAAGGAAAAGGGGATCAGAAGGGACTTGCTTCATATGTCAACGCGTTTGTCGTTCTGATGACGGCGATGAGCGTAGTGCTCGGGGTTATCGGCTATTTTTTCACAGAGCCTCTGCTTTCGCTTCTTCAAACGCCCGGCAATATGATGGATTTGGCTGTAAGCTATTTGAGCATTCATTTCATCGGGATTATATTTTTATTCGGCTATAATTTCATCAGTACCGTGTTAAGGGCGGTCGGCGACAGTCAAACACCTTTGCGTTTCGTCCTCTTGGCCGTCATCCTGAACCTGTTCATGGATCCGCTGTTTATCTCGGTATTCAACCTCGGAATTGCCGGAGCAGCCTATGCAACCGTCGTTTCTCAAGGGATTGCTTTCATTTACGGTGTGGTCTATACGGTGAGAAAGCGGCTTGTTCCATTTTCAAAGCCGGCGCTTCCGTCACTGGAAGAGACATCCGTCATTTTGAAGCTCGGAGTGCCTGCCGGCTTGCAAATGATGGTGATTTCAGGCGGCTCGATGGCGATTATGAGCGTTGTCAATTCATTTGGAGAACGTGTCGTGTCAGGGTTTGGCGCGGTACAGCGGCTTGACAGCCTGCTGATTCTCCCGGCGATGGCCATCGGCACGGCTGTCAACAGTATGGCTGGCCAAACCGTCGGCAGCGGCGATATGGAGCGTACGAAAAAAATCGCTCACTATGGCGTCATTTATGTCCTGCTGTTTATGGCTGCTGTCAGCACCGCGATATTTCTGACAGGCTATCATGCGGTCAGGCTGTTTATTTCGGAAGCCGATTCAGCCGCATTCGGGGAAGAGTATTTAAAAACGATTGCTTTTTTCTATCCGTTTATTGGGATTAACTTTGTGTTAAACGGTGTTGTAAGGGCAGCCGGCGCGATGTTTCAAATTTTGGTGCTGAACGTCATTTCTTTTTGGGTTTTGCGCTATCCGTTCACATACTTATTTTCAAAGTGGCTTGGCGAAAACGGCATAGCGCTTGGCATCGGAATGAGCTTTATGCTGAGCAGCCTGACCGCGTTTTTATATTACCGCTACGGGAAGTGGAAGCACCTCGTTTTATTTGAAAAATGAAAGCAAGCTCCTGCGGCAAGCCCCGGAAGCGCCTCCTGCCGGGCATCTGAAGCAAACAAACAAAAATGCTTTTAACGTCTTAATAATTGACGATATATACAATATAAAATGAGTTTGGTGTTGGGGGCTTGTCATGTTTTTAATCGATTTATTTTTGAATTTGTGCATTTTAATCACTTCGCTCTTTATTTACACTCAGCTAAAGTGGAATATTTTTTCCCGAAAAGCGACTAATAAACAACTTGATTGGATTGACGGCGTCATGGGAGGGTTGCTCGGAAATGTGCTCATGTTCTTTTCGATCCAGGCAACCGATGAAACGATCGTTGATTTGCGTTATGTGCCCGTCATGATTTTGTTTTTATTTACGGGCGCCTTTCCGGCCTTTATTTGTTCTCTGCTGATTATAGGAGGAAGATTTGTTTACGGGGGGAATACATCATCGATTGCGGCGCTCACAGGAATGATCGTTATATTCATGGGATATTATCTCATCCTCAGGGCCATGGATAAAGACGCTGACACTTATCGAAAGACATTTGCTTTAGTCATTTTTGCCAATGTGGCGATTTCAATTGTGATCTTGATGCTCCTCCATGATTTCCATTTAGTGAAAATTTTATTGATATGGTTCTGGATTTTATCTACTATCGGCGGATTTACATCAGTATACGTCGTCTCATATTTGAAAAAATCTCATTTTCTGTTAAAAAAATATGAAGAGGAATCGTCGCTTGATTATTTAACGGGATTGAATAATGTCCGCCATTTTGATGCGATATGGAATGCTCAAATTTCAAACGCAATGGAGAAGAACGAGAAACTGTCTTTGCTTATGATCGATATCGATTATTTCAAAACGATTAATGATACATACGGACATTCAAACGGAGACGTGATTTTAAAAGAACTGGGAACGATTTTAAAAAAGACAACACGTGCGGAAGATATCGTATCAAGAAACGGCGGAGAAGAGTTTTCGGTCATATTGCCGAACAGTTCCCATTCGCAGGCCGCAGAGATCGCTGAAAGGATACGCAAGGAAGTGGAGACACACACTTTTTCAATTTCTCATTCTAAAAAGATTCATATTACCGTTTCGATTGGGGTTGCGGCATTTCCGGAGGTCAATCGCAGTACGGACGAGTTGATTGAAAAAGCCGACCAATGTTTATACAGGGCTAAACACCTTGGGAGAAACCGGGTGTGCACATCACTTTAAGCTGCACGAAAAAGGATAGATGAAACGATGTCCATCTATCCTGTCTTTGTTAGGTACGTTTATCGAATTCCGCAAGTTTGATAAACGTCTTTTCATCTTCAATTAATCCGCACGCGCCGCACTGCACTTTTATGGCAGGGCCGCTGTACGGCAGGTGAAATGGAGAAAGCTCTTCATCTGAATACGTTTCCATGATCTCCCCTGTTGCCGGATCAATCTTGACGGATATCGGGGATTGTTCGATTAAGTTAAACCGTGTTCGGTTTGTTTTGCAGTTAGGACAAAGATAAGGAGCTGTCATAAGTCAGTACACCTCTTTTTTTAATTTAAGGTGCACAGATTCGGGCCAATTTATGTAAACCCGATTAGCGCTGTTCCCGTTTTTTGTCCAATTTGCTGAAAAGTTCAATCAGCGTTTTCAGCTCTTCATCACTGAAGCTGCTGAACCGCTTGAAATAATATTCCGTTTTCTTTTCTTCAAAATATCTGATAATCTCTTTTCCCGCGTCTGTCAGATGGATTTTGATGATCCGTCTGTCTTCTTTTGACCGGACTCTCGTGATCCAGCCTTTTTCAACCAACGCATCGGTTACAGCTGTAATATGGCTCGCAGAAACGCCTAAAATCGTTGCAAACTCCGTGACTTTCTTCGGACCTTGCTCGCTCAGCAGGCGGAGAATCATGAATTCATTGCGGGACATCTCTTTTTCGAGCAGCTCATTTATTTCATCACGTATCTGTTTAAATACTGTGCGAAGCAGTGCTTCCATATCATACATCATTTGTTCTCTAACTTTCAAAATTTCGCCCCTCCATATAAGTAGCAAATTTCAGCTTTTTTAAAAAAGGAATGACCGAATCAGCATGAATATTATTTTTCATGAACATGATATCACTATGATACCATAATTTTCGTTTTTCAAGTGTATGTTTCAGAAGATTTTTAGTTCATTTGACCATCAATTGAACAACGGTCCATGACAATGGTAGATGAATACTGCTGTTTCTTAAAATATGGTGATGGCAATGACATATTATTGTCATTTTTTCTTTTTAGGCAGCGGCTGATTTTATGATGAGCGGGAGAGGGCTTAAAAATGAGCATGCTGTGATATAATGGTTCCCAACAAAAGTTGAAGAGAAGGAGGCAGAACAGATGGCTGAAAAACGAGAACTCGCCACATTTGCCGGAGGCTGCTTTTGGTGTATGGTCAAGCCTTTTGACGAACAGCCGGGCATTATAAAAGTCGAATCCGGCTATACTGGCGGCCATACGGAAAATCCGACCTATGAAGAGGTTTGCAGCAATACAACGGGACATAGGGAAGCGGTGCAAATCACGTTTGATCCCGATGTCTTTCCATACGAAAAACTGCTGGAACTCTACTGGCAGCAAATCGATCCTACTGACAGCGGAGGACAATTCGCAGACCGCGGCGAGTCTTACCGGACAGCGATTTTTTACCACAATAATAAGCAGCGGAAACTCGCTGAGGAATCGAAGAAAAAGCTTGAAGAAAGCGGCATCTTTAAAGATCCGATCGCGACCGACATTCTGGAAGCCGGGCCATTTTATCCGGCTGAAGAATATCATCAGGACTATCATAAAAAGCATCCTGAACGCTACACACAGTACCGGATCGGAAGCGGAAGAGAAGGATTTTTACAACAGCATTGGGGGCGAAAGCATGACGAACAATAAAGAAGAACGGCTGAAGCAGCTGACCCGGACGCAGTATGAAGTGACGCAGAAAAACGGGACGGAGCCTCCATTCCAAAACGAATACTGGGATCTGCGCGAAGACGGAATCTATGTCGATATCGTGTCGGGAAAACCGCTGTTTTCATCGCTTGACAAATTTGACGCACACTGCGGCTGGCCAAGCTTCACAAAACCGGTCGATACCGGGGAGATCGAAGAAAAACTTGACACTTCACACGGCATGGTTCGGACTGAGGTGAGAAGCAAGTCTGCCGATTCCCATCTTGGACACGTGTTTCCGGACGGACCCGGACCGGACGGCCTGCGCTATTGCATCAATTCAGCAGCCCTCCGGTTTGTGCCGAAGGATGACCTTGAAAAAGAAGGGTACGGCGAATATGTCAAGCTGTTTGAACGTGAAAAATAGGACTTAAAGGCGCTCAATAAATTATCAAGGATCTGCCCTCTTTGCTCTCACAAAGCAGAGAGGGCTTTTTTATCTCCGAATGTGGAATTGCATACTCCGAGCGAAAAAGTCGAGTAGTTTCTATTGATAAAGTAAAGCGGCATGAAGACTGCCGTGAGGATACTCAGCAAACAATAAAAATTTGAAATTTGTTACGAAAAATCCGTTAACATCCCTCGAAATACAAACAAGAATCATGTGGAAGAAACGCGTCTTTGAAAGAACGCAAGAAATCCTGAGAAGAAAGCTGAGAAGAACGGCATGTTCAGATGATCTTTCTTTCAAAGAGTCATCTTTTTAGAGGATTTTCTGCTCTGAAAGCGAAAAACATAATGATAGAACATCTTGAGAAAAGAGGCAGCCGTTGTGACATCCATTTCAATCACAGAAGACCGTTATTTAATGCTGACATGCAGCAAAAAAATTGAGTCGCATTATCATATATACACAGATGACCAGATCCCGCAAATGTTTTCATCTCACTTTCTGCAGCTGCAGGACGAATTTCCGCTGACAGAGCTGTACTCCCTGCTCGTTCGTGTACCCGATATTTTAAAACGAAATTATATTCATGTGAAAAGCTCTTTTAACCGCGATCTTCCTTTCACAATGAAAAAATCGCTCTTTGATCTTGGATACATTCTTGATGAAGAATTGTTTTATTCGATCCGGCTTGCAGAGTGGAAAGGAGTTTCTCCTGTGCGGGCAGAATGGGGGACGAAGAAATCGCTCATTGACGGCTGCCGCATCATGCAGGCTTATGATTCGTTGTCGATCAATGAAGCGTTTGCGAAAGAAAAGCTGCTGCGCAAGTATCCTTTTTACGAGGAAGGCATCATTCAGCTGTGTGTCTGCTACTCGGGAGAAGGTGAACCGATTGGATGTGCCGAGCTTTATCTCGATCAGGATGAAAGCGTTGCTAAAATCGAAGAAGTCGCCATTTTGGAGCCTTACCAGCGGAAAGGCTATGGATCGGGCCTTATCAAGCAGATGCTCGCCGCTGCCAAACAATCTGGCATGGAATCGTGCTATCTTGTGACTTCGGGAAGCGATCAGGTGAAAACGTTTTATGAAAAGCTGGGTTTTCAGCAGGAGGAAAAGCTCACGACGATATTTAAATATTTGTTCGAATAAAGTAGGCAGGTGCACATACCAATTGGGACTTGGCCTGCATAGGCTGGGGTGTAGACTTTATACGAAAGGATGATAAGCCTGTGCATTACTCCCATTATTGCTGTCCTACTGGAGGATACGGCTACGGGTTTCACGGCAGAAACACATTTGTGCTCATCGTTGTCCTCTTTATTTTGCTCATCATTGTCGGTGCGGCTTTCATTTGCTAGCTAAAAGCCCGACGCCCGGTCGCTTGACATGCTCACAAAGCCTTCCATCCGGAAGGTTTTTTGTTTTTGTTGTAAAATTTTACATATATATGTAATATAATACGAGGTGGAAATATCGGACAAACGGGGGAGTAACTTTGAAATATGCTTGGGTCATAAAAGGGGACTTTTTCAGACTGTGGTCTGGAACATTTTTATCGCTCTTTAGTTCGGTTCTTTTTTATTATTCATTGGTATGGTGGTCTTTAGCTGAAACCGGAAGCGCTCTTTCGGGAAGCGTCGTGATCGGCATCGGGCTGACTGTCTCGATTTTGATATCGCCGTTTACAGGCTGGCTTTCCGACAGGTTTCACAGGGGGAAATTGATTGCGGCTTCAGATATGATCATTTCAGCTGTATTTTTAATAATCGGATTTTTGGCGCTGTCAGGCATGAGTTCAGTGATGTTACTGGCGGTTGCAAGGGTGATTGTATCGGCATGTTTGACCGCAATCGAACCTGCTGCAAGATCGCTCTTGCCGGATACACTGAGAAAAGAACAAATTGAAAAAGGTATCGCATTTCAAGAAGTGGTCACACAGCTTATCCAAGTGATCGTTCCGCTTGTCACAGGGGTTCTGTTTTCCTTTCTGCATTTCGGCTGGTTATGGGTGCTGTGCGGAAGCCTCTCCTTCCTGTCCATCTTTTTGGAGTGGAGAATCAAAGATAAAAGGGGCAGCCAAAAGCGTATTCCTTTTACAAACAAACAGTTGTTCAGCGGTTTTACGAGCTTGTTTCAAAATAAGCCGCTCAAGTATTTGTTGTATGGGACGAGCATACAGCAGCTTGTATTCAGCGGTTTTCCAATATATATCGTCATTTGGACTTCGCTATTATTAAAAGATCAGGCTTGGCTGGGCGGCGCTTTTCAATCATTTTGGGCGTGCGGGACACTGTCTGCAGCGCTTTTCTTGTCCTTTATCGCAAAACCGGAGCACGCAAAAGCAGCTGTGCCCGCTTTAATGCTGATTTTCGGCCTGCTTTTGTCGCCTCTCGGCTGGATTGATCATGTCGTGCTCGGCGCCGCGATTTTGATCGTCATCGGAATGATCAGCGGCGTAGTCAACATTTATATTGAAGGTTACTTGCAAAGGGTAACGGAAGGTGAAAACAGGGGCAGGTCGCTGGGCGCTTTTTTTGCGGTCAACAGCTCTTTTATGCCGCTCGGCTATGCGGCCGCGGGGATGTTGTCGGATGCCGTCAGTCCCGAATATTTATTTCTCATCGTCGCACTGCCCGCGCCGTTCGCTGCGTTTTCGATGATGAGATCATTTTATTTATGGGAAAAACAGACGAAGGAAACAGTTGCTTTGCAGGACAAAACGTCAATGTGAATAAGCGCGCCTGGAAAAATAAAAGGACATGTCCTTTTATTTTTTTTGTTTACAACTAACGGCGATCGCTCCGAAATCAACCATTTCCGCTTGAAAAGAGAATGCCGCCTTTTCCCCATTCATATAATGTAAAGAAAAACCTCTCATTGGGGAAGGGGGGATGTTTTCATGTCATTTTTGATTAAGCCGGATTTGCACGCAAACTATCCGGTCGTTCAGTATGCAAAAGGAAGCTGGATTGTCGACAATTCCGGAAAGCGGTACCTTGACGGTTGTTCAGGGGCTGTTACCTGCAATCTCGGGCACGGTGTACAAGAAGTGATTGATTCTCTCAAAGAGCAGCTTGATTCCGTTTCATTTGTCTACCGTTCACAGTTTACGAGTGAACCGGCTGAACAGCTTGCCGAACTCCTTGCTGAATGGCTGCCGGGTGATCTGAATTGGTCTTTTTTTGTCAACAGCGGGTCGGAAGCTGTTGAAACCGCCATGAAAATCGCCGTTCAATACTGGCAGGAAAAAGGACAAAACGACAAAACGATTTTCCTTTCAAGATGGAACAGCTATCACGGAATTACAAACGGGGCCCTGTCGCTGTCGGGATTTTATGAGCGCCGCTACAGGTTTACGCACATGCTGCACAAGTATCCCGCCGCTTCTGCGCCAAACTGCTACAGATGCCGGCTTTCTCATCCCGACTGCCAGGAAGCGTGCGTGAAAGAAATCGAGCTCGCCATTAAAAGGATCGGCAAGCAGTTTATCGCGGGCTTCGTGGCCGAACCCGTCATCGGGGCTGCTGGAGCAGCCATAACAGCGCCCGATGGTTATTACAAAAAAGTAAAAAAGATTTGCGAAGAAAATGAAATTCTTTTTATTGCGGATG
This sequence comes from Bacillus sp. J41TS8, assembly GCF_018333035.1. Lineage (NCBI taxonomy): Bacteria > Bacillati > Bacillota > Bacilli > Caryophanales > Bacillaceae > Bacillus > Bacillus sp. J41TS8. The sequence continues at coordinate 17,659 of NZ_BORF01000009.1, forward strand.
AAGTCATGAGTGGGATGGGAAGAACCGGCCGGTTGCTGGCGATTGAACATTGGGGTGTGACCCCGGATATTGCCGTACTCGGCAAGGGGATGAGCGCAGGGTATTCACCGATTGCCGCAGCTGTCATATCCGATGACATCATGGAAACGGTCAAAAACGGCTCAGGAGTCATCATGAGCGGACATACGTACAGCGCAAACCCTTTTTCAACCCGTGCGGCGCTCACCGTTCTCCGCTACATGTTGAAGCACGATCTTGTCAAACAAGCCAGGATAAAAGGGGAAAAGCTGAAAAAGATGCTGAAAGAAGTCATGAAACAGTCGAGCATCATTGGCGACGTTCGGGGCAAGGGGCTTCTTATCGGGATTGAATTTGTCGCCGATCGAAAAAGCAAAAAGACATTTCCTTCATCAATGCCGGTGTCGGCTCTCGTCATTTCCGAAGCGAAAAAAAGAGGCCTGCTTCTTTATCCGTCCCAGGCGGGCATTGACGGCGGCGGGGGAGATGCGGTCATCATTGCGCCGCCCCTTACGATATCGGATCAAGAGCTGGAAGAACTTATTCATATATTTAAACATGCCGTACACGAGATTGAAAAACAAGCAGAAAAGGTGATACGCGAAAGATGACGGTCCTGAACAAACGAATTGCTGTTGAAGATGCGATTGCCGATTTGAAAGACGAAGCGACCGTCATGTTTGGCGGATTTGGGGGAGTCGGTTCACCGCCTTCTTTCATCAGTGCGATTTTGAAAAAAGGCGTAAAAAATTTAACGGTCATATGCAATGACGCAGGCTTTCCCGGCATCGGCATCGGGCCATTAATCGTCAATAACCGCGTAAGGCGGCTGATCGCTTCCCATATCGGATCAAATCCCGTTGCGGGAAAACAAATGACTGACGGTTTTCTCGCCGTTGAATTTTCACCGCAAGGGACGCTCGCGGAAAGAATCCGTGCGGGCGGCACAGGTCTTGGCGGCATTTTGACCGATATTGGGATCGATAATGACATGGTGCGTCAAGGAAAGAAGATCGTTTCTTTGAATGGTCGTGCATACCTTGCCGAAGAAGCGCTGAGTGCGGAATACGCTTTTATTTATGGGAAAACCGCCGATGAATTCGGCAATATCATCTACGACAAAACGGCGCGTAACATGAACCCGCTTATGGCGATGGCTGCTGATCGGACATTTGCCGAAGTGGAGCGGATCGTTCCCCTGGGAGAGCTGGATGAAGAAGAAATTGTAACACCCGGTGTTTTTGTCGAAGGTGTCGCTGAAACGGAAGGGGTGAACTGGAAATGGGTTTGGGAGTCATAGAGCGGGAGAGAATTGCAAAACGGGCGGCCCGCGAAATCAAAAGCGGAATGATTGTCAATCTGGGCATCGGCATTCCGTCTTTAGTTCCCAATTTTCTAGATCCGGGCACTTCCGTTATGATCCAATCTGAAAACGGGCTTCTCGGCATCGGCGAGTCGCCTGAAAAAGGAAGGGAAGATGAGAATCTTTGCAATGCGGCAGGCTGGCCTGTCACCGTAGTAAAAGGCGCTTCTTATTTTGATTCGGCTCTGTCGTTCGGCATGATCAGAAAGGGCGCGATTGATGTCACGATTCTTGGTTCTCTGCAGGTCAGCCAGTCAGGGGATCTGGCCAACTGGATCGTCCCCGGCAAAAAGGTTCCTGGAATGGGAGGGGCGATGGAGCTTGCCCAAAAGGCGAAAAAAGTCATTGTCGTGATGAGCCATACCGATAAAAACGGCGCCCCCAAACTTGTCGCCGACTGCACTCTGCCACTGACTGCAAAAGGCTGCGTTGACATGGTGATTACAGAAAAAGCCGTGATCACCATTGACAGCGGCGGCTTTGTATTAAAAGAGCTGATGAATGAAGAGGATCTTGATGATGTGCTGCGGCTGACGGATGGAAAGGTCCGGATCGAACTGCCGCTTTCGTAAGAGGAGGAATTGGATGGAGAACATAGAGAGAAAGGTGTGCGATTGGATCGATTCGCACGAGAAAAAAGCGGTTCGCCTTTTGAAAAAACTCGTCGGAGAAAAAAGCACAATGGGCAGTGAATTTACCGCCCAAGCTGTCGTCCTGGAGAAACTGAGGCAATTCGAAGCTGAAATCGATGTCTGGGAGCCGAGCATGAAGCAATTGGAACAGCACCCGCTGTTTAAATCAGACAGAACAAGCTTTAAAGAAAGCCCGAATATTACGGCTGTCAAAAGAGGAAAGGGCGGCGGGAAATCGCTGATCTTAAACGGACACATCGATGTCGTGCCTGAAGGAAACAGAAAAGACTGGGAGACGGAGCCTTTTCAGCCGGTCATGAAGCAAGGACGAATATACGGCCGGGGCACAACTGACATGAAAGGCGGCAATACGGCTCTTTTAATGGCGATGGAAGCGCTGGAGCAATGCGGGGTTCAATTAAAAGGAGACCTGATTTTTCAAAGTGTCGTAGACGAGGAGTGTGGCGGAGCCGGGACGCTGGCGGCCGTCATGAGGGGCTACAAGGCGGACGGCGCTTTGATTCCCGAGCCGACAAATATGAAAATGTTTATTAAGCAGCAGGGGTCGATGTGGTTCAGAATCACGGTCAAAGGGCTTTCTGCACACGGCGGCACAAGATATGAAGGTGTCAGCGCCATTGAAAAAAGCATGCTTGTCATCCAGTCGCTTCGCCAGCTTGAACAGGTCAGGAATAAAAGAATAACAGATTCTTTGTATGACAATATCCCGATTCCGGTTCCGATTAACATCGGCACGATCAAAGGAGGCGCATGGCCTTCATCGGTCGCTGACACGGTGACACTGGAAGGAAGGTGCGGAATCGCTCCGAACGAATCTCCTGAAGCCGTCCAGTCCGAGTTTGAAAACTGGCTCAATGATCTTCAATACCATGATGAATGGTTTAAACACTACCCTGTTGACATAGAATGGTTCGGCGCCATGTGGCTCCCAAACGATTTGGCTGAAGACCATGAACTGACGAAAGTGCTGAAATCCGCCTATCAAACCATCACGGCAAACGATCCCCTAATCGAAGCTTCCCCGTGGGCGACAGACGGCGGAATATTGTCGCACGCCGGAGGCACCCCTGTCATCGTCTTCGGTCCGGGAGAAACGAAAATGGCTCACCAGGCAAATGAATACATTGAAAAAGACGCCCTGATTCAGTCAGCCAAAATCATCAGCCTGTTTATTATGAATTGGTGTGATTATGAACGGTGAAAAGATCAGCTGTTTTGGAGGTTAAATATGGTGGAAAAATGGAGCAATGACAGCTGTACGCTTGAAGCGGATGTCGACTTGTTCAGTAAAAGAATCAGAATCATCAATTATGAAGGCGATGTGTGTTCATTTTTTCCCGCCATATTGAAAGAAGCAAAAAAACACGGCATAGGGAAAATGATCGTTTTCACCAAAACGAATGACAGAAACGCTTTGCTTGAGCGGACGTTTGAACCGGAAGGGAAAATTGACGGATACTTTAACGGGCATGATGCTGACGTGTTCGTAAAATATGTGAAAGAAGACAGGCGAAAAACCGCTGACTGGCTTGCGCAGGATCAAATGCTGACAGAGCTGTTCAGCACTCCCCGCATCGCGGAGGCCCAAAACGCTTCCTTTCAAATCAGGCGGGCCGCCTCCAGTGATGCGCCTGGTCTCGCCGATCTCTACAACTGCGTCTTTCCTGTATACCCCGCGCCTGTTTCAGATCCGGCATATCTTAAGGAAGCGATGGGGAAAGGGGCTGTTTACTACCTCGCTTTTGACGGGGAAAAAGTGATTGCATCAGCAGGTGCAGACGTGAATCCCGTTTTGGGGAATGCGGAAATAACAGACTGCGCCGTCCTGCCGGAATACAGGGGCTTTTCATTGACGAGGCGGCTGATTGCCGCACTCGAAACCGATTTGAAACAAGCGGGTATCTTTTACGTTTATTCAATCGCAAGAGCAGCTTCTTTCGGGATGAACGCCAGTCTTTATCATTTATCATACTCATATAGGGGCCGGCTTTTGAACAACTGCCTCATTTATAAAACCATCGAGAACATGAACATCTGGTGCAAAAATTTAAGCCGGTCTTAAAAAGCGGTCTTCCGCGGGTTTTATATTTGAAGAGACACTTTTCACACCGGTCACATAACCTGAAAAGTATAGGGAAAATGCTGATAGGGGGATGAAAGATGGAAAACGGTCTGTTTCAGCCGAAAAGGCACTGGAAGGATATTGAGCTTTGGAAAGATGTTCCCGAGGAAAAATGGAACGACTGGATCTGGCAGCTGACCAACACCGTCAGAACGCTTGACGATTTGAAAAAAGTCGTCAATCTTACGAAAGAGGAAGAAGAAGGGGTGAGAATCTCCACAAAGACGATCCCTTTAAATATTACGCCGTATTACGCTTCACTGATGGATCCGGATGATCCGCGCTGTCCGATCAGAATGCAGTCGGTGCCCCTGGCAGAAGAAATGCACAAAACAAAATACGACCTTGAAGATCCCCTTCATGAGGATGAAGATTCGCCTGTCCCCGGCTTAACCCACCGCTATCCGGACCGGGTTTTGTTTCTCGTCACTAATCAATGCTCGATGTACTGCAGATACTGTACAAGGCGGCGTTTTTCCGGACAAATCGGCATGGGCGTGCCGAAAAAGCAGCTCGATCAGGCGATCGCATATATCCGGGATACGCCCGATGTCAGGGATGTCCTGATTTCAGGAGGGGACGGCCTTCTCATTAACGATCAAATTCTTGAATATATTTTGAAAAACCTCCGTGCGATCCCGCACGTGGAAATCATCCGGATCGGCACGAGAGCCCCGGTCGTCTTCCCGCAGCGGATTACCGACAAACTTTGCAGCATTTTGAAAAAGTATCATCCCGTCTGGCTGAATACGCATTTCAACACGAGCATCGAAATCACGAAGGAAGCGAAGGAAGCCTGTGAGAAGCTGGTCAACGCCGGGGTTCCGGTCGGCAATCAGGCCGTGATTTTGGCTGGTATAAATGACAGCGTTTCCATTATGAAAAAGCTGATGCATGATTTGGTGAAAATCAGAGTCCGTCCGTATTATATCTATCAATGCGATTTGTCTGAAGGAATCGGCCATTTCAGAGCGCCTGTCTCCAAAGGTCTTGAAATCATTGAAGGCTTGCGCGGACACACAAGCGGCTATGCAGTCCCTACCTTTGTCGTTGACGCGCCGGGCGGGGGCGGAAAAATCGCCATACAGCCGAATTACTTGATTTCGCAAAGCCCCGATAAAGTCGTGCTCCGCAATTTTGAAGGCGTCATTACGTCTTATCCTGAGCCTGAGAACTATATTCCGGGAAGAGCTGACGACCATTTTTCCAAAATTTTCCCTGATGTAATGAAGGAAAAAGAGGAGATCGGCATATCGGCAATCTATGCGGATCAAGCTCTTTCATACACACCGGACGGCTTAAAACGGCTTGAAAGAAGGGAGAGCTATTCCACAAGGCCCGATCATGAAACATTGAAAAGCCGCCGGGCAAAGCGCGATGAATTGAAAGAAAAGAAATTCCTTGCTCAGCAAAAAAAAGAAGGCGAAGCTGAGGGGCGTGTGCAATGAAGAGGTGTGAATGGTGCAGTGAAGAAAAAGCCGGGGAAGCCCGCACGGCGGTTTATTGGGAGCTTCCTGACGGGACGAAAGCGATCGAAATCACCGATACACCTGCGGTGGAATGCGAAGGCTGCGGCATGGTCTATCAGGAGGACAATGTCACTTGGGAAATTGAAAATCAGCTGCTCTTGATCGATACAAAAAAACTGCCTTCGTCCGTTTCGTATGATGCGCTGATGAAAACAGAGCGCATATTGAAGCGCAATTACTTTGATTTTTCTTCATGAAGCCGGCTTTTTGCCGGTTTTTTTTGTTTGTATTTTTTCAGACGCCCTGTATAATAGAACATCAAAAGAGGACAGGAGGGGAGACCGTGAAGTCTTTTTACCATTATTTAATGAAATACCGCCATCCGAAACCGAAGGACGCGATCAGCGAATTTGCGAACCACGCTTATCTTGATCACGGATTTCCCAAGACATCAACTCATTACGATGAAATCAGCTCTTACCTTGAGCTTAATGGGGATTATTTATCGTCAATGACGACATTTGATGAGGCTTGGGAGCAATATATTTCGGAAACAAAGCGATAAAAAATCCGCAGTTCTGAATAACTGCGGATTTTTTACGTTCGCCTAAAGCCGGCTGGGCTTTTCGGAAAACTCATCGGGCTTTGTAACCTTAGCCCATGCGAATTAACAGCACTCAGCATACGATAAGCGTAACACGGAAGCTTCAAGGCAAGGGGGAATCCAAATATGAAGTCAAACGCGCCTAAATTCAAAGTCGGGGATGTTGTCGTTGTCGTGATGTACGGGACGGTCGGAACGATTACAAAAGTTCATAAAATCGATAAGCATTTTTTGTATGAAGTCAATCATAATGAAGTGCTTTATTTTGAAACTTCTCTTCAGCTCTACAAAGATTATGACGGGGTCATTGTCGATACGGAAAAGCTTGATATCGAATATGAATTTTTAATCGGGGATGTCGTCTATGTAAAAGATTACGGCAAAGAATTGTTTAAAATCACCGGGCACAGAACGGAAATTTGGAGATATGTGGAGGATGGCTGGGAAGACATCATTTACGAGCTGACCCGTTTGAAAGACGGGGAATGGCTTGAAACCGAAGAAGAAGATTTAACGCTCGTTCTCAGAACTTACGAAATGGACCAGTTCGTCCATCAGCTTCTGTTTGTTCATTATGTCGGCGAAGCCGGACAAGAGCTTGATGAACCGATATCTGAAAAGGTGTTTCTGCCATTCGCGGGGGATCCCGAGGAGCATGAGCATGAGCGCAACATGGCTGTTGCTGTCGTGGATGAGCTGCTTGATATTTACAATGACTATAAAGTATTGTATGAAATGTTTCAGGATGCGGAATATAAAGAAATGATGGAGTTTGTGTTAAGCAGCCTGAAGGAATATTTCAAATGATAAACAACAAATATAAAAAGTAAGGAAAACAGCCGAACACAATCAGGCCGAACATGGCTTTCAAGACCTTCCCCAATACCAGGTCAAACCCTTCTCCGTCAAGTGCTTCAAGCGTTTTTTGGATCATTTTCTTTTCCCCTTCCGGCTTTTGTCTTGTTACGACATGTATATGACAGAGGACAAACATTATGACAAACCGGTTATAAAACCGGATGCCAGCTCATACATCAGAATAAGGAGGCGATCACAATGAAAGAAATTGAACTGATGATAGATACAGAAGAAATCGCTGATTTTTTTTATCTAGAGCTGACAAGAAGAGGCTACATACCGAGCGAGGACGAACTATTCGAAATTGCCGATATCACCTTTGATTATCTGATTGCAAAATGTATGATAGATGAGCATATAGAGGATTGAAAAAAGGGACCGGGGCGCACCTGCTCCGGTTTTTCTTATAAATTTGCCCGGCGGGGGAGCCGGGTGTAAAATGTTTAAAAACAATGACAAGGAGGCACTGATTTTTTCAATGTATAAAGCACTATTTTCAGCCGCTGTCTTTGCAATGATGGCCATTCTTATCCGCATCCCGGCGGTTCAATCGTTTGATGTGAGCGTGATACAGGCTCTCGAATCTGTCAGACACCCGGTTCTCACAGCGTTTTTTAAAGCGGTGACAGAGCTTGGGTCAAGCGGCTTCATGCTGCCGCTGATGCTTGCTTTAACCTTGGTACTTGCCGTCTATAAAAAAGCAGCGGCATCACTGTATCTTTATTTGCTGTTTTTTGTTGAAAGAACGGCCAATGAAGCTTTAAAAGGCTGGATTGCCAGAGAGCGCCCTGCGATAAACCCGCTCGTCCACGAATCGTCACACAGCTTTCCGAGCGGCCATTCAATGAATGCGGCGAGCATATATCCGTTTATCGCATATCTCTTTTTGCTCTGCATTCCTTTTTTTCAACAACGCAGCCGCGCACTTTACATGTGGACAGGCTTTATCGTCGGACTCATCGGCATCAGCCGCATGTATCTCGGCGTTCATTATATGGCAGATGTCATCTCAGGATTTTCTCTCGGTCTGGCGCTGTTTTTCATCTTCAAAAAAATTGGCGAAAAGTACCCGCTTGTTCGACAAAAGTAGTCAAAGGGATTGAGCCGCGAAGCGCCAATTGTATAAAAAAAGGAGGGATCTGTATTGCCGTTAATGTTTCAACTGTTTAAAAAGAAGCTGACACCTTATGATGTGACGATTTTTCAAACGCCTTGCTTTGGTGAAGATAAGGGATATGAAATGGTTTACAGAACGGAAATAAACGGCAGAACCCATGAAGATGTGCTGGAACGGGCATTTTCCACTTTCAATGTTTATGACACGGTGCCGAATGATTATAAGGCGAGATTCCTTGCAACAGGCGACATCGTTTTAATCGATGAAGGAAGAAAGGGAAAAACCTATTATAAACTGCTGTCTACGGGATGGAGCAAAATCAACCGCATTTTGCTGCAGTCATCGTAAAGCTGAAAAAACTGCGGAAGCGCTGTCCGCAGTTTTTTTATGTTGTATTCTTTCGTTTTCTGGCGCTGAATTCCTTTTCGTGTGCATCCTCTGCTGCGATGACGTCCTTTGTCGGGATGTGGTTGTTCTTTTTCAGACCGGTGACTCTGTTTCGCTGTTTTTTGCCCATCATTTATGACCTCCTTCCTAAAAAATAGGATGACTAAACGCCCCGCTATTTATCCAAGAGAAAGTCGTCTTTAATCTGTCATATTGATCGCGGCCGGGTAGACATACGGCTGCTTCGGCTCGCTGATCTCCTTCCATCGCTTCGTGCGGATGATCGGGATGACAGCGCCGTTATAAGATGCTTTGCCGAGCGTTCCTTCCAATTCAATCCATGTATCAGGCTGCAATTGCTCAGCGCCGCTCCATTCGGCGAGAAACCCGATCAGACTGGCGTCTGCAATGCAGTGCGTGATCATAAATCGGGACAGCACGAGCTGGCGTGCGCTCAGCCCCGCTTCCTTATGGACGAAGCCTTTGACCGTGATTTCTTTTCCAATGTAATGATCAAGACGGCTTGTCACTTCATCATAATAGTCTGCAAACATATCGTCATTCATGACAATTCGCTTTTCATGCTTAAATTGCTCCATCTTCCGGTCATACGCCGACTTCGGCATCGCTGAATCGGCGAGCCCCTGCTGAATCTCCGGTGTCATGACATGTTCCTTTTCGCCTTCGGTTTGAGGGGCGATCTCCGTTTTGGTGAGCATCGTCCCTTTATTGGCGGCGACAGACGAATTCAGTACAGCCGGGGAAAGGGTGAATCCGGTGATAAGGGGAAGCGTGATTACGCCATAATGCATCAGCCTGATGAAAAAAGGCTTTGATTCGTCATGATCATGTCCGCAGCCGCAATCTCCAGAGTGGTCATCCTTCACTGTCCAGACCCTTGTCAGCTGAATGATAAACAGAAACGCAAACACACCTGCGGCGATGAGGCTTGTGTAATCGTATTTCGGATTGATCAGCTTATTAATTTCCCCTGTGTAATGGAGCTTGAAAATAAAGACGGAAAAAGCCGCCAACACGAGTGCGCGCAAAAATTGCCGAGGCTGAAAAACCATTGGTGAAACCTCCTTTCTAAAGCAAACTGACAAATTTGATACAAACATAGACAACAACTGTGATCAGAACAGACAAACAAATGACGAACTTCGGCTTAAACGCATGCAGCATCATGACCGTATTTTTTAAATCGAGCATCGGTCCGTATACGAGAAAAGCAAGGATGGACGAAGAAGGAAACAAATTGGAGAAGGAGGCGCCGATAAATGCATCCGCTTCAGAGCACAGTGATAAGAAGTAAGCCAGTCCCATCATGACCAATGCCGAGTCGAGCATGCCCCCTCCGAACAAAAACAGCGATTTTAACGGGAGGTAGGTTTGCACAAGTGCGGCAATTAAAGCGCCGATAATCAGAAACCTTCCCATATCAAAGAATTCGTCAACAGCGTGTTTCAGCATATCAAATAGCTTTTCCGAAAAAGGGGATTGTCTGCCGGAATGGGCGCAGTGTGCAGCTGTTATGCTGCTTTCCGTTTTCAGCTGGCTGGAGCGGAACATCATGCTGATCGCAAAAGCGATGATGACCGCTGCGGCAAAACCGACAGCAACCCTTAAAACGGCCATTCGCAAATCATTGCCAAATGCCATAAAAGTGGATAAGATGACAATCGGATTGATCAGCGGACCTGTCAACAGAAAGCCGACGCCGGCGTAGATGGGAACGCCTTTTGAGACGAGCCTTCTCACGATCGGGACAATTCCGCATTCGCAAGCCGGAAAACAAGCGCCGAGCAAACAGCTGACAATTACTCCTGAAAACCTGTTTTTTGGAAAAAGCGAGCGGATGTGCTCTTCAGTCACAAAAATCTGGATGAAACCGGCGATCAATACCCCGATTAATACAAAGGGAAGAGCTTCGATTAAAATGCTGATGAAAATCGTATTCAGCTGCTGAACGGAAGCCGGAATCTGGAAGGGGAGGCCTGCGGCGAGCGATCCGCCGGCTGACACAAGGCATAGCAAAACACCGATGACAACAAGCCCGGTAAAGTCGATTAAATAACTATTAAGTGAACGAAACATCACTTTTCCTCCATCCTGAAATAGCTAATCGTAATGATTCTTTTTTAAAGGTATGCCTGTCCTTTTTTAAACATGACAACAAAAGAATGATGCCGAAGCGTTGCAGGGCTTTATTTTCTTTTTCCGCGATGTTGGTTTATAATACATATGCGAGTGGATGCTGCAATCATCATCACCAATCAGCTTTAAAAAGGCAGGAGGAATATTCATGAGCGTACATATTGGCGCAGAAAAAGGACAAATTGCAGAAACGGTGCTGCTGCCGGGAGACCCGCTGCGTGCAAAATATATCGCTGATACATATTTGGAAAACGTTGAATGTTATAACGAAGTACGGGGAATGTACGGCTTTACGGGCACTTATAAAGGAAAGCGCGTTTCCGTACAGGGGACAGGCATGGGTGTGCCGTCTATTTCAATTTATGTCAATGAACTGATCAGAAGCTATGATGTGAAAAACCTGATCCGCGTCGGATCGTGCGGTGCGATCAGAAAAGACGTCAATGTAAGAGATGTCATTCTGGCAATGACTTCATCAACCGATTCGCAAATCAACAGAGTGGCATTCGGTTCGATCGACTTTGCGCCCTGCGCAGACTTCGGCCTGTTAAAAGCTGCTTATGACGCTGCAAGTGAGCGGAACATCCCGGTTACGGCAGGGAACGTGTTTACGGCGGATCAATTCTATAATGACGACAGCCAAATTGAGAAGCTTGCCAAACACGGAGTGCTTGCGGTCGAGATGGAAACGACGGCGCTTTATACATTAGCTGCGAAATTCGGCCGAAAAGCCCTCTCCATTTTAACGGTCAGCGATCACGTTATTACCGGCGAGGAAACAACGGCAGAAGAAAGACAGACGACCTTTAATGATATGATTCTGCTGGCTCTGGATACCGCATTGTAACCAGATACATGCACTGAAAAAGGATGGATTCGAATGAACGGAAAGTACAAATACGTGACGATTGCTTCATTGCTGAGTGCAGCGGTTCTGCTTGGCACAGGATGTACCATGACTGAACAGAAGCAAAATGATACGGCTAAAACACAGAACACTGCAAATGCAAGCAAAGATGCGAAAGACCAAAAGGACGACAGCAGCCTGGAAGATCAGGAGTTCATACTTGAGAGCAAGTATTTTAATCAAATTAAAGATGTAGACGGGCTGCCGACGATTCAAAATCCGGAAAACATACTGGCGCTTGTCAATAAAGAGTACGCGCTTCCCGGTAACTATGCACCGAGCGACTTGACAGTGCCTGATGTCGCGTTTTCTTTTACCGAGGATATTGACAAGCGGTATATCAGAAAAGAAGCCGCCAAAGCGCTTGAAGAGATGTTCAGTGCCGCGAAAAAAGAAGGCTATGAACTGGCTGCGGTGTCCGGCTACAGATCCTATGACAGACAAAAAGCGATCTATAACAACGAAGTGAGCCAAAAGGGAGAAGAAAAGGCGAAAGAAGCTGTGGCATATCCGGGTCAAAGCGAGCATCAGACAGGACTTGCGATGGATATTTCCAGCAAAAGCAACGGCTTCGCCTTATCAGAGGACTTCGGCAATACGAAAGACGGACAATGGGTCGAGAAGAACGCCTACAAATACGGCTATATCATCCGTTATCCGAAAAACAAAGAAGACATTACGAAATATAAGTATGAACCTTGGCACCTGCGCTATGTAGGCAAAAAAGCAGCTAAAGTTATCCAGGAACACGACTTGACGCTTGAAGAGTATTTTAAACAAGTGAAAAAGATATAAAAGAAAAAAGGCCGATATCAATCGGCCTTTTCATATTACCAAAAAAACAAGCCTGCAAGGGCTACACCGGCAATTAGACCGAGGCCAAGTCCGTATACAGGGCCCCAACCCCACCCGCCGCCGTAATATCCGTAGGCGAATCCGGGGCCTCCCCGTCTGATCATCGGGGCGATATAAACTTTGCTTGGTGATACACGGACGATTCTTCCGACATGGACGCGGCCTCTTTTGTCGGTGATTCTCGCAACTCTGCCAACATTTTGGTGGCAAAACCTGTAATATCTGTCCACTTGAATGCTCCTTCCATCATCTTATCTATTCCTAATCAGCTTATGACGGATTTAATAGAAAAGGTTGGACGAAAGAAGGAGGACAAATGATGGTTTATAGATGTGATATAAAAATAATATGATCAAGAGAGTCCCGGTATTTTTCCAGGTAATGCAGGTGTTTTTCCATTGTTTCATAGTTTTTGTCGGAAATCGAAGGCGACAGATCCATTTCAACGGCGTCATCAGGTTCTGCTGCGTCTTCCAATAGGACAGGGATGATGTTAACCTTTGAAAATCCTTCTTCCCGCAGAACATTAACCCATTCATCCTCGGCATATAAAGCGGTGAATCCGTAAAAGTCCGTGATTTCTTTTTTGGCTTCGTCTGTCAGAGCTTTGCCTTCCTTAAGGCAGACTTCGATCGCGATCAGCGTCCCTCCAGGTTTTAAAATCCGCCGGATTTCCTGTAAAGCGGACCGGATATTTGTGAAGCTCAGCACAGATTCAGATAATACACAGGCAAAGCTTTCAGACTGAAACGGCATTTCCTCGAGGGGAGAGTGGACAACCGGAATGGATAGCTGTTCTTTTTTAAAACGCTGTTTGGCTTTATCGATCATGACCGGGTCGGCGTCAAGGGCAGTGACAGGAAACAGCAGCTGCCCCAAATAAGCGGCGGTCTGGCCGGTTCCGCAGCCTGCATCAAGAATCGGCTGCTCAGGGTCGAGGCCGGCTTTGGCGAGCACTGCCTTTGACAGGGACATCCCGCCGGGATGAGCGGATGAGACGCCGAAGCTGGCGAGCATGTCTAAATAATCGCTCAAATTGAAATCCCTCCTTTTTTGTATGCATATGCAAAAGCGGAATAATGGTTGAAAAACGATCGAATGCCAGCAGCCCGGAAAATCGGACCCTGAGTGATTCGAGTTGACGAATAAAGATTCGTCCATGATAATATGGTAAGAAGAAAAGGTGGTGTTCGTTTGAAACAGCAGTTAAAACTCTTTTTGGCTGTATTGATTACGGCTGTCGCCGCCTCCGCACTGACGCTATATCTGGCGGGCAAAGGCAGCGGCGGTTCAGTATATTCCGCTTCAGACTCCGAGAAATTCGAAAAGCTGATGGCGGCGTACGACAAAATCAAGAGCGACTATTATCAAAATGCAGACGATGAAAAGCTGACTGACGGGGCGATTAAAGGGATGCTTGGAGCTTTGGATGATCCATATTCAACATACATGGATAAGAAAGAAGCTAAAAGCTTTGAAGAAAGCATTACCTCTTCTTTTGAAGGAATCGGCGCCCAAGTAGAAGAAAAAAATGGACAAATTCTAATCGTCGCGCCTATTAAAGGATCTCCCGCAGAAAAAGCCGGCTTAAAGCCGCATGATGAAATTCAGAAAGTGGACGGCAAAAGTGTAAAAGGCAAGACCGTCAACGAAGCGACAGCAATGATCCGCGGCAAAAAAGGCACGAATGTCAAGCTTGTTCTCAACAGGGGAGGCGTCGGCCAAATCGATGTTACGATTAAGCGGGATACGATTCCGATCGAAACGGTGTACTCCAAAATGATCGACGGCAACATCGGTGAAATCCAAATTACGTCTTTCTCTGAAAATACCGCAAAGGAACTGACAAAAGCCATTGATGACTTGTCTGAAAAAGGTGCGGAACGATTCGTGCTTGACCTCAGAGGCAATCCTGGCGGCCTGATGGACCAAGCGATTATGATGAGCAACCTGTTTGTCGATAAAGGCAAAACCATTATGCAGGTTGAATCCAAAAACGGAAAAAAAGAAGTGTACAAAGCTGAGAAGGAACGAAAAGTGAACAAGCCGACCGTCGTTCTCGTCAACGGAGGAACGGCAAGCGCCGCTGAGATCATGGCCGCAGCACTTCACCAGTCTTCAGGCATCCCGATTGTGGGTGAAAATACGTTTGGAAAAGGAACGGTTCAAAATGCGGAGAGCTTCTCCGACGGATCGACCGTCAAGCTGACGATTGCCAAGTGGCTGACGCCAAATGGAGACTGGATTCACGAAAAAGGAATCAAACCTCAATATAAAGCAGAGCTCCCAAGCTATGCCAAACTGCCGTACCTGGATTCCAAAAAAGAGTATAAGGCAGGCAGCACCGGAGACGAAGTGAAAGCCGCCCAGCAAATGCTCCAAGCGCTCGGCTATAAGCTGAATGCGACAGGGGCATTCGACGCACAGACGGAGGCTGCCGTTAAGGCTTATCAAAAAGACCAAAAGCTGAAAGCGACAGGCATCCTAACGGGCGAGACGACAATCAGCATGACAAGCAAGCTGCAAGATAAGCTTGCCGACAATGATACGCAGCTAGATAAAGCGATTGAGATCTTAAAAAAAGAGAAATAAAAGAAGCCCTTACGCTCACACGGAGCGTAAGGGTTTTTTTAGTAATCAAGCGCTTTTTTGCACATTCTTCTTAGTATGGAACAAATAGTTGATCACAGAATTGTGTTTTACATTTTTCACAAATAACGGATTCAACAAGACAACAGTCAAAAGGTTGGCGGCAAGCCCCCAGAAGCCTTCGTAAATGCCGAAAGTGGCTCCTGTCAAATAAACGGTAAATGTAACGGCAAGGCCGATGAGGAGACCGATGATCGTCGCTTCCTTCGTCTGGTTTTTCCAGAACAGGCTGATGACGATGGCAGGGAATATCTGCACCATGCCTGATACACCGAGAAGCTGAAGCGTTACAAGCGCTGCCGGGAACAGCATTCCGAATAAAAGGGCCAAGCCGATGACGACGAATACCATCGAGCGGGTGATGATCGTCAGTTTTTGTCCTGAAACGCGGGGGTTGATCAAATCGCGGTATAAATTGTTAGCGAACAGGTTGGACGCCCCAATCGCCATAATCGAACACGGGATCAGACTTGCCAGGGCAATCGTTGAATAGGCGAATCCTTGCGTGACGCCGCCGTAGGAACTTTGAATTAAATACAGCAATGCAAATCTCGGATTAATGTCATCAGGAAGTACGAGAAATGCGATAAAGCCTAAGAAAATGACTAAAATCAATACAATATTGTACAGCGGCAGAAACATACTGTTCTTTCTGAGTGCATCCGCGCTGTTCGCCGTGAAAACGCCTGTCGCCGCATGGGCCCACATGAACAGAGCCAACGCGGAAACGATCGATGCCGTGATGAACCAGGCGATTCCGCGAGGTCCGTCAGAAGGGATTGTCAGCATATGCGGCGCTTCATTTGCCAGCTTGTCAATCATCGGCGTCCAGCCGTTAAAATGGATGAGCGGCAACGAAACGACCATAAACAGCATCATCACCCAAACTAAAATGTCTTTAATAATGGCGGTATATGTAGGACCTTTGATGCCGCTGAAAAACGTATAAAGCGCGACAAGGACGAACGAAATGATTACGACGACATTGACGTTAATAAACCCTGTACCCGCGACTTGAAGCGTATCCTGAATTCCGCTGAGCTGCAGGCAGATATACGGGATCAGCATTAAGACGCCGACAATCGCAACAAGCGAAGACAGGAGCTTGCTGCTGAAGCGTTCCCTTGCGTAATCGGCCAGCGTTGTGAGCTGGTGTACTTTCGCCACCTTCCAAATCTTCGGCAGAAAAAAGTAGGCGATGAAATAGGCCAAAACCGAATAAGGAATCGCGAAAAAAGCGACGCTTCCGCTTGTAAAAGCGGTGCTTGTCAATCCTAAAAACGTGTAAGCCGTATACAAGTCGGCACCTACAAGAAACCAGACGAGCAGCCCTCCGAACCGCCTTCCGCCGACGGACCACTCTTCAACCGATTTCCGCGACTGCTTATTGCTGCCGGCGATAAACCCGATACAGACCACGGTCAAAATAATGCCGGCGGTAATGAGGAGCGCGGTTAAATTTCCCTGCATCACTCATAACCTCCGTTTCTTTTCTCAAATCTGTAAATCGCAAATGTGATCATCGGTGTCAGCACAATCCACAGCACCAGCCAAAAATGAAAAAATGGAAGTCCGAAAACGATCGGATCAATCCGGTTTACAAATGGCAGCAAGGCAAGCTGCCCGATAAAAGGGATGATGAACAGAACCCATTTAAAAAGCTGTTGATTCACCTTTTTTCCTCCTTTAGCGATTTTAATGTTCATAATCATAGCAGTTGTCAGATTTAATCACAAGATAATTATTAGAAAAAAGTGATTTTTTAAATTATTTAAACAGCCATTCTGACTTGCATATTCGAAAGTATAACTTTACAATAATTAATATCTCGAATTCGAGATAAAACAGAATGAAGGGGATCACCACACAGGAGAGGCGAACGGGGGCTTTTTGATTGATGAACCGCTGGAAAGACTGGCGCAATGACATCGCGAAAACAAAATGGGAAAAGGAGTGAAAGGAAATGAATCATATATATGAGAAAGGGAATTCTGATACGACCCTGTTGTTATTGCATGGAACAGGGGGAAACGAACACGATCTTCTGCCGATCGGCAGGATGATTGATTCCGATGCAAATTTGCTCGGAGTCAGGGGAAATGTGCTGGAAAACGGAATGCCCCGGTTTTTCAGGCGCTTGAGAGAAGGGGTGTTTGACGAGAAAGATTTGATCGACCGGACGGATGAATTAAAAACGTTTTTAGATGAAGTCGCAAATGAATTTCACTTTGACAGGAGCCGGGTAGTCGCAATCGGCTATTCAAACGGCGCCAATATCGCGGGAAGTCTCCTGTTCCGTCATGAACGTGTACTGAAAGGGGCGATTTTGCATCATCCGATGGTTCCGTTTAGAAATCGCAAGCTCCCTGATATGACAGGCCTGCCCGTGTTCATTGGAGCCGGCAAAACAGACCCTCTCTGTCCGCCCCAGGAATCAAGCGAGCTTGCCGGCTATTTCACAAACGCCGGCGCCCAAGTGCTCCTTCACTGGGAAAGCGGCGGCCATCAGCTGACACACAGCGAGATCGACCAGGCGAAAATCTGGTATGAAAAGCATATAAAAGCATAAAAATAAACCTTAGTCCTTTTTGGGGACTAAGGTTTTTAGCATGTTTACAGCCATGTAGATACGTCAGACACATCAAAACGATTGCTTTTGTGTGCAGGTTTGACCGGTTTTCCGATCGAAATCAGCATGACCGGTACATAGCGTTCATCGATGTTGAATTCTTTCACGAACGCTTGCTTGTCAAATCCGCCCATCGCGCATGTGTCATAGCCCATTGCTTTAGCTGCAATCATCAGCTGCATGGCCGCGAGCGATGCGTTTGTAAAGGCAGCGTCTCTTGCAAATCCGCTGTTTTGATAAGCGCCGTTGATTTGTCCGAGCAGCGTGTTTTTAATGTCTTCGGTCATATAACCTGCTTCTGTCAGAGGCCCGTATACGGCTTCACCGTTCAGGTTCGCTTGTAAGTCTCCAAGCACAGCTACAACCGCAGATGCCTGGCTGACTTGTTTTTGGTTGAACGCGATTGGAAGGAGCTTATCTTTTGATTCCTGGCTGTGGAAGACTGTAAAATGCCAGTGCTGCAGATTCCAGGCTGACGGAGCCTTTGTTGTGACGCTCAGCAGCTTTGTCAGCTCCTCTTTGGAAATGGAAACGCTTGTGTCATATTCTTTAATCGAAGTACGCTCTTCCAGAATGTTGAGAGCGGTGTTTTCTTGTGAAGACATGTGACTTCCTCCTTTGGGCTAAACATGTTATGATAGAGTCAGACAAAAAGTTAGAAACTTACTTTTTGTAACTTTAATGAGTATTTTAATAGCACACATTATATTTGTCAACTGGATATGGAGGGGTGAGAGAATTGGGGTTTACAATGTGTCCTAGAATGGAAGCCGCCTTTTCTTTACTCGGCAAACGATGGAATGGATTGATCATCCATGTTTTATTGGATGGTCCTAAACGGTTTAAAGACTTGACCGAAATGATACCGATGATTAGCCAAAAAATGCTGGCTGAACGTTTAAAAGAGCTCGAACACTGCAAAATAATCGAGCGCCAAGTGCTGCCGGAAACGCCGGTAAAAGTCATCTATCAATTGACAGACAAGGGAACGGCGCTGGAGCCTGTCCTCAAAGAGATACAAACCTGGGCTGAACATCATTGCGATCCGGAAGGGAGCTGACCGGATTGACTAGTAAAGAAACAGTCGTTATTACAGGCGGGGCCAAAGGCATCGGAAGAGACCTGGTGGCCGCCTATGCTCAAAAAGGTTTTATCGTCGTATTTGCCGATGTACTGAAGGAAGAGGGGGAACAGCTTGAAAAAGAGCTGACCGCTTCCGGAGCGCGCGTTCAGTTTGCGGTTTGTGATGTAGGATCTGAAGAAGATGTGAAACGGCTGATGCAGGAAGCTTCCCGAAACGGCCGTTCGATATCGGCGCTCATTAATAACGCGGGCAGATCAGTTTGGAAGTCCCCTTATGACTTGACGGCGCAAGAATGGGACGATGTTCTGAATACCAATTTGAAAGGCGCGTTTCTTTGCGCAAGAGAAGCCGCCAAACAAATGAAAGAAGCGAAAACAGGCGGAGCCATCGTTAATATCGCTTCGACAAGGGCGTTTATGTCCGAGCCGGACTCGGAAGCCTATGCCGCGTCAAAAGGGGGCTTAATCGCTTTGACTCACGCATTGGCCGCGTCTTTAAGCAAAGATTCGATCGTCGTCAACAGCATTTCCCCGGGGTGGATCGAAACCGGGGATGATACTGCCCTGCGGCCTATTGACCACGGGCAGCATTTGTCAAACAGGGTCGGCCGCCCTCAGGATATCGTCAAAGCATGCTTTTATTTGACCGATCCGGACAATCGCTTTGTCACCGGTACAAACTTGACAGTGGACGGCGGAATGACAAAAAAAATGATTTATGAAGAATAGCCCAAACGTTTCCCGACTTTATGAATACCTTTACTATAGGCAGACATAAAGGAGGATAAAAGCCAATGAACCCTCATATGCTTTATTCGAGATCAGGTCCTGCCGGATACCCGGCCAGATTCCCGTTATTCTGGGGTTTTGGAGCGCCGCTTGTCGGCGGATTGCTGGGCGGTTTTCTCGGAAGCGCGATTTTTAACTACCCAAGGCCTTACGCTTACCCGCCGCCATACCCGGGACCTTACGGCGGCGCGCCTTATTACGGCTACGGGGCAGCTCCTGGGGCCGTTCCGTACGGAGGTGTTCCGGGCGCAGCTCCATACAGAGGGGCGGGACCGGGCTATTGATCAATAAGCCAATTGTTGCTGGCATCTAAATGCCGGATGTCCAATATGAAGCGGCGGCCAAAGCTTGCGAATCTTTTCGCCTTTGGCCGCCGTCTCATTCTTTCCGGATCGATCAGTCAGGGAACTGTACTTTTCCAGGTACGGTATATGCGCTTGACGTCCCGTTTTCCGGCAGTTTTTTTATCGTGTCTTTTACGACTTTTCCTCGGATATCTGTAATTCTGACTTTAAGCGGACTTGTCCCGAGATTGGTGCTGACGAAATGGTTGTAGTCCGTTTTCTCCATGTTGATCCACTTTCCGTCTTTGTAATATTCCATTTTCATGACGGGATATTTGTGATTTCTGACTTGGATCGCCGCCCACCACTGGCTGCTGCCTTCTTTGATCCGGTAAGTGAAATTGCCGGTAATCGGCGCTTTGACTACACGCCATTTAATGTTGATTTTGCCGTCTTTCATATCGCCGATCTCGCGAAAAGCGTTCGGTGAAAGGTCAAGAGCGCCCGGCGCGCCTTCAGGATACAGATCGGTCACATAGACGGTCGTTTTTCCTTTCGGCCCTTCAACCCGCAGATAGGCGCCGGCAAGAGCTGCTTTCACTCCGCGGTAATTCATATCTGTCGGATTTAAAGCGGTGATCTTCATATTGGACGGAATCGGATCCAAAAGCAATGCACCGCCGGAGTAACCTGACCCCGTATAAGTGGCGTAGCCCGTATGCAGTGAGTTGTATGCAGCAGAAGCTTGGGGTGAAAAACAAAGGATCGTCAAAAACATTGCTGTGATCAATAGGCTGATTTTCTTTTTCATATTCATCCTCCTGTTTTATAAATTGAGAACCATTATCATTATAAGGACTAACTGACAGCAGCCGAAAGAGGAAATAGTTACAGGGACTTTTTAAGGAATAATGACTAACACTGTCGAAATGTAAAGGCACAGCCTGATGTCAGGCAAATGAGATGATCATCCATGAGGACTAGTGTTAAGATGGTACAGGAAGAAAAAAAACAGCCTGCTTCTCCAAGCTGGCCGTTTTCAAAACGTGATGTCGATTTCAGACAGGTTAAAGTCCTCATTTTTTAAGAACATCACTTCCAAAATGCCGTCTTTAAATATTGCTTTCGTACCCTTTCTGCGTACTAGAGAGGGGAGAACGACTTTTTCCTGCCGCCCTTTTTCAGGGTAGTTTTCTATGATCAGGGTTTGTGAAGTATGTTTAATTTTCAGAAGGTTAAGCTGTTCTTTGGTGAGCGGTACTTTAACAAATACATGGCTTGTCGTTTCAAAAATATCAATCGGATCAGATTCATCTGCCGCCGGTGTTTCTTTTGAGAGAGGGTCACGAAAAGGAAATTGAACTGCATACCCCGGTCCGAAAACGCTTTTCATCATGTGGTGGATATATTGCTCCACATCTTTCGGGTCAGCGTTTTTTAATCCGTCCTTGGAAAACTGCTGAAATGGAAAAAAGCGTTGCCAATCAAACACGATCACACTTCCTTTCACATAGACGGTACAGTATATGCAAAAAAGTGCGGAAAGTGATGAGAAGAAAGGAAAGAAACAGACATGAATCATTCATCTCAAACGAAAGGAATCATTTACACAGCGCTTTCTTATTTGCTGTGGGGGCTCCTTCCTTTATATTGGAAAGTGCTCGATCAGACGGCTGCACTCGATATACTGGCGCACCGGATTATCTGGTCATTTGTTTTCATGTGCGGCGTGCTTCTCGTTTTGCGGCAGTGGAAAAACGGAGTCAAAGCATTTCGCGCGCTTTCGGGAAACCGAAAGGAATTGGTACCGCTCATTTTGTCGTCCGTTCTGATTTCGATCAATTGGTATGTCTACATATGGGCTGTCAGCAACGGCTATATTCTTGAAGCGAGCCTGGGCTACTACATCAATCCGCTCGTATCGATCGTGCTCGGAATTGTCTTTTTAAAGGAAAAGCTGACGCGGATGCAGGGAGCGGCAGTTCTTCTCGCTGCTTTCGGCGTGCTTATTTCCGCCTTCCAGTACGGTTCCGTGCCGTACATCGCTCTGATACTTGCATTCAGCTTCGGGCTCTACGGACTGGCGAAAAAGCGGACATCGCTCTCAAGCGCCATAGGACTTACTTTGGAAACGATGATGATCGCTCCGGTTGCAGCGATCTACCTGCTGTTCTTCAGCCATCCGGAAAAGGCTCAAGCCGCTTCAGGGAGCATCGGCATGATGGTGCTGCTGTTTTTGGCAGGAGTGTTAACCGCGATTCCGCTGCTTTTATTTGCGGAAGGTGCGAAAAAACTTCCGCTTTATCAAGTCGGCATTTTGCAATATATCGCTCCGACCATTACATTATGCTTAGGCGTTTTCGTCTACCATGAACCGTTCAGCAGCAGCAAGGTCTTTACGTTTACCTGCATATGGGCGGCGCTGATTTTGTTTACACTTTCGCAATTTCAATGGAAGAAACCGGAGAAAGTATTTTTGAAAAGAAAAAATTCCTTTCATCCGTAAGCCCTTTTTCTTTTCAATAAGCACCGATTATGTATAATTAAACATTATTGAAGCAATTCGGAGGTTATTCCGTCATGGCAGACGAATTAGAGCTTTTCCGGGCGTATAAAACCCTTTGGAAAAACCGGACGATGGACGGAGAGGGCAGGCAGGCGCTTCATCGGGCGATTGATGATGAGCTGAACGACCTCCGCACCCATCCAAGGCTCAGAAAGACGAAGCACGAAAAATACTATCAATCAATCCGGCGCATTGTGAATTCACAATTGGAACCAGATATGAAGCTCAAGCTGATTGAATGGCATACGGAACGATTGGAGTTATTAACAAACGAAGAAAGCAGGGAGTAACATGAAAGCAATAATAAAAAAAGATGTGCAGGCTTCTTTGGAAACATTTTTAAACCAGCCTGCTTACATTCATTTGGAGACGACAACCGGATCGTATTCCGCGCATAAAGATGAGCAGAACATGACCGTGGTGGCGTATATCAGAAACGCGAAGGTGACCTGCTCCCGGGCTAAAATCACGGGTGAGGGGCCATTTCGCGCCGGTTTGAAAATCGAAGACGGCTGGATCTACGCCGAAGGCCTGACGGATTATACGGTTGATGATGAAGGAAGATTGCTTCTCGCCGGCTATTTGCCGGGCGGCAAACTCGCCATTTCGCTTCAAATCAGCAAAAAGCCATTTGCAGTCTAAAAAGAAGGTGTTATAGATGAAAAAACATTTACTCGTGATCTTGCCGCATCCTGACGATGAATCTTTCGGAGTCGCCGGCTTGATCGCCTTAAACCGAAAAGAAGATATACCTGTCACATACGCGTGCCTGACGCTGGGCGAGATGGGAAGAAATATGGGAGACCCGCTTTTTGCCAACAGGGAAACCCTTCCGCTGCTCAGAAAGCAAGAGCTGATCGACGCCTGCAGGGAAATGGATGTACAGGACTTGCGCATGCTCGGATACCGCGACAAAACGCTCGAATTCGAGGATGAAGAAAAACTGGCCGATCGAATAGAGGCTGTCATCGATGATGTAAACCCGAGCCTTGTTGTGACGTTTTATCCGGGACACGGCGTTCATCCTGACCATGATGCGTGCGGTGCCGCGGTCATCAGGGCATTATCGCGGAAAAAGAAAGAAGACCGGCCGCGCGTCTTATGCATGGCCATCACCCACCACAGAGAAGAGGTTCTTGGCAAGCCTGACGTCGTTCTTGATATCAAAGAAGCCGCAGATATTAAAATGAACGCGCTCAAAGCGCATAAATCTCAAACAGGCGGCTTTATGAAAGAAATAGAGCAAAAACTCGCCAATGGCGAGCCGGTTGTTGAGACATGGTTTGAAAAAGAAACATTTTGGACCTATCAATGGAATGATTAAAATGGTCAAAAAAGGTGTCGGGCATATGAGCCCGGCACCTTTTTATACGCTTTGAGTGTGAATATAGCGGTTTTGAATGTGTTTGAGCCTGAAGAACAGCCCGACTGCACCGGCTGCGAGCCCCGTGATCAGTCCGATCCAGTACCCGAAAGCTCCGAATGAAGTATACGTTCCGATCACAAAACCGACCGGAAGCCCGATAATCCAATACGAGACGAGAGCGGTAACAAGCGTGTAGTTGAC
Source organism: Bacillus sp. J41TS8 (assembly GCF_018333035.1). Lineage (NCBI taxonomy): Bacteria > Bacillati > Bacillota > Bacilli > Caryophanales > Bacillaceae > Bacillus > Bacillus sp. J41TS8. The sequence goes on from NZ_BORF01000009.1 coordinate 41,736, forward strand.
ATCTTTATATCCTCTGAGCGCTCCTTGTATCGGCGCGGCGATGGCATCTGACAGCTGAAAAAACAACGCATACAGCAAGAAGTCCTTTGTCAGAAGCAGCACATCCCGGTCAGCCGCATACAAACCGGCGATTTGCTCTCTGAACAGTAAAATGATGAGTGCGGTGAATAATGAAAAACCGACCGCTATTGAAATGCCGAGATAGCTGTAGGTTCTCGAGTCTTTAAACCGTTTTGCTCCAGCCTCAAAGCCGACGACAATTGTCAGCGTCATCGATACGCTCAATGGAAGCATGTAAAGAAGCGAAGCGAAATTCATTGCCGCCTGATGGGAAGCGATCGTGACCGTGTCAAAATGGCTCATCAGCAAAGTGACAGCTGCGAATATACTCGTCTCAAAGAAGATGGCGAAACCGATCGGAATCCCGATCTTCAGCAGTTTCATACTTTCAGCAAAAGAAAATGAATAGAATGTTCCAAAAATCCTAAACTGGTGAAACGGCGTCTTTTTGTGGACGATGTATAAAGAGATCAGACAAATGCACCAATATGTGATGGCGGAAGCCATACCGGCTCCTGCTCCTCCAAGCTTTGGAAAGCCGAAGTTCCCGAAAATGAACAAATAATTCAAAACAAAATTAATGGGCAGAGAACAGAGCGTAATCAGCATCGTCACCCGCGTTTTTCCGAGTGAATCAATAAAGCAGCGCATCACATTGTAAACAAACAGCGGCAATATGCCGAGCCCGATGCAGATTAAATATTGCTTTGCGATAACCGCTACCTTCTGTTCAAGATCGAGGTTCTCAAGCACCGGATCAATCAGTAAGTACCCGGAAACGATCACAGCAATGCTGATGATCCCGGCCACATAGACCGATTGAATAACAGTATAAGGGACATCCTTTTGCCGCTTGGCCCCCATCAGCTGGGCGACCATCGGTGTTACAGCCGTCAAAATGCCGGCAAGCCCTGTATAAACGGGGGTCCACAAACTCGAGCCGATTGCGACCCCGGCGAGGTCTGCGGCACTGACTTTGCCTGACATCACCGTGTCGAGAACCGTAATGAGCGACAGTCCCGCTTGCGTAATCAAAATCGGAATTAAAATCGTTAAAAACTGTCTTGTTTTCTCCCGCAAATCCTTTGTTTCCCTCATATCAGTTCCCCGTTTCTTTTGGATAACGAGAGAAATTATAACACGTTATGTATAAAATGCAATAAATGTCTGTTCAATCTTTTTTCGTCTGTTTTGTTTTTTTAAACATTTGCACATAAATAAAGGAAAGAGAAAGGATTCCTAAACATGTACATAAATATTGACATATTTTTTGAATGGCCAAGAAGATTCACCTCCATGTCTTAAAATGCGCCATAAAAGGAAGAATCATGCATGAAAGCGGCGGTAATCAACCGGAAGTTTTTTATGTGCTTTAATAGTCTATTAAGACTATTAATATACAAAAAATAATGAGCATTAAGTTTTATTTTTTCTAATTATCGTTACATTAAGACGGGAAAAAAGAATCTATAAATGAAATAGTAAAACGCCGTTCGATCTAAATAAAAGATGCTCCCAATTCCGGATGTTGGCAAAAAAAATGTGTGATATAGTCAATTTATGGTTTCTTGGAGGAATTTGTGCTGAAATGTAGAAATGTATGAGTGATCCTGATCTTTGCTTTTTGATTAGGCAATAGATGAGGATTGATCGGCGATTTCCGGTAAACTAATGAATATGAATACACAGTTTTTACATCCTCAACTTGAATGCTGGCTTGTCCATCTGTTGACCGTTTGATCCGAGAGAAAAAGAAAGCGGCTGTAAAACGGTACGGAAATCCGCATGTTACGGCGTCTATTCGGGCTGTTTCAGCACATGCAGCATATCCAGTCAACTCCTTCTCGCTGTTTTTCACCATGAACCTCTGATTTTAAAACAACTGATCATCGTATTTCTGAAAAATTGAAACGCAAACCTTTGCAAAAAAAGCATAAGGCATCTCGAGCGCGCGAAAAAAAGTATTGATTTTTGTCAATATGTCTATCAGTCTGTATTTTTAATGAGAAATTTGTAAAAAAACAAAAAGACTATTAAAAAAATATAAAATAGACCGATACAAATCGTGAATTGCATTTTTTGCTTAAGAATATAAAAGGGGGCTTTCGGCCAAAGGTCATACATATGGTGATCAGATCACCTGTCTGATCGGCCGGATAAAGTCTTAAGCAATAGCAAATGTAATGGCATACATAGAGAGAACGAAAATGAAACGGGAGGTTAAAAGGTTATGAAGAAGAAGATAGCAGTAGGTTTGGCGGCCTCTGCGGTAGTTGGAACTTCATTGGCGGCATCACCGGTAGAAGCCCAAACCATCAAGGTGAAAAGCGGAGACTCACTGTGGAAGCTTTCAGCTGATTACAATACCAGTGTTTCGGCACTTCAATCAGCCAACAATCTTTCATCTACAGTTATTTATGTCGGACAAACTTTAAAAGTACCGGACGGCAAGTCAACAAGCAGCTCACAGACAAAATCCGCAAGTTCCAGCTCAAGCTCAAGCACTGCCAAGTCAACTTACACGGTAAAATTAGGAGATTCCTTGTGGCTGATTGCCAAAGACTACAAAACAACCGTAAAAGAGATCAAAAACTTAAACGGGCTGAGCAGCGATATGATTTACCCGGGACAAAAGCTGGTCATTAAAGGAAGCGCGAAAAACACCGGTTCCAGCTCCGGCTCAAGTTCCAGTTCGAAATCATCCAGCTCATCCTCAAGCTCGCAAAGTGCAAGCAGTTCAAGCAGCACATACAAAGTCAAATTGGGCGACTCTTTATGGAAAATTGCCAATAGTTTGAATATGACAGTCGCCGAAATTAAAACGCTGAACAACTTGAAGTCGGACACGATCTACCCGAACCAGGTTCTTAAAGTGAAAGGAACGGTTTCCAGCGGAAGCAAACCATCTTCTGGTTCGTCTTCAAGTTCTTCATCAAGTAAAACGAACACAAGCAGCAGTTCAAAAACGACCACTTACACGGTTAAACCAGGGGATTCTCTCTGGAAAATTGCAAATTCGATGAAGGTGACAGTCCAAAGCATCAGAGAGGCTAATCAATTAAAAACAGATGTTTTGCAAGTCGGCCAGAAGCTTAAAATCTCCGGTGCATCGACTTCCGGATCATCTGGCAGCCCGTCTTCCAGCTCGCCGAACTCTTCAGTTTCAACCGGCACTTCGACAAGCGCAAAGGTCGAACGAATGATTGCGGAAGCAGAAAAGCATATCGGCGTGCCTTACAGATGGGGAGGCAACAACCCTTCAGGCTTTGACTGCAGCGGATTCATCTATTACACGTTGAACAAAGTCACATCTGTCTCAAGGCTGAGCGCAGCCGGATACTGGAACATCATGTCGCCAGTCAGCCAGCCTTCAAGAGGAGACTTCGTTTTCTTCCAAACATATAAAGCGGGCCCTTCACACGTCGGCATTTATTTAGGAAACAACAAGTTTATCAATGCCAACGATTCCGGTGTCACCGTCAGCGACATGAACAATTCCTACTGGAAACAGCGCTATCTCGGCGCAAAACGGTATTCATTTTAAAAAAGCCATTTTATATGGCTTTTTTTTTTGCGTGATTTCAGGATGGTAAGGACAGGTTTAATGCCCCTCTTCATTGTCTAAACTGAAAAGAAAAGCGAAGGGGGAAGCCGTTTGAGAACATTACAGTACATATTGCTCACATGTATGGCTGTTTGTTTGGCAGCTGCATGCAACCAGCAGAAAGAAATCGAGCAAAAAAATGCCGAACAGGAACATAAAGAAACTTTTGAAGCGATGACACAGCCATTAAAAATACCGCTGATCAAACGCGACGGTACGGAGACCGGTTTTATAGAAGTGTCTGAATCTGCTGCAGAAGGCCTTGATATAAGAGTCAGCGTCCATGATCTGCCGCCGGGAATGCTTGCTTTTCATATTCATGAAACGGGCGTGTGTAAAAAGCCTGATTTTGAAAGTGCGGGTGCTCATTTCAATCCTGACCAAAAGGAGCACGGCTTTCACAATCCGAAAGGACCGCATGCCGGTGATTTGCCGAATATTGAAGTCGGAGCCGACGGCAAAGTCGACGTCATCGTAAATGCGCCGGACGTCACCCTCGATCAGAAAAGCAAGTTCAGCTTGCTTGATCATGATGGAAGTGCTTTCATCATTCATGAGCATCAGGATGATGATTTGACAAATCCATCCGGAAACTCCGGAGCCCGGATGGTTTGCGGAGCGCTGACGAACACCGGAAAAAAGTGAATCGGCGCATGGAAGCCGTTTATATTGAGGGCAGCGCATCTTTTCTAGTATACTTACATACAGAAGACGCTTTGAGAAAGGAATTTTACAACACATGAAATATGATCTGCATGAACTAGAGCTGCCTGAAAAAATAAAAGAGCGGCTGATTCAGTCTGCCGCCAAACCTGTTGCCGCGGAATACCAATCATTGATTGGAACGCCCGGTTATGAAGCGGAAGACAGCGCCATTCTCTATGACGCGATGATCGCGCTGTCACTCGGAAAAAACGTTTTGTTAAAAGGCCCGACAGGCTCCGGAAAAACAAAACTTGCCGAAACGCTCTCCGCTTATTTTCAAAAACCTATGCACAGTGTCAACTGTTCTGTGGACCTTGATGCAGAGGCGCTTGTCGGTTACAAAACGATTGAAAACACCGACGGGAACGCCTCTATTGAATTTATCGAAGGTCCCGTGACAAAAGCGATGAACAACGGCCATTTCCTATATATTGACGAAATCAACATGGCGAAACCGGAAACGCTGCCGATCTTAAACGGGGTGCTCGATTACCGGAAAATGATGACCAATCCGTTTACGGGGGACGTCATCAAAGCGAAAGAGGGATTCGGCGTGATTGCAGCGATAAACGAAGGTTATGTCGGAACGGTCCCGTTGAATGAAGCGCTGAAAAACCGGTTTGTCATTATCGACGTGCCCTACATTAAAGGTGACCTGCTGAAACGGGTGCTTGAAACACAATCCGAACTGAAAAATCAGAAGCTGCTGAACCGCTTTGTCACCCTGTCATCGGACTTAATGACGCAGGCTCATAATGGACAGGTTTCTGAAGAGGCCGCTTCCATCAGAGCGCTTCTCGATACTTGCGACTTGTCGACGTATATTCCGCCGCTGCGAGCGATCGAACGGGGCATCGTTGAAAAGCTTGATGATGAACGCGAAAAAGCGGCGGTCCGAAATATTGCCCAAACTTTGTTCGAATGAGGGTTTTTTTATGAAGTTTATTAAATTCAATGACAGCAAGATTGACTCTCTGCTTTTTATGGAGCTGACAGATCTGGCGAAAACGCTCGCAAAAAGCGATCAGGTTGAAGTGGAGTACGGGGTTCAGTCTTATTACAATCCTTTTGAGAAAAAGATCTACATGAGCCATTTTTGGAAAGACAGGAACCACCGGGATATGGTAGACGGTTTGAAAAGTGATGTCTACTTGCGGTCAATCGGCTCCCGCTACAGCTCGATGAAAGACTTTTCCCGCATGCTTGACGCGGCTCGGAAATATCAGTTTAAGAGTTTGGCAAAACAGTTGTTTATGCTTTTTGAAGACATCAGAATCGAAGAGTCCATCAAGAGGGAGCGCCCCGGCACAAAACCGGTATTTTCAAACCGGAAATCAATGTACCGGAAACACTTTGCGACCCAGTTGACGCTGAATTTGGAGCGGAGCATTTTTACAGATGCTTTGTTTTGCGCTGTATATCTTAAGCTGACCGCGGAATCGCCGCTTGATGAGATACCGGCTATCCATGAATCGGTCGATCCGATGAAAGGATTTATAGAAGCCGAGCTCGCCCGCGTATTCGAAGCGCGTTCAACTGCTGACATCGTCTCGATTGTAAGCGGGCTGATGGAAGGTTTCGAAGAGGTGCTCGAAAAGGATATGCTGAATACGTACTTCTTTTTTCCGGAACTGGAATACGACCAAGTTGACGAAGAAGAGCTTTTTCAAGATTTGAAAGCAAAACCGAAGCTGAGCGAGGATCTGACGCTTGAAGAAAAAAGTGCGGGTGACGAGGAAGTTCACGAAGAAGAAATGCCGACTTGGCACAGAGAAACGGAAGCCCCGGCGAAAAGCTTTCTCCAGTTTGATTTGGAGCACGGCGCAAAAACCGATATTTCCGGCGGCGCTTTAAGAGAAGGAGAAGACGGCGACCAAGCGCTCGGGTCTGTTCAGGGAACGGCGAAGCAGACGAAAAGAAAAGACTATTCAAAACTTGAATCGCTTGAATCTGTTCAAGATGAGCCGAACGGCGGCGCCGCACCAGCCGGCAAAGAAAACCGCTATGCGTTTTCGGTGATGAAGCCTCCGGAAAAACCTTCTAACGAAGACATATTAGACTACCAGGCTCAAGCCAAAACAATTGAATCGTATCAAAAACGGCTCAAACAGATGATTCAAAAAACGCTCGAGCATAAAAAAACGCTCCCGAGAACCGATTTGCATGCAGGCAGATTGAACAATAAGCTGCTCCGCTACTTTACAGAGCGCAATCCGCGCCTGTTCTATAAAAAGCAAGAGCCGTCAACAGAGATCGACGCCGTGTTTACATTGCTCGTCGACTGTTCAGCAAGCATGCATGACAAAATGGCGGAGACGAAACGGGGCATTGTTCTGTTTCACGAAGCGCTTAAATCTGTTGCTGTTCCTCACCAAATCGTCGGTTTTTGGGAAGATACGAACGATGCGACAGAGACGAGCCAGCCCAATTACTTCCATACGGTCGTCTCTTTTGCGGATTCCTTAAAAGCAGGCGCCGGACCGCATGTCATGCAGCTTGAACCGGAGGAAGACAACCGGGACGGATATGCGATCAGACAGATGACGAAGATGCTTGTTCAAAGAAGCGAAGCTCAGAAGTTCCTGATCGTCTTTTCAGACGGGGAGCCGGCTGCATTCGATTATGAACAAAACGGGATTGTCGATACACATGAAGCCGTTATGGAAGCGCGGAAACGAAATATCGAAGTCATCAACGTATTTTTATCAAACAGCGAAATTGAAGAATCGCAAGTGAAGACGATACAGGATATGTACGGAAAGTACAGCCTTTTCGTCCCGGACGTCGATCAGCTTCCCGATGTTCTGTACCCGCTTTTAAAAAAGCTGTTGAACAAAAGTATACGATAGATATGACAGATGGCAGCAATACTCGCGGCCATCTGTTTTTTATCGTAGAAACACAGTGAAATATTGAAATTTTTATTATTTTTATCAACTTAATTTTTTGCGGAGCACATCGGGATGTTAAAAAATAGACGGTCAGGGGAAATATGTGAATAAATAATGAGCCGATTTAAGAGAATCCGGTCTGAAAGTTCAAAATTATAAAATTTTTTATTTTTCAAGATGATTTTTTAATTTTATTTGAACAATCTGTGTAGAAACAAATGAGAAACAGTGGTAAAATGTACGTGGAAGCGTTTTTATTACATATTTCTGGGCGCAAGGTTCAGAAGATATATTAAGATAGTGAATCATTCACTTGATTATTAGGTTGGGGGTAATGTTCAAATGTTTCAAAATAGTATGAAACAAAGAATGACTTGGGAAGAATTTCACGGTCCGAACCTCGGCTATGTGCTGGAGCTTTACGATCAATACGTCAAGGATCCAGAAAGCTTGGATGCTGATTTAAAAGAGATGTTTGACGAACTTGGAGCTCCCCCGGGCGATATAAGGGCCGCCTCTCTAAAAAACGAAGAGGCAGATTTCACGGCTGGATCTATTCAAAAAATCGCATCAGCGATAAAACTCGCAGAAGATATTAGAACCTATGGCCATTTAAACGCTTCCGTCAATCCACTGAGAAAAACACAAGAGAAACAGGAGCTTTTTCCTCTTGCTGAGTACGGGTTAACTGAGCAGGATGTGAAAAAAATTCCGGCGTCTGTCCTATGCAAAGATGCCCCTAAAGAAGTAACAAACGGTTTAGAAGCCATTCAGTACTTGAGAAACACATACAAAAAATCGATTTCTTTTGAATTTGACCATGTGCACATTTTTGAAGAGCGCAACTGGCTGATGAAAAAGATCGAATCCGGGCAATTATTCGCCCCGAAATCGAAAGAAAAGCTGGTGGAAGTTTTAAGAAGGCTGACAGAAGTTGAAAGCCTTGAACAGTTTCTCCACAAAACCTTTGTCGGGCAAAAACGCTTTTCAATAGAAGGACTTGATGCGCTTGTTCCCATGCTGGATGATATTATCGCCAAGTCCGTTTCGGCAGGTACGACAAACGTTAATATCGGTATGGCGCACAGGGGCCGCCTGAACGTTCTTGCGCATGTGCTCGGAAAACCTTATGAAATCATTTTTTCTGAATTCCAGCATGCGCCGAACAAGGATCTCGTTCCGTCGGAAGGTTCGACAGGGATCAATTACGGCTGGACGGGTGACGTAAAATATCACCTCGGCGCCAACCGTCAGATTCAGGATGAGCATACGAAAACGGCGCGCATTGCGCTCGCGAACAATCCGAGCCACCTGGAGTTCATCGATCCGATCGTTGAGGGTTCGACAAGAGCCGCCCAGGAAACGAGAACGGAGAGCGGCTATCCGGTTCAAGACGTCAAAAAATCGCTGGCGATTCTGATTCACGGCGATGCGGCATTCCCAGGGGAAGGCATTGTCGCGGAAACGCTGAATTTAAGCCAGCTTAAAGGCTATCAGGTGGGCGGAGCGATTCACATTATCGCCAATAACATGATCGGCTTTACGACGGAAAGCAATGAGTCAAGATCGACAAAATATGCAAGCGACCTTGCAAAAGGTTTTGAAATTCCGATCGTCCACGTCAATGCGGATGATCCTGAAGCATGCCTTTCAGCAGTTCAGCTCGCTGTTGAATACCGCATGACTTTCAACAAAGACTTTTTGATCGATCTGATCGGCTACCGCCGTTTCGGCCACAATGAAATGGATGAGCCGTCTGCAACGCAGCCGATGCTGTATGATGCGGTCAGAAAGCACCCGACCGTCAAGAACATCTTTGCTGAAAAGCTGATTCATAACGGGATCGTCGATAAAGAAACCGTCGACAAAATCGGGGACGCTGTCATGAAGCGTTTAGAAGAAGCCTATCGCAAAGTGCCGGCCAAGAAGGAAGACATGACGCATGAAATCGTTCTTCCCGAGCCTGTTTCCAACGGTTTTCCTGATGTTGACACGTCGGTTGATGTTGAAACGTTGCGCAAAATCAATCAGGAGCTTGTTTCATGGCCTGAAAACTTCAACGTTTTCGATAAGCTGAAGCGAATCCTCGAAAGGCGCGCCAAAGCGTTCGACGATGACCGAAAAGTCGACTGGTCGCTAGCAGAGGCAATGGCTTTTGCGTCCATTTTGAAAGACGGCACGCCTCTAAGGCTGACCGGGCAGGATTCAGAACGCGGCACATTCGCACACCGCAACCTTGTCCTTCACGACAGCAAGACAGGGGACGAATTCATCGCACTGCATCACCTTGCAGATACGAAAGCGTCATTTGCGGTTCACAACAGCCCGCTTTCTGAAGGGTCCGTCCTTGGCTTTGAATACGGATATAACGTGTCTTCGCCGGAAACGATGGTGATCTGGGAAGCGCAGTTTGGCGACTTTGCAAACGCGGCGCAAGTGTACTTTGATCAGTTCATTTCTGCAGGAAGAGCGAAATGGGGACAAAAATCAGGGCTCGTTGTTCTCTTGCCGCACGGCTATGAAGGGCAGGGACCTGAGCATTCAAGCGGAAGAACGGAACGCTTCCTTCAGCTGGCGGCGGAAAACAACTGGACTGTCGCCAACTTGACGAGCGCTGCCCAGTACTTCCATATTTTAAGAAGGCAGGCGAAGATGCTCCTTCGCGAGGAGATCCGCCCGCTGATCATCATGACGCCGAAAAGCCTGCTGAGAAATCCGAATACCGTGTCAGAAGTGCAGGAGCTCAGCGACAGTAACTTTAAGCCGGTCTATGAAATGTCAGGACTTTCCCATCAGTATGACAAAGTGACGCGCCTCGTCCTTTCAAGCGGTAAAGTTTCGATTGACATCAGCAGCCATTTCAATAAAATGGAAGGTGAAAAAGATTGGCTGCACATTGCACGGGTTGAAGAGCTGTATCCGTTCCCTGCAAAGCATATTAAAGCGATCTTCAGCAAACTCCCGAATTTGGAGGAGATTGTCTGGGTACAGGAAGAACCGCAAAATATGGGTGCATGGAACTATATTGAGCCTTATTTAAGAGAGATTGCTCCAAAGGACGTGAAGGTCCGCTATATTGGCAGAAGAAGACGTTCAAGTCCGGCAGAAGGGGATCCGACGGTTCATAAAAAGGAACAGGAACGCATTGTATCTGATAGCTTGACTCGCAAAAATTAAGGGGGAACTAAAAAATGGCGGAAATTAAAGTACCTGAATTAGCGGAATCAATTTCAGAAGGAACGATAGCCCAATGGCTGAAACAACCGGGAGATTATGTAGAACAAGGGGAATTCCTGCTTGAGCTTGAGACTGATAAAGTCAACGTTGAATTGACGGCAGAGCAGTCCGGCGTTCTTCAGGAAGTGCTGAAAGATTCCGGTGACACGGTTCAGGTCGGCGAAATAATCGGAACGATTTCAGAAGGCGAAGGCGAAGGAGGCAAATCAACGGCTCCTCAAGCTGACGCTCAAGAAAGCGCCGGCGCTCCGGAAGAGAAGGCAGCCTCGTCTGAAAAGACAGCCGAACCTCGCGAAAGCGCGAACGATGAGGCGGATACATCCAAAACAAGAACAATCGCTTCTCCGGCTGCCCGAAAGCTCGCCCGTGAAAAAGGCATCGATTTATCGGAGATTCCTACCGGTGATCCGCTCGGAAGGGTCAGAAAGCAGGATGTTGAATCTTATCAGAAGAACGAGCAGCCGCCAAAAGCTCAGCCTGAACCAAAACGCGAAACACAGGCGCCGGCCGCTAAACAAACCGAAAATGCAGGTAAACCGGTAGAGCGTCAAAGAATGTCCCGCCGGAGACAGACGATCGCCAAACGCCTCGTTGAAGTTCAGCACACCGCCGCTATGCTGACGACATTCAACGAAGTGGACATGACGGCGGTCATGAACCTAAGGAAACGCCGAAAAGATCAATTCCTTGAGCAGCATGATGTGAAGCTCGGATTCATGTCATTCTTTACAAAAGCTGTTGTCGCCGCGCTGAAAAAATATCCGCTCCTCAATGCGGAAATTCAAGGTGACGAGCTTGTGATCAAAAAATTCTATGACATCGGAATCGCTGTAGCTGCGCCGGATGGCCTCGTCGTACCGGTCGTGCGCGATGCAGACCGCAAAACCTTTGCAGATATTGAAAGGGATATCGGAGAGCTTGCGAAGAAAGCGAGAAATAACAAATTGTCGCTCAACGAGCTTCAAGGCGGCTCCTTTACAATCACAAACGGAGGAACGTTCGGATCACTGTTATCGACTCCGATTTTGAACAGTCCGCAAGTTGGTATTTTAGGGATGCATAAAATCCAGCTGCGCCCTGTGGCAATTGATGAAGAGCGTTTCGAAAACCGCCCGATGATGTACATTGCATTATCGTACGACCACCGGATCGTCGACGGTAAAGAGGCGGTCGGCTTCCTGGTTACGATTAAAAATCTGCTTGAAGATCCTGAACAGCTTCTGTTGGAAGGTTAAATCAAGAAAAAAGCTTTGGCCGCATGTACGGTCAAAGCTTTTTGTTTATCATCTGCGGGGCAGGAGAATGATTGTCATTCTTCTGCTTATTTGTTTTTTTGCCCCAATATGTCGCAAGCCATGAGCCTGAAAGGTTATGCCAGACACTGAAAACAGCGCTCGGAACAGCGGAAAGAGGGGAGAAGTGCGCCGTCGCCAATGCCGCGCCGAGACCCGAATTTTGCATCCCGACCTCAATGGCTACGGCTTTTTGTGATGCATAATCCATTTTAAAGCACTTTGCCAAAACAAAGCCAAGGAAAAGCCCGAGGCCATTATGAAGAATGACGACCGCAAAAATCAACAGCCCCGATTGAATAATGTTTTCCCGGTTGCCTCCGACGACCGCGGAGACGATGGCGACGATGCCGAGAACAGAGACGAGCGGAAGCACCTGCACAGCTTTTTTCACTTGTTTTTTAAAGAAAAATTGAACGATCAGCCCGGCGATAATCGGGAACAGCACGGCCTGCAAAATCGACACGAACAGCGAGCCCGGAGATACTGGAAGCCATTCTTTTGCGAAAAATAAAATGAGAAACGGCGTTAAAAAAGGGGCAAGCAATGTGGAAACCGTTGTAATCGCCACTGACAGGGCGATATTCCCTTTCGCCAAAAATGTCATGACGTTTGATGCCGTTCCCCCGGGGCAGCATCCCACTAAAATGACCCCAACCGCTATTTCAGAGGGAAGACCGAGTCCATAGGCCAGTCCGAAAGCGAGCAGCGGCATGACCGTATATTGAACCATCACACCGATCAGCACATGCAGGGGACGTCTCAGCAGCTCTTTAAAATCGTCCGCTGACAATGTCAATCCCATGCCAAACATAATCACGCCAAGCAGGATGGTAATATAAGGGATAATCCAGGTGAACTGCGTCGGAAAGGCAAAGCCGAGAACCGCAAACAGAATCACCCAAATGGCGAACGTTTTTCCTGCAAATTGACTGATTTTGATCAAATAACTCATAAGTCCAGCTCCTCACATCTGTAGAAAATATAACATTCTCTTATTATAATTAATATTCTGAATAATTCAATACTAGTAAAATGCGTATTTGTTTTAAATAATATTATTATGTAAACTGAAAGAAATGTTTGAAAACCTTGACGAATTCGTTTATGCTTTTTAAAATGATAGTTTGTAGCCATATGCAATTAGACCGAGAAGAAGAGGTGCTTAAGTGGAAAATAAACAAAATATATGGTCATCAAAGCTTGGATTTATCTTAGCTTCGGCCGGCTCGGCAATCGGGCTCGGCGCGATATGGAAGTTTCCTTATGTCGCCGGAACAAGCGGCGGCGGAGCATTTTTACTTATGTTTATTCTTTTTACTTTATTGATTGGGCTTCCGTTATTAATGGCGGAGTTCATTATCGGCAGAAAGACTCAAAAAGATGCCGTTGAATCCTATAAGGAGCTGGCGCCCGGCTCGCTTTGGCACTGGATTGGACGCCTCGGCATTATCACGTGTTTCATTCTGCTGTCTTTCTATAGTGTTGTCGGCGGCTGGATCATCATTTACATTATTAAAGGGCTGACCGGTGAACTGTCAAGAAGTACGGATTATGCCGGTCTTTTCGGGGAGACGATTGCAAATCCGTATCTCGTTCTTGCGAGCCAGTTTGCATTTATCATGATAACGATCCTTGTCGTTTCCAAAGGAGTCAGAAGCGGAATTGAAAAAGCGAGCAAGTTTATGATGCCTGCTCTGTTCATTATTTTTCTGCTGTTGATCATCCGTTCGCTCACACTTCCCGGTTCAATGGAAGGATTGGAGTTTTTCTTAAAACCTGACCTTTCCCATATCACAGCCAAAACGGTGCTGTTTGCGCTTGGACAATCCTTTTTCTCGCTGAGTGTCGGTGTTTCCGTTATGGTAACGTACAGCTCTTATTTATCGAAAAAAGAAAACCTTGTACAGTCGGCCGTTTCAGTGACTTTGCTCAATGTATCTGTAGCGATTCTTGCCGGGTTTGCGATTTTTCCGGCCGTTTTTTCATTCGGATTATCTCCTGATGCCGGCCCGATGCTGTTATTTAATGTGCTGCCGTCAGTCTTTCATAAGATGCCTTTAGGAATCGTCTTTTTATTGGCGTTTATGCTCTTATTTTTATTTGCTACACTGACGTCCGCATTTTCTATGCTTGAAATCCTTGTTTCTTCCTTGTCAAAAGGGGATCCTAAAAAAAGACAGGCTTTCGCTTGGGCCGGAGGAATTGCGATTTTCCTATTCGGAATTCCTTCAGCATTATCATACGGCGTGCTTCAGGATGTATCGATTTTTAATCTATCGATTTTTGATGCGGCGGATTACCTTGTCAGCAATATTTTAATGCCGCTCGGCGCTTTGCTCATCGCCGTTTTTGTGCCGCTCAAAATCCCGAAAGACGAGCTGTTTGCCGAATTGAAAGAGGGCTCTAAAATTAGCAGAAAATGGTTTGCGGCATGGCTTCTGCTGATCCGCTACGCCGCTCCGATCGTCATTATTGTCGTCTTTTTGGACGTCATTGGCGTATTCTAAGATTGAATGGTTTATAAGGCCGGACAAATCCGGCCTTTTTTTCATGCAGACAGTTTGAGTGCCGCTAATGATAAGCATCGCGGTATGATCGGTTTAATAAAGGGGGCAGGAAAAAATCGACTTTTTTCTGCGCAGACATATTAAAAAAGCCTGCCGATGAATTCGTTTTTGACGATTTTACCGGCAGGCAGAAGAGGGGGATACTTTGACTTTGATTAAGGCTTGCGGAATGTTACAGTTTGACCGTTTCGATCAAACCAACCTTTAAAGGCCCAGTTAATCCAGCCGCCATCTCCCTGGTTTGTAAATTGTCCGCTTTCAAATACCCAAATGCCGTAAATCACGCCATGATAGTTGGCAGATCCATAAAATTTTACTCCTCTTAAACCATTATGATAGCCTTGGCTTAAGTTGAACACCATGACATTATATCTTTGCCCTGCAGAGTAAAAAGCAGTTTCCATGCAGTTTTTGACGAAACCGCTGCGGTTATTGCTTTGGACGATAGCATCTCTAATCGAGTTTCCGATTCCTAAGAGATCGAGGCCGATGTTGAGATTAATAGCGGAAGTTTTAAACTGTTGTTTTTCCTGGTCCAATGACTGATTGAGAGATGTGGGTATAGACATAGAAGGTAAGGTTGTAACAGCACTGTCCGTATGTTTTGATTCTTTCGCTTCTGATAAGTACGGGAGACAAGTCAAACCGAGCATGAAGGCTGTAAAGAAAGCAAACATTTTTTTCATGATTAACCCTCCTAAAATAAATTTCCATTTTTCAAAAAACTGACCAGCTGAATCAGACAAACATCGACACCTTGTTCATTTATTCCCTCCCTTCTTGTAGAATAGCTTAACGATTTTTAGAATTAGAAGAATGAGGAAAAACGACTATTTTCCAAATAAATCAAAAAATGTTCACATTTCATACTTAAGGCGCAAATTTGGGATATATTGATAGAGTATGGCGGATTCGCTTTTCCATAAGGGGATTATCATAATAACAGGTTCAAAAAGGTGCACGGATGCGGGATTTCTCTTCTGAATCTACTCAAGCATCTCCGTGTATCAGTTTTGAAAATCCTGAGGATAAACAGGAAACTTTTATACGTTATCTTTTTACATATGGTAGAGGAAACATGGATGCGCATCGACAGTGATAAGGGATCGGTACTCGGCTCGATACGGCCAGTGTCGACGACTGCATGGTGCCGGGAAGCATTCATGTAAGAAAGGCGCGAGAGGAAGCGCTTGTCCGCTTTTTGAGGCAAGTCTTTTTCATCTCTGATGACGGGGAGGCCGATGTCGGGCGCAACTACCGAAACAAAAGAGGACTTCAGTAGTTGAAGTCCCGCCATTGAATTTGAATCAGAAGGGCTCCCATAGAACGCGCTTTGCTGTCGCAAACCGCCTTTCAGGTTCTCTCCAGTCAACGACATTCCACCAATTATCGACGTATTTTGCCCTTTCATTTTTATATTGAAGGTAGTATGCGTGTTCCCATACGTCGAGCGGGAGAAGGGGGATCACATCCCATTGGCTCATCAGCTGATGTTTTTCTGCGATCAGAATTTCCAAGCGGTGTGAGCGAGGCGCCCAGACAAGGATCGCCCAGCCCACGCCTTCCACCTTTTTCGCCGCTTCGGAAAATTGTTCTTTAAAGGCCGAATAGCTGCCGAAAGAACGGTTAATCATTTCCAGCAATTCGCCTGTCGGCCGCCTTTTTCCTTTTGGATGCATCGCGTACCAAAATATCGTGTGCAAATAGTGCCCGGCTCCGTGGAAGGCGAGCTCTCTTTCCCAGTGGTTTACAAGGTCGAATTGTTTGGTTTGCCTTGCTTTCTGCAGTTCTTTTTCAGCTTTGTTCAAGCCGTCGACATAGCTTTGGTGATGTTTTGTATGATGAAGAAACATAATTTCTCTTGAAATATAAGGCTCAAGGGCTGAATAAGAGTAGGGCAGGCTTGGCAGGCGATGGCCTCCGATCGGCACTGTTCTGAATGGCTGCCGGCCTGCTTGAGACGCATCACTGCGGGAGATGGCTTGATACACGGCTTCTGCCTGTTCATACCATTCCTGTTCGGTCGCACGAGGATCATCCAGTGATTGAAAAAGTTTTTCTAACTGGCTTACTATAGAAGGATCATCTTTCATCTGGTCTTTCAGACCTTTGGCCCATGACGCTATTTTTTCTTTGTAAGCATTCAATATGTCTCCCTCATTTCCGCTTTTTTAATAAATGCGCTTGAAGCGAGCAATGAAAACACAAAAGGATAACTGTGATAGCGGATGTAGAATTGTTTCGGCAGACCGATTCCCGTCGGGTATTCGAGTCGCTCAGGCGAGCTTTCGTGATCAGCGGTGAGAAAACGAATCCCATTTAAGATCTTAGGGTCATCCGGACGCTCATATTGCAAAAGCGCCTCCAGCGCCCATGAAGATTGAACAACTGTTCCAAAGTGAAGAGGGACAAAACGCTTCGCTTCACAGCTTTTGCAAGATTCTCCCCAGCTTCCGTCTTCAAGCTGGATCGATTTAAGCCAGGAGACCGCTTTTCTGACAGACGCGTGATTGTGGGAAATTCCGACGGCTTTCATTCCGGTGAGTGCGGCCCATGTCCCGTAAATAAAGCAGACGCCCCATCTGCCATACCACGAACCGTCAGCTTCCTGATGGTGATCAAGCCACCTTAGAGCGCGTCTGACTGCGGGATGGTCATCTGTCAACCGCTCTTTAAGTCCGAGCAGATGAAGAATGCGCCCAGTCAAGTCTGCCGTTGACGGATCGACTGCTGCGTCAGCGGCAGATTCGAGCGGCAGATTTCGGATGAGCGGATGGTCAACGTTTTTTTCAAATGCTGAAAACCCCCCATCCTTGTTTTGCATTGATATAAGCCAGGTGAGCCCCCGGTTCCAGGCAGCCGGACGCCTTTGAAACGGAATTGCTTTTAATGCCGCAGCGGTATCGTCCAAATCGGGATTGTTTGTATTGATGTGTGAAAAACCCCACCCTCCCGGTGCCGCTTGAGGGTTTGAGACCGCCCAGTCCGCTTTTTTCACATGCTGTCTTTTGAGAAGGTAGTCCGCTGCCGATGAGATGGAAGAATGTTGTTCAGGTATTCCGGATTCCTGCATGGCAAAGCTGATGAGCGCGGTGTCCCAGACAGTGGAAGTTGAGTTTTCCAAATGGAAGCCTTCCTCTCCGCATGAGGAAATAAGGCTTTTGATTCCGCCGACTGCTTTTTTAACAACGGGGGCGTTTTTTGATATTCCCATCGCTAGCAGGCTGTAAATCATGAACATGGTCGCGCTCGCATAGCTGTATAGTGTTCCGTCTTCTTCGATTCTGTCCAGCATATATTTTTTGCCCGCTTCAAATCCGAGCTGATGAACATAAGCCGGCCATTGAAAGAGCTGTTTCCATTGCAGATTGAAAGAATAGAAGGTTCTCTCGTCAAAAGAGCGGATGTTCAGCCATTCGAGAGGATTTTTTGACATGGCTTCATCCAGATGCCGAAGCGAGCCGATTTGGTTGTTTTTTAAAGAGAATCGTCGATTAAACGTAATGGCCATCGGGACAAAATGAATTCTTGCGTATGTGCTGAAATGGTAAAAATGAAGCGGGAAATAGGGCGGGATCAGTAAAAACGAAAGCGGAATATAGGCTCTCGGCCATGGATACAGCCCGTTGGCAGCGAGCATCCACTTCGTCATAAAGTGCACATTCTTCAAACCGCCTGTTGCCTTAATAAACGCCTCGGCTTTCTGCATATGCGCATCTCTCCGGTCATAGAGCCCCGAAGCCAGCATCCCGGTATAGCCCTGGACTGTCGCGGTCAAATTGCCTGCCGTTTCATCCGGATGATTGCGAAACGCACCGTCTCCGCTCTGCTTCGAACGGATTCGTTCAGCAAGACTTGTGATGAGAGAAGAGTCCTGATCGCCAAGTGAGGTCAGCATCAAAATGAAAAAGCTGTCTGTCATCACGGGCCCTTCAAAACAAAACCGCCATGACCCATCAGGTCTCTGTCTATTTTGAAGCTTTGCGAGCGTCTTTTGTCTGAAAGCTTTCACGTCTTCTAGTAAAGAACGCAATCTTCTCATCTCCTTCATTTTACTGTATTCATTTCGGAAATGTGTCATGCCAACCGGATGAAAACAGAAGAACAGCGATTTTGAATATGTGATGAGCATACAGAGGCATTCGTCAGCGCGGGCATGCGTGAGCATGATCAGGAAATCATGAATATCTTCGTTTACCTCTGTTCCATTATCAGGTATTGTAAAAAGAGAGACCTTAGAAACAATGTTTGGGGGATGTTGCTGAATGAATATTGAACAGATGCTGTATGACACCGCAGTCGAATTGATCAAAAAGAGGTATCCGACCGGATGGGGCGGGGCAGCTGCCATGTATACCGAAGACGGGAGAATCTTGACGAGCGTAGCGCCGGAAGTAATCAACGCTTCAACCGATTTATGCATTGAAACGGGCGCCATTCTCGAAGCCCATAAATATCAGGCAAAAATTACGCACTCTGTTTGTGTTGTGAGAGATGATGAACATTCCGAATGCAAGGTATTAACGCCGTGCGGGGTATGCCAGGAAAGACTTTTTTATTGGGGGCCGGATCTTAAAGCAGCTGTAACTGTACCGGATGGGCGTCTGCTTTATAAATCTTTAAAGGAAATACAGCCATACCATTGGTTTGCTGCGTATCAAAAGTAGCAGGGGAGGGGCGTTCGATGTTTGAGTGCCGCAAGGTTTATCTCAGACCTGTTGAAAAAGGCGATATGGAGAGCTTTTACAAAGCTGTTCAAAATGAAGACATCAGATATATGACGGGCACGACGCGCGAATTTACGATGGAAGACCTTTATGAGCACTACGAGAGAATCACAAGCGATGAGACGCGCTATGATTTTGCCGTCTGCTTAAAGGAGGACGATCGTTTGATAGGCGATCTGTCCATCATTGACATCGACCGGACGAATCGAAAAGCGGGGTTTAGAATCGCTTTGCACAGCCCCGCTTATTTGAACAAAGGCTATGGTTCTGAAGCGGTGCGGCTGGCCATGCAGTTTGCATTCGAAAGGCTCGATCTTAACCGCCTCCAGCTCGAAGTCTTTTCACACAATAAGCGCGCTCTGAAAGCATATGAAAAAGCCGGATTTAAAAGGGAAGGTACGGTCAGGGAGGCTCTTTATATGAATGAACAGTACTCAGATGAAATCATTATGGGGATATTGAAGCGGGAATACAAAGAGCTGATATTCTGCTGAATCAGAGGACGCGCAGCATGTTATTCTACTGAGCGCCGCTTTGTTCATTCTTATTTTTCAATCTTTGCTGAACGGCTGCAAATGCCGCCGAAAACAGGCCGCCGGCAATCTGCGCCATTGTCATCAAATGAGCTTCTTTTTTTCTAAAACGATCACTCCAAATATACCGTTGATGAGAAAAATCCACAGCAGCTTCATCGTTCTATCTCCTCTTTCGTGTGCTGCCTTGCAGACTGGCTGTACGTTCTCACATCCCGTACGAAAAATGTGACAGCGGCTGTTCCGGCATATAATACAGCGGCAGCGATAAATACGCTTTGCACCCCGATCAAGTCAGCCAAAGCCCCCATAATGGCGATTGTTAAAACAGACCATGCAGTCAAAATGGTATTTTTGGCGGCGGTAACCGGTGCACGCTCTTCATCTGTCAACGTATCTTGAAGGATAACCGTCTGACTGACGTCTCTTACTTGATAAAGCGGACCCATCATGATACAGAGGATGACCGAAAGGAGGGGATTTGACGAATAGGCGAATAAAAGCGTTGTGATTCCCATTGAAACAGAACCCAAGACAATCATGAGGCCAAGCCTTTTTTTGAGCTGGTTGGAAAAGAGCACAGCGAGAATGCCGCCCAAAATTGCTCCCAAAAAATAACCGGCATTGATGAATCCCCACCAAGCCTCTCCTTTATTCAGCACCTCTTTCGTAAAAGCCAGCAAAACGGCGGAAGTCCAGACCGCATTTGCTAAACCTTCTGACATGTCCATCATCGTAAGCAGCAAAACGGTTTTCTTCCTGTATACAGTGCGCCAGACTGATTGTGTGCGGATTTTTTGGCGAGGGATAACCGCTGTTTTCAAATCAGGCAATTTGATTAAAAGCCCTGATACGAAAAAGAGTCCTGCTGTAAACACTGTCAGCGTGTGAGTCTGGGTCAAAACGGTTAAATAGCCGCCGAGCCCCCAGCCTGCTGCCTGAACAAACTGGTTGACCGTTACGATGCTTCCCGATGCAGCCACGTAATCGCGCTTTTTAATCGCTTGATACAGTAAACCTAATTGTGCGGGAGAATACCAGGAGCCGACAAAGCTTTGCAAAAACAGCAGCATATAAATGATATAAGAGGGTAAGCCCAGCGATTGGCATAAGCCGATGCATAATGCGCAGACCGCTCTGAACCATGTTGAACAAGCCGCTGTTTGAAGCAGGTCGAGGCGCTGAATAGCAAAAGCAGCCATCGCACCGCCTAATACACTGCCGAACGAGGATAAAGCCAAAACCAGACCCGATCCGAATACAGAGTTCGTTTCCTTAAACACATCGACCATGACGATGATCGTCATCAAAATCGATCCGACAGCCTGTGCTGTTTGTGACGCCCATATGTATCTAAAGCTTTTTTGATTCCAGAGGGTTTTGCTAAGAGAGGAAGAATACACGATTCTATCATTCCAGTCGATTTAAACTATCATCCATTTTACCATATGTATCTATAAATGTTTATTTCCACAAAAAGAAAACCGCCCTGATCGACAGGGCGGCTGCAGAAACTCATGTCTTGCGTTATTCGCCTGTATGAATCCAGACGCTTTTTACTTCTGTATAGTTATCCAGAGCGTATGAGCCCATTTCACGTCCGAGTCCCGACTGTTTGTAGCCGCCGAATGGGGATGCAGCGTCAAAGGCATTATAGCAGTTGACCCAAACGGTACCGGCTTGCAGACGGTCGGCGATATAGTGGGCGTTTTTCAAATTTTCCGTCCATACGCCAGCAGCAAGGCCGTATTCGCTGCGATTGGCCCGTTCGATCACTTCATCTACCGTTTCATAAGGGATCGCCGCCAAAACAGGACCGAAGATTTCTTCTTTTGCTATTGTCATCTCGTCTTCGACATTGGTGAATACAGTCGGAGAAACAAAGTATCCCTGTTCATAAGGGCATGTTCCGCCGGCTGCGATTTTCGCACCCTCCTGACGTCCTTTTTCAATATACGAGAGGACGCGTTCGTGCTGCTCTTTGCTGACAAGCGGTCCCATTTGCGTGTCTTCATGAAGGCCCGCACCCTGGCGGAGCGATTTGGAATAAGCGGCCATTTCATCGACGACTTTGTCATATTGGTCTTTATGGATGAACACGCGTGATCCCGCACAGCACACTTGGCCTTGATTGAACATGACGCCGGTCAGTGCGCCTGGAATCGCTTTCTTCAGGTCGGCGTCAGGGAGGATGATATTCGGCGACTTTCCGCCGAGTTCAAGGGTAACCCGTTTAACCGATTTGGCCGCTTTCTCCATAATTTTTTTGCCGATTTCCGTTGACCCTGTGAATGCCAGTTTGTCGACAAGGGCATGATCGGTCAGAGCTTCTCCGGCCGTCTCACCGAAGCCAGGAATGATGTTGATGACGCCTTTCGGGAAGCCTGCTTCATCGATCAGTTCTGCCAAATACAGAGCGGAAAGCGGCGTTTGTTCCGCCGGTTTTAAGACAAC
Source organism: Bacillus sp. J41TS8 (assembly GCF_018333035.1). NCBI lineage: Bacteria > Bacillati > Bacillota > Bacilli > Caryophanales > Bacillaceae > Bacillus > Bacillus sp. J41TS8. Next base: position 63,809 of record NZ_BORF01000009.1, read on the forward strand.
CGTACATCCCGCTGCAAGGGCGGCTCCCATTTTCCACATGGCCATCAGAAGCGGGAAGTTCCAAGGGATAATTTGCCCGACAACTCCGACAGGCTCATGTCGTGTATAGTTGAAATAAGGTCCGTTAACAGGAATCGTCTGTCCGGTTATTTTCGTCGCCCAGCCGGCATAATAGCGCATATGTTCAATTGACAGCGGAATATCGCCTGCGGTCGTTTCGCTGATCGGCTTCCCGTTATCCAGCGTTTCAAGCTGAGCCAGTTCCGTTTTGTGTTCCTCCATCAGATCGGCGAGTTTGTACATCAGCCGGCTTCTTTCGGCCGGGTTCATCGTCCGCCACTCACCGCGGTCAAAGGCTTCCCGCGCGGCTTTCACCGCTTTGTCCACATCCTCGGGACCTGCCTCATATAAGGTGGCGAGCGTTTCACCAGTCGCCGGGTTTGGGGTCTCAAACGTTTTGTTTGAGGCGCTGGTTACAAATTCCCCGTTAATATAGAGCTTCTTTGTTCCCTGCAAAAATGACTCCAGCTTTTTACTGACCTGCATTGTTAATGAACTCATGTTTGTCAAACAAACCTCCTTTGAAATTTTGGTCTGTCTTCGGGTGAGTTGTCTTGATGCTGGTTTGTCTTTTGATTCGGTCATTGCGCGGATGGAAGAGGGATATATTTCTGATTTTGGAACTATACACCACCATTCTATAACAGGGAATGAAACCAAATCAATATCCATGCTCTTTAAAATCACATTCGCCTCCAGATCGCATTGCATTTCGGCGAAAAAACGCTACAATGGAAACTATACACGTATGAAAAAGGAGACATCCACATGATTCACGAAAAATGGCAGAACAATAAAACCATTAAAAAAGTAAAGTGCATACATACCGATGCCAAAAAGTACATCGTCAACAGAGCGCTGACCGTCGGTAACGTATACGAGGTCAAAAACGAAACGGAAGAGTTTCTGTTTATCATCGATAATACAAACAAAGTCGGAGGCTATTACAAAGAGTACTTTGAAGAAGTAAAAGCCTGAATCAATTCGCGCGGGTCATCAACAGCAATGAATGGTAGTCGAACAAAAACCGCACGCATTCATAAAAAATCGGCTGACTGAATCAGTTGCGTGACCGAAGCAGGAAAAGCGCCTGATATGTACATAAAAGGCATAATAGTCAAAAGAGAACCGCAGAGGAAGAACATCCTGCTGCGGTTTTTTGTTTTATCCGTTATGCACCTTTTGATTGGTAGCAAACGAAAAATAAGCTAAAAAAACTGATAAAAAGTTGAAACCTCACGCGTCCGCCGGGCGTATGAATTGATAGTAAAAACAAACATATAGCGTTAAAGAAATGTAATCTGCTCGTAATTGTTTATAAATCAGGGTTATCGTATCCTTATTAGTAACTGACAGCATACTTTGCCTTGTGCATAAACATAAATTGGACATACAGAAAGAGGGGTTTTGATTGGGCGTTTTTTCAGCAAGCAAGACAGCAGACGGCAAAAAATTTGAACCGCTGCTCATAGAAGGAGAAAAAATTGAATCGGTTTGCAGACTGAGGATAGATCAAATTTGTTTTACGAACAAGCGGATTATTTTTTTTGATAATAAACTGTTTTCCAAAAAGAAAGTCCGCGTCTTTCTGCCATACAGATCGATTGAAGGCTTTGCGATTAGAGAAGTCAGCATGTTCAATCCAGACAGTTCTCTTTCTCTGATGACCAGCAGCAAAATCTTTGACCTGGAATTTACGAAGGATACCGACATGCTTGAAATTCAAGCGCTGTTATCAAAATACTTATGTGCATAATCTCAACAGGCTGTTCAAACGCTATTTTGCGAACGAACGGTCTTTTTTTTGCGGAGAAATGCAGGTTTCCCCTTTCGGCAATCGGGTAATGAAAAAGAAAGGAGGATGATCAACATGGCATTGACAGAGGAACAAAAACAGCACCTTTACGATAAATTAATCAGCTTAAAAAACGAAATCACAGCTGCAAAGTCTGAGGTACAGCCGATGAATGAAGAAACAGGCGAATTGTCAAACGGTATTGACAATCATCTTGCCGATCACGCCGGTGTGTATACCGAACGAATGAGGGACCAGGCTTTCCGGCAATCGGACGAAGCTTTGCTGAAAGAGATCGAAGACGCTTTAAATAGGATGAAAGACGGCACATACGGAAGGTGTGAAGCAACTGGAAAAGAAATCCCTTATGAACGCCTTGAAGCGGTTCCATATGCGCGAAGAACGGCCGAAGCTCAAGCGGAAGCAGACACAAGACATGAAGACCGCACAGGGAATGACCGGCAATTTACACGGCAGATGAAGGATTTGACGAATAAAGAAACGATGGATCAAAAGCATTCATACGTCTATGAACGGCTTGACCAGGAGCAGGACTCCAAATAAAGCGCCCAAACGGGTGCTTTTTTTTGGCCAGAAAAATAAATGAGTTGACTTTCTATTTAAAAGAAAGTAACATACTATTTGTAAGTAAATATTGAAACGTTAGCACGGGAGGAAAATAGAATGTCTAAAGTATTGTTTGTTAAAGCTAATGACCGTACTGCTGAAGAAGCTGTATCTGTAAAACTTTATGATGCGTTTCTTAACAGCTATAAAGAAAATCATCCAAACGATGAAATTGTAGAGCTTGATCTTTACAAAGAAAACCCGCCGTACCTGGGCAGAAATGCTATTAACGGGACATTTAAAGCAGGAAAAGGCATGGAATTGAACGAGGAAGAAAAAGCAGCTGCAGCTGTAGCGGACCGTTACTTGGACGAATTCGTCAAAGCCGATAAAGTTGTTTTTGCTTTCCCATTGTGGAACTTTGCTGTTCCAGCTGTACTTCACACTTATGTGGACTACTTGTCCCGCGCAGGAGTGACGTTTACATACACTCCTGAAGGACCTAAAGGCTTGATGGGAGACAAGAAGGTTGCTCTGTTAAATGCCAGAGGAGGCTTCTATTCTGAAGGACCGATGGCTGCAATGGAAATGTCATTGAACTACATGAAAACCGTCATGGGCTTCTTCGGTGTTCAAGACCTGCATACCGTTGTCATCGAAGGACACAACGCTGTTCCTGACGACGCTCAAAAAATTATTGAAAACGGCTTAGCAGAAGCTAAAAAGCTTGCAGCATCATTTTAATTGTGAAACCCTTGTTCCAAAAGCGGAACAAGGGTTTTTTATTTATGTCGGCTGCTTCATGCTTAATAAATAATAAACATAGTCTGTCGGCACACCTGCTTCACCCATCTGTCTCAGCATCGCTGAAATGTTGCCTCTGTGGTACGTGCCGTGATTGACCACGTGATGAAGGAGTTCGCTAACAGGCGTTTTGATTTCGCCGAATGCCGGATGTGCAATCGTGATTTCACCATCGGGGTCTTCAAGATTTTCAAAAAACGTTTCATATTGAAGCGCCGTGTCATGGAAGAGGGAAATGAAGTCATCGATCTTTTTCCCCTTTAATCCTTCTTTCAGCCGCATGCCTGTTTCCTTTGCTTCCTCGTAAGCGGCTCCGGATATAATCTTCAGCCATAAGGCGTCAGCCACGCACATATGGGTAACAACCTCAGATACAGATTGAAAAACGCTTTTGATTTCCCGAGTGAACAGCTCTTCAGGCAGGCTTTTCAGGTGGGTGAGCACCCTTTGATTCGCCCAATTGTGATAATCTAAATGCTTTAGCGCGCTATGTGTCATTTTTTTGTCCTCCTCACTTTTTTAATATCAATTCGTGAAAAAGACTCATATTCCTTTAATATGAAAAATGCCTCTGGTCATAAACGTAAAAAAACCTGCCGATCGGCAGGTTCTTGTGCTTAGTCTTCGTCCTGTTTTTTAGATGGGGTAACCGGGTAAAGTTCTTCCGATGCTTCACTTTGATACTGCAATGAGCCTGGCTTTTCCCGTTTTTCGTTTTCCGTTTCGCCCAAAACGTTGGCTTCCATATAGCGGTGGAAGAAATATTCGAACACTGTGACGCCGATTGCTGACACGATTGAAGCTGCAGCAAGCGAACCATACGGCGGATTATTTTGCATGGCGAGAATCGCCCAGATCAATACGAGGGAAAGGCCAAAGTCTCCCATTGTTGCAGTTGTATTGTTTGTTCTCGGCAGAAGAAGAAGATCTCCGATCAGATAGGAGATCACACCTAAAAACAATGTCAAAACAAACATTTCGCCAAATGGAACGCCAAAAAACAGAGTTAGCACCACATATAAGAGGACAAGGCTCACAATAAATTTTAAACACAATGCTCTTACATGCTTCATTTCGTTTCCACACCTTTCAGCTTATTTTAAAGCATTCCTGTTTTGTTGCTGTTTATTGCTTTTGTTATCCTGCTGGAATGCGCTTTCTGTTTCGTGGTCGTTTTTCAGCTGCTCGAGGCTGCTGTTTTGAATGCCTTTCTTCTGCATGGTCTCACCACCTTTTTCACTATATTTTGGATTATTTTTGATTTCTTATACATACCACGAAAAAAGCAAAAAAGAGGGTTATCCCTCTTCCTGAAAGCCTGTCATTTTTTTCTCAGTCCTGCCGCGTATGCAGGGCCCATCCCAGTTATTTTTGATAAAATGAGCGCCATATCATGCGGCGTCTCTTTCATGCCGTTTTCCAGCCATTGCTGCATGACGCTGATATGAGCGCCGGTTATATAGGAAATCAAGTAGTCCTCCGGTACGATCGGATCCGCCTTGATCGCTTTTTTCAGCCGTTTTAAATTGATGCTCAAAACCGATTTGAATTTCAAACGGAAAGAACCCGGGCCTTTCGGGCCTAAAATTGCCTTCATAAAAACCTCGTTTTCTCTTATATATTGAAAAATATCGACGACAAACGTTAGCGGATGATCAATCACATCCTGATTTAATATGTCCATTGAGTGAATCGAGCGTTTAGCAATATTACTGATCTCTTGGATAATTTCCTCCTCGCTTTGTTCCAGCAAATCGTATTTATCTTCGTAATGCAAGTAAAACGTGCTGCGGTTAATATCGGCTTTCGTTGTAATGTCCGTGACGGATATCTCTTCAAACGTTTTATTTTTCATCAGTTCAGAAAGTGCGTCTCTAATCATTTTTTTCGTGCGCTTTACCCTGCGGTCTTTTTTTTGTCCAGTCATACAAATCCTCCTGAGGTCCATGAAAATCAACAATGTCCATGTTTGTGTTGAGAACTTAACATTTGCTGATTGATTGTTCATTGCATTCGCCTTTTGTGCAATTATAATAAACATGATGAATATTAATCAACACAGTGTTCAATATTTGTGTATGAAAAAGCATGCCTCATAAGACAAAGTGTGTTGAAAGTCCGGCCAGGGCAAAATCAATCGTCCAAAATGAGGCGTGGAATTTCAAAAAGCGGCTCTAAGGAGAGGATAGAATGGAGAAATATGTGCTGTATTTCAATGAAATCGATCAATTTGCTTTGCCCTATGTCGGCGGAAAGGGGGCGAACCTCGGGGAAATGACAAAAGCGGGTTTTCCCGTTCCCGAGGGGTTTTGCATATCAACTGCCGCCTATCGCGCGTTCATACAAACAAGCGGCATCATCGACAGCCTGCTCGACCAGCTTGGACAGCTCAAGCATGATGATCTGGAACAGATTCGGATTGCGGGGAAGCAGATTCGCGAGCATCTTGCCCAGATTCCCATACCTGACGAGATCAAATCGGCGATACTGGAAGGCGTTGATACGACCGGCAAAGATAAAGCCTATGCTGTCCGCTCCAGTGCTACGGCAGAAGACCTGCCGACAGCTTCATTTGCGGGGCAGCAGGATACCTTTTTGAATGTCTGCGGAAAAGATCAGCTTCTTGATGCGGTAAAACAATGCTGGTCCTCTCTGTTTACGGACAGGGCGATTTCCTACCGCGCGAAAAACGGTTTCGATCACCGCTCTGTTTTTCTTGCAGTTGTCGTGCAAGAGATGGTTTTTCCCGAGGTGTCCGGTATTATGTTCACTGCGGACCCGATCACGGGGCACCGCAAAACGGTTTCCATCGATGCCAGCTTCGGCTTGGGTGAAGCGTTGGTGTCCGGAATTGTGAGCGCTGATCTGTATCAGGTTCAGTCAGGTGAAATCGTCAAAAAACAACTTTCGAAGAAGGAATCGGCCATTTACTCCGTTCCAGAAGGAGGAACCGTTCAGAAAACCCTCTCTCCGGAAGAACAACGAACACAGGCTTTGCCGGATCCAAAAATCGTCGAATTGGCAGAACTGGGGCGCAGAATCGAGGCTCACTACGGTAAGGAACAGGATATAGAATGGGCTTTTGCCGGCGGCAGCTTTTACATTCTTCAAAGCCGGCCGATCACATCCCTATACCCGGCCGTACACGTTTTTGATGATAAGCCGCATGTATTGATTAATTTTGGCTATATCCAAATGATGACCGATCCAATGAAACCATTGGGTGTATCGGTGATCAGCCAAGTTCTCCGATTTTTAAAAAAAGACCCTTCGGCACAGCCGATTCTTCGCGAAGCGGGAGGAAGAGTGTTCGCCGATATTACGGGTGCTCTTTCCCTCAGATTCGCCCGAAGCCGGCTGCTTAAAGTATTAAATGGTATGGATCAGCTGATGGTATCTGCTGTATCGGAGGCAGTCAAGCGCAAAGAACATCAGCTTAATTCTCTTTCGATAAAAGGCATGTTTCATATTGCCGGGAGATTGGCGCCGATTTTGATTCCGGCAGCATTAAAGGTTGCCGGAATCCTGCTGATGAAAAACCCCGATAAAGCCGAGAAAAAAGCGGAATTGATCATTGAAGCGATCGTGACGGACACCGAGGAGAAGCTTAGCCGGACTTCCGGCGCTGAGACGATCCGCGTCATCCAAAAAGGAATGGAAAGGATGTTCCAAGACGTGCTTTCAAAAGTCGCTGTATATGTCTTCAGCGGAATGATTGCAGCCGGATCGCTCGAAAAAAAGCTAAAAAAAAAGCTGGGGGACGAGAAAAGCGCTATTTTACTGGGGAAATTGTATAAATCCCTGCCTCATAATGTCACAACGGAAATGGGTCTTGAGTTGGGGGATCTTTCCGATCAGGCGAGGAAGTATCCTGAAGTCATTGACTATTTCAAGCGTGCAGACAGCGAAAACTTTATGGAAGAATTGCTCAAAATCCCCGGCGGCGCCGAATTGAAATCCAGTTTAGATGGTTTTCTCAAAAAGTACGGGATGCGGTGCGTGGGAGAAATCGATATGACAAGGCCAAGATGGGCAGAGGCTCCGGTTCAGCTCGTTCCGTCCATACTCAGCCATATTCGGACGACTGCCCCTGGGGAACACAGGAGGAAATTTAAACAAGGCGAAATGGAAGCGGAAGAGGCAAAAAAGCAAATCATCTCTCAATTTCGTTTTCCGGAAAAAAAGAGAGTCTCCCGGCTCGTTCATATGTATCGAAGCCTGATGGGAATGCGGGAGCATCATAAATTTACACTTGTAAAATTGATGTTTTTATACAAAAAAGCCATTCTTAAAGAAGCCCGCACCCTCGTTGAAAAAGGTATCCTCAATTGTGAAGACGATGTTTTTTACCTTACGCTTGAGGAGCTTATCGCGCTATTGGAGAATCGCGGCATCGGGGATATTCCGGAATTGTTAACAGACAGAAAACAGCAGCATATGTCCAATCAAAAGCTCACATCCCCCCGCGTGATGACAAGTGAAGGGGAGATCATTACAGGGAGGCTGCGAAATGCAAAAAGTCCCGAAGGAGCTCTCACAGGGACACCGGTTTCTGCAGGCACCATTGAAGGGACCGCCAGAGTTGTGAAGAGCCCTGAAGACGCGAAGCTGAATCAAGGGGACATCTTAGTGGCGCCGTATACTGATCCGGGCTGGACTCCGCTTTTTACTTCAGCGGCCGGACTGATTACGGAGGTGGGCGGCATGATGACTCATGGTTCAGTAGTGGCAAGGGAATACGGCATTCCTGCGGTCGTCGGAATCGACAAAGCGACAGACATTATTGAAGACGGCGCCTACATCCGAATCGACGGAACAAACGGGTTTGTTCAAATATTGAACAGTGACGGCTCATGAACGCGCTTATATTGATATTTGCTGCTTATACAAATCCCTGATATAATAAAAATAGAACGAGTGTTCTGTTTGGTTGTCAAGGTGTGCAAAGCGTTGAGAGCTTTCAATGAACAAAGCAGATTCATGAAAGAAGAAGCTAGTCAAACCAATGAAAATAAAGGAGAAATGGATGTCGCAAAATGGAATTGTTTTAGTAGCCAGTGTATCAATCTTACGTGATAATAAAGTCTTGATGATAAAAGAGAATAAGCCTACCGCCGTTCATAAGTGGAACTTTCCGGGTGGACGTATCGAATATGGAGAGGACATTCTCCATTCAGCTCGAAGAGAAGTTAAAGAAGAAACTGGATTGGACGTAAAACTGATTGCCGCTGCTGGTGTATATAATTTTATCAGTAGGACGAAGAATCAAGTTATTTTATTTCATTTTATTGGTGAAGTTACCGGAGGTTCTTTCAATCTCGAAGAAGATGAAATTTCAGACAGCAAGTGGATAAAAGTAAGTGACCTTGTAACATTTGAGAACGAAGACTTACGAGAACCAAATGTAACAAAGCAAATCATTGATAACTTATTAAAAGAGAATGTACACTCAATGAGTGTGTATAATGAGCAACTGATTCAATAGTTCTTATCCAGCTAACAGAGACGTTAGTTGAACAAGTATAGAGGAAACCCTAATCATAGGATTTCCTCTATTTTTATGCAATATCAACATTAAAATTCAACAGAGCCTAAATCAAAAAAGCCAGCCTCTTGAAAAGGCTGACGAAGTCGTTCTTACCAGCTTGCTTTTTTAACGCCGGGGATATGCCCTTTGTAGGCAAGCTCGCGGAAGCAGATGCGGCACAATTTAAACTTCCGAATCACGGAATGCGGTCTGCCGCAGCGTTCGCAGCGGGTGTACTCTCTGACTTTGAACTTTTGTTCCCGTTTTTGTTTGACAATCATTGAAGTCTTGGCCATCTTTTTACCTCCTTCATTTTAAATTCATCGATTTATATAAATAAAAATAGATTTTATTTCTGTAAAAAATTTATTATAACATTTAAAATATCATTTGTAAATAAATTCAAAAGACTCACTGTCCGAGTCTTTTTTGCAGATAAAAAGCGAAAATGAATCTCATTGATTAAAGCAAAACTTAGCAGATACACGAATCAAACGATCCCGTTTCTCCTCAAAAAGCGGCATATTCTATCAAAAAAGACCCACGCCCATCGATTGACTGATCTACCGTCCCTAAGATCGATGTGTCCGCTTTATTCGATCTGATGATTTGGATTGAGCGGAAAATAACCGATTTGCATCATTACGAAGCAGCGGGAAATTTGTATACTGGCTTCAAAGAAAGGGGGAGGATAGAGAACAACGGTATTTAGATTTTTGTCTCATTGTCTGGCACTCCACTATACAATGAAACGAAGGAAGAATCTAACACAGCAAGAAAGCGCTGCAGAATTTGACAGTCTTGTGATTCGACTCCAGCCAAAGAAACAAATCACTTCGATTCCGCAACACCAGCTCCCGCTCTCAACGATCAAGCTTGAAAACGAATAACGGAATGCAGGGCTGTTCATTTTCACATGAACCTCGATGTTTAAAGGGATGACATTGCCGCTGTGTCCATGAAAGCGGCGCCCGACGGCGAAAATGGTAAACGCGTCAAATGTTATAAGCGGTAAAATCGGGAAAAGGTGTGCTGGCTGCACACCTTTTTTCAGCGGCGCTACCTTTGGCTGACCGCTATTTTAAGTCCGATCAAAGCGAATAAAGACCCTTCCAGCAAATGAACTTTTTTGGCGGCTTGCGGACTTCTGCGCAGCCGGCCTCCGACTTTTTCCGCAAACAGGCTGATCATTACAAAGATCACAAACGCTTGAATTAAAAATAACATGCCGTAAACGAGCATTTGCGTTGTCACGCTGAAGGTGCCGGGGTGTATAAATTGCGGAAGAAAGGCAAGGAAGAACAATGAGACCTTCGGGTTTAATAGATTCATCACAACGCCTTTTTGGTATAAAGCCCTGCGGTTCAATGAATCTTTGGCTTCAAGATTGAAACCAGCGCTTTTTTGCCGAAAAGACTGGTAAGCTAAAAACAACAGATAGGCTGCACCTGCATATTTCACGATCGAGAAGGCGACAGCTGATTGATAGATCGCAGCAGAAATACCTGCTGCAGCCGCCGTGATGTGGACGACTAACCCTGTGCATAGCCCGCATGCGGTTGCTGTACCTGCCGATTTTCCCTTTGAGATGCTCTGTGCCAAAACGAACAAGTTGTCAGGGCCCGGCATAAGTGTAAGCAGTACAGCCGCACCCAAAAAAGAAACGATCGATATCACATCCATCTGTCCAACTCCATTTTCATTAGTATTTTTTTAATTATACCATCAGAGAAACTCTCTTTTGAGTGAGAAGGCGGGGAAAATGGACGGATTTTTAGTTTCTTGTATTAGTACAAGTTTGTGCTAATCAACATATTTTGATAATGAAGAATGAAACTCAAGGAAGGGAGAAGTGCTTATGTCTTACTGCAAACCGCGCGTTCTGCCGCCAGTTGTGCATCCTACCAGGTACTGTGAGGATCACAGATACTCTAAAACGATCGTTCCTCACATCCATCCGCAGCATATTAAAAAAGTGGATCATCAGAAATACGAGCATGTTCACTATTATCCGCATTCTTATTCAAGCTATAAGCCGGTATATCATGATCACTCTTACTGCGGTAAACCTTGTAATCGCTACGAAAAATACTAACCTTTCCCGAAGAAAAAATTCTTCTCATGAAAAAAGGCCGTAAGAAGCGTCCTAATGGTGCTTTTGCGGCCTTTTTTTTGATTTAGTTCCTGCATCCTTGCAAAGTCCCCTGCAAAACAGCTCGGCCGGCCTTTTTCGTCTTCGAATTGAAAGGACGCACTTCGACTCGAGTATTCACAGTCAGCTCTGACGATATTTCGTCAAATTTGCCCGCCCAAGGACTTCCGCCAAACCAGCTTGGCGCGTCTTCCCGGACGAGATGCATGGTGAAGCGCCAGCTGATCTGGTCCGGTATCCGGGCAATTCCTTCATATTGATCATAATCTCCAAATGAAGCAGGGGCTGGAAGCCAATCGGCGTAGATGCCGACGCTCCGCCGTTCCCTGACTGGACTTCCAGGGGCTTCGGTATACGGTTTCTTCACTTTCGCAATTAAAGCCGTTCCGCGGGCATTGGGAATATCCTGGGCTGGATGAAGAATGACGCTGCATGGATAAGGTACTAGTGCGGCAGGCTGCGCTTGGATCGTCGCCGCAGGCAGCATGAGGACAAGCGATATCGCCAGACTTCTCAAGCGTTTCATCATTGAACCACCTCCGTATCTTGAAATAGTCTAACCAGTCACACCTTTTCAAATTCTTCACCTTCAGCCGTCTGGACATTCACCTATTGACATCTTGGGAGTACCTTATGGTAAAGACATGATTGGGGGCGACGGCATGGGATACTTTGTTCAGGCTGAATCAGACGTTAACCTGTACGTAGAAGACATCAATCCTCAAAGCCGCAAAACAATTGTATTTTTGCACGGCTGGCCATTAAGCCATCTGCAGTTTGAATATCAATTTGACGATCTTTCACAAAAGGGATACCGCTGTATCGGCATTGACTGGCGGGGATTCGGGCGTTCGGATAAGCCGGCGACGGGCTACAATTACAACCGTTTGGCTGATGATATCCGCGCTGTCGTTGAGACGCTTCAACTAAACCGCTTCACGCTTGCCGGTCATTCAACCGGCGGCGCCATAGCACTTCGCTATATGTCGCGATACAGGGGTTCCGGGGTCTCAAAGCTGGTTTTGATCGATGCAGCGGCACCTGTGGGATTTACAGAAGAGACGGCAGCCAAATTGCTCCAGCAAGCGTCTAACGATCGTCCTAAGATGATGCGTGAAGTGACCGACACATTTTTCTTTCAATATATTACACAACCGTTCTCGGACTGGTTTTTTCAATTGGGATTGCAGGCGGCAGGCTGGTCGACAAAAGCGGTTATCGACATGCTGAGAGATGAGAAACTGTATGATGATCTTGGAAAAGTCGCTGCTCCGACCTTGATCATTCACGGTGTTCAAGACAAGGTGATTCCGTTTGCACAAGCAAAGGAACTCAACCGCAAAATAAGAAATTCATATCTTGTTCCGTTTCAATACAGCGGACACGGCCCGTTCTGGGAGGAACGCGAAATGTTCAACCGGATTTTAACGCAGTTTATCGGTTGATTCTATACGGAGGAGCTGCCGCCACATAATGTTCAAAAAGCGGAAAGGGATATTTTGGATAACGTGTTATGATGATAATTACCGTACTGCTTCTACAGTTTGAGGCGTAAAAAATACCCGAATAATTTTAAACTCCAGGGAAGAGAAAAATCGCAAGTTTTTACTGGGGTGAATCTCCGTTTTGCGCAGAAGCAGAAGGAAGCATGACGTTTCTGAGGGGGAATGGGATTTAATGAAGTCAATTCAAGCAATCACCGTTCATTCAAAGCAATATATTGTAGGTGAGCCATGTCATCCGCCAGGATTTAGAGACGAAGCGACCGTTATGAAAATTACAGAAAAAAACAAGTTCTATGGGTTAATCAGAGGCTTTGTTGTTCATTTCGATACAAAAACAGAGCTGCATATTCATACAGATCCCGTCAAGGTTTATTGGAGATGAAGGACTTTAAGCGAACATTTAAAGTATTCGTTTAGTGTCTTTTTTTAACTCCGGAAGCAAGGGGTATTCAACCGGCGGATGCTTCAGGGTAATAAAGCAGATTTTTCAAAAACGATCTTCAGAAAATGAACGGGCAAAAATTGGGACAAAGTATAGGTACTTATGCAGTCAGGCTTTAGCTTTTCAGCATAATGTACTAGTGAATCTATAAATTGAAAGGAGCGTGTACACATGTACTGCAAAAAACATCATGAGCCGCATGTTTACCCTACGAAATATTGTGAGGATCATAAGTATTCAAAATCTGTCGTTCCTCATATTCATCCGCAGCATACTAAAAAAATTGACCACCACAAATATGAACATGTTCATTACTATCCGCACACTTATTCACATCATAAAGACGTTTCGCATGAACACTATCATTGCGGAAAACCTTGCAAAGGCTATGAAAAAAAGTCGGACTATGGCCATTGCTATTAATAAAGTGATTGTACCGTATTTTGATCGCAGCTAAATATACGTTCACTCATTCACAGACCATAGCTTTTTTATGGTCTGTTTCTATTTTGGAGGTAGTAACCTATATCGTGATAACCAGCAGTATGAAAGCGGAATTTACGATAAATACACACCGCATCATTGCAATATAAATAACCGCTGTTTCCTGCAATTCACCTTTCTTCTTTTTCTGACGTGATCGTGTACTGCATCTCTTGCATCTAGCTCAGAAGGCGGATTTCCAAGTCGCACAATGCATATTAATATCATTTATACCTTTTTTATTTTAAAATGGTACATATAGGATGTTGTTTTCTCTAGTTGGCTGGGAAGAAAGGAGAACCGTTATGCAAAAAACACTTTTTCAAAACGCAACGATTGTTACTCTTGATCCGCAGCTTCATACGATCGAAAAAGGGGACATGCTGATTGAAGGCTCCGTCATTCTTGACGTTGCCGAGTCGATTGCACCGGGAGACGCTGAGATTGTTGATGCCTCCAATATGCTGATCATGCCTGGATTTGTCGATACACACCGCCACGTATGGGAATCTGTGATCCGCGGAATCGGAGCTGACTGGTCCCTGCAAACTTATTTAAACCGGATTTATTATGGGAATTATGGATCGATGAGAAGGCCTGAGGATGATTGGGTCGCGAACTATTTAGGTGCGCTTGAGGCGCTTGATGCAGGGGTCACAACTTTGCTGGACTGGACGATGATTGAATCGCCTGATCATACGGACCAGCTGATTGCGGGACTAAAAGACGCCGGCATTCGCGCAGTATTCGCTTTCGGAACATCCGGTGATGCAGAATATTGGGACAGAGACAGCGATCTTTCGAATATGGACGAAGCGAAACGGGTAAAAAAAGCATATTTTCAATCGAAGGATCAGCTTCTGACGATGGGACTTGCAATTCGCGGTCCGGAGTTTTCTTCATGGAAGACATCTGTCTTTGAAATCGAGACGGCCCGGGAACTGGATGCCTTATGCAGCATGCATATTGCGTTTGGCAACTGGGGAGCGAAAGATCGTTCGATTGAGAAGCTGAATCAAGCCGGGCTGCTCGGTCCCGATTTAAATATGGTGCATGCCAATGCGATGAGTGAAGAAGAAATGAAAATGCTTTCGACTCACGGAAGCTCGATTTCTGTGACACCAGAAATTGAGATGATGATGGGGCACGGCTATCCTGTTACAGGGCTCGCCCTAAAAAACGGGGTTCTTACTGCACTTGGGGTTGATGTTGTGACATCGACGGGAGGAGACCTTTTCGCACAGATGAAATTTGCCCTTCAAGCAGAGCGTGCAAAGCACAATGAAGAGCTGCTGAAAGAAGGGATCATGCCTGGTCCCGAATTGAGCATATCGGCCGAACAAATCCTGAGAGCGGCGACCATTGACGGGGCGAGGGCCTTAAGGCTCGATCACAAAATCGGCTCGCTTTCCCCCGGCAAAGAAGCTGACTTTATCATGGTGAAAACGGACAGCGTCAATTTGCTTCCTTTCACTGATGCGGTGGGGGCTATTGTCCAAAGCGCGCACACGGGAAATGTAGACTCCGTATATGTCGCAGGAAAAGCGGTGAAACGAAACGGCCGATTGGTTGATGCAGATCTTGAAAAAGTGAGACAAAAAGCGCTGGAAGCAAGAGACCATATCTTATCCCGATACCCTGAAGGCGCCTTTTGATCTTTCCTTTGAAATTCTCAGTGATAAACTTGCCTTGCTAGACTTCAGAAAGCCGCTCCTTAGGATTTGTTCTGTTTGAAGACCAGCTTTCTGGTTTAGTTTTCAGAGAAGAGTATGTATGGAAAAGATTAAGATGATGTTATAACCTTTTCCTGTCGCTTATTAGTTTTGTTTAAAAAGGGATATAATTCACGCCATTAAGCATTTCTCTCCACAGATGATCATTAGACTGCCAGATTTCACGATCTGGAAGTGTAACCGCGCATATTCTTTTTAATGGCCAATTCTGCTCGACAATTCCTTTAACTTTTGAGTGATTGATAAGGAGTACCCTGAAGTCGTTTTGTACTAAATCCGATAATACGGACTCAGTTCTTGAGCTTCCTTGTAGGTTCCGTTAGTTCTGACAAAAAGGATCCGATTAGCGGTTGACATCTTTTCATAAAATCTGTTGATTCTTCTATTGAATTTTTCCATCACTTCATCGTATGCGGCAAGATGTTCGAGTGTATTTTTATCTGCTTTAAAATCATGAGCTGAATCGCATGATAATAATCATCTGTAACAGAGATATAACGGTCAGTAGTATAAACACCTGTTGAGCAGCCTGTTACCCTTAGATTTAGGGGTGCCATAAAATTTGAAAAGCGATTCTTTAAAAGACGGTTCAATTCGGTCAGGGAAGAGGTGCCTACCCAGTCTAAAGGGCCTGCATACGGCCTTAAATTGTTTTCTCTAAGCTGAAGAGCAGTTAACAGAGGTGGCCTAATCCGAAAATGGCATTATAGTCTCCTTTTATATCATTCAAATTCATAATCTAAACTCCTTTTGTGGATTAATTTCCAACAATCTATTTAGTATTCTATGTTTTATAAAAGGTTGAGTAACAACAGTTGCCTACATTGAGGTCTCGGAACAGGAGAGTTTATAGAATGGGGCGGAAACATAAATAAAAAACAACATAAAAGTTGTTTTTTAAAGGGAATCTTTTATCTGTACTAAAAGGATGTCTATAACAGAGTCATTCAAATTCTTTAGAATAGCTGCAATGTCTAAGACCAGCCTTCTTGTTTGTTCGTTATCAAGCATTAAATCTTTATGGTAGGAAATAATGGATTCTAAAACAATGGCAAGTTCGACACCATTGTCAATATTTGCTGTCAATGAGCTTTCTTTTATTTTTGTCAGAAGCCAATTTAAATCATCCAAACCTTCAATAGGGTAGTAATGAATCTGATACAGATCGGCTGCCGAATTTTCAGTCAGAATCTGTTCCGCTTTTTCTTTTGTGATGGCATCTTCCGGATAGACATAGGGAATATCTACATTCTCAGGATATATGCCTTCCTTATGTTCGCAGCTGTCATCATCAATGGAGTCATCTGTATAAAGTTTAGAGAGAAATTCTCCAAATGAACCGGCTAATCTAAAATCCTCTTCAAGTTCTGAGTCAAAATAGTGAACGGGCGGATTTTCTTTCGTCTCCCTGTAGTCAAGCGCTATCCACGTATGGCCGTCACCATGAATAAGGACCAGGTTGTCGGGCAGTCCCCATTCTTTAATAAAGGCTTTACTCTCGAGAATTCCTTCCTTTTCCCCATGCCTAATAAGTAGTCAAACTGGATATGATCTTTAGCCCAGGAGGTGGGCCGTTCAGAAGGGAAAGCATTAAAATTGATATAGCCGCCATTTTGTTCAAGAATAAGCGCTTTATATTCTTCCGGAAGTCTCACACCTAACTTTTTTTCAGCTTTCAGAATGCCTCTCTCTGATATGCTTTTTAAAGTGTACGGATCTTCGTCTTCGTATTTCCAAAAGTTTTTCAAATGATTCCCCCACATCCGTTTGTAGTCAGCAAAATGGTGCTCGGGCCTTTATGCTTGTATTGCCTTTATAACGGCTATCTTTCGCTGAAGGCCGAGAAATTATCATACGTTTGCGGAATAGCTCCGTATGTTCCTTTAATGCGGATATCCTTACATTCACCTTCGGTATTCTCAAAATAAAGCCTATAGGTCCGAGGCATCAACGTGATGACATCCTGAGCGGTTCGATCAGGCCAGTTACCTTCAAAATCTTTAATGCTTAAGCTCATAAATCTGCCGGAAAGGTGCATCATCTGAATTTTAATCGTTGTTTTGCAGTTTTCTGCATTGAAAATCGTAAACTTGTAGCCAATATGCCAATTATAAACATTAGTGTCGCTATTGGGAATGACTTCCACATGTGTTCCCGTAAACGTTAAATTCAATTTGTGCGGGAACGAATAAGCTTCAGCACTACTCCCAAAACTGAAAAATCCACAAACCAACACCGTGATCAGCAAAAAGCGTTTCATTCCATCTCCCCTCCTTTTTCCATTTTATTGTAGCATAGATGAGTTGAAAAAGATGGAAGTTTTTTAAGAGAGAAGCACAAACCGAAAATCACGTACGGTTTTGATCAATGCTCCAATATGGTTTTAATTACCGTATATATATAAATTGATCCAAGGGAAAATTAGGATCAGCCTAGTTGGATCCATGGCAATTCTCTTTATTTTTTTTCATGTGAGGAGCGGAAACATGAAACTTAGCACTTATAAGATCTGCTTTTTATTTTCTATCATCATTCTTTTTTTAACCGGATGCTGGAGCAGCCATGAAATTGAAGATCTTGGTCTGACTTTTGCTCTAGGGGTTGATGAAGGCCGAGCGACTGCACTTGAAAAAAAATTTATTAAAATGGGCGGCAATTATCCAAAGAAAGATCGAATCACCTTGACATACCAATATGTCAATCCGTACACAGCAGGGGTCAAAATTGCCGGGGGAAGCAGCGGCCGCCAAAAATCTTACATTAATGTATATGGAACGGGTGATTCCTTTCAGCAAATAGGCACTGAAGTAGCGCTCAGACAGGACAGGCCGGTCTTCAGTTCCCACTTAAAGGTGATCGTCATTGCTGCTGATTTGCTTCGTACATATTCACTGAAGGAATTGCTTGATCAGTCTCTGAGGGACAATGAAATCAGGCTGAGTACGCTGGTCCTTATAACAAGAGGAAGAGCAAGCGATGCACTTGAACTGAAAGACGGCTCCGGGGAGATACCCGCGTTTCACCTTAGCAGAATTATTCACAATGACTTTAAGGCGAAAAAGATTCTCCCTCCGATTACACTTGCCAAACTGACGGGCATGATGAATGCTGGAACGAGCTATTTGCTTCAAAACGTTATCGGTGTCAATGGGGAAATCAAATATGCAGGAGCTGTAGCCATTAACGGAAAAACAAATAAGCTCCTTGGTTTACTAGATGAAAAAGATGTAGACGGGATTATGTGGATTAAAGGACAAGGGATAGGCGGTACCATCAAAAACTACGATCCGAAAACAAAAAAACTGACGGCTTTGGCAGTAGATCATCTAAAGAGTGAGATCAAGCCTGTCGTTAAAGGAAACCGCCTTTCGTTTAAAGTGAAAATTGAGTCAGAGGCACACCTGGCCGAAACCTGGAATACAGCCGACGCAGAAATTGACAAAAAATATTTGAAAAAGAAGGAAGCATATGCATCACAAACAGTGAAACAGCTGGCTGAGCAGATTACAGAAAAAATGCAGAGAGAATATAAAGCCGACCTTGCCGGCTTCGGTGAAGAAGTGAGGATTCAATATCCCTCTCTTTGGAAGAAGCTGAAGAAAAATTGGGATGAAGTGTTCACGGAGATTCCCATTCAATATGATGTGAACATCACGATTGAGGAATTTGGATCACAAAGTAGACATTAGCTTTAACGGGAATTTATAAAGAGTGAAAGGGATAGAAGGAATGGGTGAGAAGTTGGTCATAAACAGACGGGCTTTAAAAAAACAAAGACATCTGATCAAACACACATTTTATACACCGACCATGGCCTTTGAGGTTGTGAGCGAATATTTGATTAGAGGGCAGTCATTTTTTGTTAAACAAAACGGAACTAACTTACTCTTTTAAGTTAGTCCCGCTGTTCAAACGACTAATCCAAATTTTGATCGATCGTTCCTTCAAAATAGTCATCACTGACCTGTTCATGAGTTTCAGCCAATCCTTTTTCCAACTGCGTGGCTCCTTCATAATCCGAGGGGTCAAAGTATTTTCCAGCCATATCCGTGCTGTCATTTATGTTGTCTTTGCTATCAGTTTCAGCGTTCTCTGTCTTAGCATTGCTGTCTAACGATTGCTGAGAATCGTATTCCTTGTCTGCTGAAGAAAATCTTTTGTAATCATCGGGTTTGTCTGCTCCATTTTTTTGCATCACGTTTATCACTCCATATCATTGAATTTTATAATAAGAAAGGGGCATCTGAAGACCATTTCAGTTTGATGATCATTCAATACAATGGTTTCACTCCTTTTGTGAATTGTGCTGAAATATCAACTCTTCTTATTTTGTCTGTTGATGTGGTATTCATTCGCTTTTTCGGGAAATCCAACTTCAACCCTATATCAAGGGAAAGAGAACAGGCGCAAAAAAATCATAAAGTAAAGCCGGGCGTGCAGGAACGACGCCGATCCTTTCAATGGAAGGCATCAAACAGGATAACTTCCCATTCGATGATTAAGGCTTATGTATTTAAGGACATGTGAACTTGCATTGGACGCCTCCTCTGGGGGATAAAAGCGGAAAAAAAGCGAATTCAACTCTGGAATATATATTTTCACGCCTGTTTATGTTTTTTTGTTTCTATATGATGAAATGGTTGTTTTCAATGATGCATATGAACCAATAGCTGCGTAACCATAGAATCCGCCCATAAATACTCCAGCTATGAGGCTGTGTCGATGGCTTATGCAAACAGATATGATTAAGCCTAATGCGAGCGCAATTGATGGGACATACTTTTTGGGAACCTTGAGAAAAACTTTAATGATCTGTGTGACGATCATAATAATTGGCACTGCTATAACAGCATCCCAAAAGTTTGTATGAATGATTGGGAAATCCAAATAAACACCACCTTTTTCATCAGTATTTCTTGATTTGCTGAAAAATATTTAACCCGAGCAGCAGAAAAGCCACGGATCGCATAAATGAAGCAGTATACCAGCATCATGATTTTGTTGTTTAGCTTAGAAATAAGTTTTGAATGATCTTTTTGCAGCCGTTTCATTAGCGGCATTTTTTATGCGCTTGAAACTCTCGATTAAAGAATAGGTTTATTGGCCTGATCTTAAAGATACATTTTGTTGGATTGAAAGGATTTATTCACCAATTCCTTTCCGTATAGTGGTAAACTCTTAGTTGGTTATTACTTTTGTCATACATTTTTCGGGAAACGAGGTGTTGCATATGATAGGTTCAATACTTGGAGAAACGCTGGCTTTAGATATCATGAAAGTTGATTTATCGATGAAGAAAGAATTTTTGGCAGAGCTGAAAGCTTGCCGCAAAGAGCTAGAAAAAGACAAAACGGAGTTTTCTGATTCCAAAAAGACGATCACCGAACCACAGTTGTCGTCTCATACATGGCAAGGCAGTCTTGCTGACTCCTTTGACCGTATTCGAGGCCTGATGAAGACTGCCTACAATGACATCAGCGGAAAACAGCTTTCTGATGTTTTAAGCAAAATCGATGAACGAATCAAATCTTTACAAGAGGATATTCACTCGCTCAGCCAGGAAGTTCGTTCTTTAGAGAAAAAGATTGAAAACGCGAAGCGAGAAGCGCGAAACAAGGAGTAAATGAAAAATGGGTCAAGAAATAAAAGTGAATACCGGAGAAGTCAAACAAGCGCTCTCTAAATTAAAGCATTCCAGCCATTCAATGAAAGCGACGGTTCCGACAGATATCAAGGGCCAGAATCAGCTTGATGGGATATAGGCAGGCTTAAATAAAGATTCTGATCCACCTGTACCATCACTGAATAGGCCACCTTCAGGTTATATATGACATCATCATCAAGACAGGAAAACGATGATTCATGCAGACAAAGATTTCATAGGGAATTTACTCATGCGGGTGATTATCAACTGTTAATGGCATGTAGATAAGTAGGAGAAATTAAAGGTGAGAATTGAAAAACCAGGTAAAAAACTTACTTTAGAAGAAATTAAACAGTTTGAAACAAAAAATAACGTAAAACTAACGGAAAAATACAAGAGATTTTTACTTAAGTGGAATGGCGGATACCCTAAACCAAGTATTTTTAATATTTCTGGCGAACAGGGAAAGAGCGTTCTGAATGTATTTAATGGTATTGGTGATATGTATGATAATTTAGAGGAAGTCATAGACATATATGAGTATAGACTTCCAACTGGCTTTATTCCGATTGCAGATGATCCTGCAGGGAACGTAATATGCCTAGGCACTAAAGAACCTTATGATGACAAAATTTATTTTTGGGATCATGAAGAAGAGTCAGAGAATCCTGATGACATGAGCAATATGTACTTCTTAGCTGATAACATCAATGAATTATTGGACAACCTTTATGAAGGTGATGAAGAATAAAATGTGCTTTTAGAACCTTAATTGGCTATTGCCTTTCAAGTTTTTTTGTTCAAATCGAGAAAAGCCGACAAAAAAAGGGAATGGTGAATTTTTTCTATTCCACTTTGTCATACGTTAGAGACAAGAAAAACGAACGTGAAAACCTTAGTCCAGACGAAGATCCTGCGGACACTGATCAGTTGCACACGGATGTTGTGCAACTGATTGGCGGCCGCTTTTTAATGCCGGAATGGGACACACCTTTCCATAATGAAATGATGTATCGAATGATGATGAAGATCGTCAGGGTTACTGAGACGTGGCTGGAGTCTATGCAGTATTGCGAGTGATTGTCAACACAAGGCGGTAAGATCCCGTTGACATGATAAGTTTTTCAATTTCTTCAATGCCTACTTCTTTTCTTTTTTTAAATTATGTGTCATAGTACCGATATAATGATTAAGTAGAATTGAAAGAGTGATGCCCATTGTTATCTTTAGGAAATACCATAACAATAGAATTTGAAAACGAAATTCAAGAGTATGTCCTTGCGAAAAGCAAAGTGTTATCTATTGAAGGCAATGTATTAAGAGTGCATTATCCTGTGGATGAAGAAACGGGGAGAACCGTTATTATTCCAACAAACACAATGGCCACGGTTCACTTTATAAGTGAGCAACAAGCCCCATATAAATTCACTAGTGTAATACAAGGCCGAGAAATCTATCAGGATATACCTGTATTAAATATATATTTACCTGAAGAAGATCAAATGACAAAAGTTCAAAGACGACAATTTTTTAGAGTCAATACAACGATTCCTGTCACTGTTCGCCCATATGGATCCGGCTCAATGTTTAAAACATATACAGCAAATATCAGTGCTGGAGGCGCTGCGTTAATCATTGATGAGACGCAAAAACACGAACCGGAAGATGATTTGAATCTAAGTATCCATCTGCCAAATGGACATGATGAAGATGTGATTGCCGTCCATGCTCAAGTCAAACGCACTTACATTGACCCCAGAACAAACAAACAGTTCATGACAGTTGAATTTATCAAGATGAATGAACATGACGAACAAACTCTTGTGCATTATTGTATAAAATTGCAATTGACAGAAAGAAGGAAATTGAAAGCTGATTAAAATATTAATCTCAACCTATTATTTGGTGCAGCTTAGAGCAGGTATTGATCCTCCAAAAGTTAAGGAAGGCAGAGATCTGCCTTTTAAGAAGGGATTTTTCTTCCCCGCCGCTTCTATTTATATGGAAAGCTGTTGGCGATTAAAAAATCCGCCGCCAAAATGATTAAAGATACATAATCTGGCCAATGGAAAATGATAAAAGAGGCAAACCCTTATGTACCAAGGGTTTGCCTCTTTGCATTTGAAACGTCCTAGGAGAGACTCGAATGGCTGACAGGATGGCGACTTCATTGTGTTAAATTGAACAGGGCACTCAAACAAAGCTTTGATGATGATGAATGAAAGATCATAAAGGCCAAGCTGTGTTTGTTTTCTTGCCTCTTCTACTTTTAAAAAGTAGAGAGATGACATTTCAAAACATTCATTCTCATGATAGTATTTATCCACGTCTAGTGACATATCTTCTACATCAGGAAACATTTTTTTTGATTCTAAATGAAGTAAGCAACGATCAATTTTTTTGGTGTCAGGTCCATCTAAATAAAGACCCTTTAAAAACTCAAATTTTAGGCTATAAATTGAGTCGCCAACCTCATTTGAATGCTCGCACCCCTCATCAAAAAAGAGTTGCGCTTTCTTCTTGTTTTTTTGTTTGAAATGAATTTGTGTCATTAAAAAGTATGCTTGCGGGAGGCAGAAAAGATGAGTTTTTCACAATCGTTTTATATTGATGACACAATTCAACACCAATAGTTTCTTTGACCTAATCACTTTGATTCATTTTCATGGGTGGGTAGGATTTATTCACCAATTATTTTCTATAAAGTGGTAGAATATTTCGTGGTATGTCACTTTTGTATTAGAGGGGAATGCTATGAAAACTCTTGATGTTCAGGCGTTGCACAAAGCCATTGATCAAACGCTGGAACAATTAAAACAGCAGTCAGACGAATTTGCCAAAGTCAAAAAAGCCGTAGAGGGTATTACATCACTTGAGGATGCTTTAAAAGGAAAAGGCGGAGACGCGATCCGTGCCTTTTACGAGGAGTGCCACACTCCTTTTTTGCGGTTCTATGATACTTTCATAGAGGAATACAGTTCCACGCTAAAGAAATTGAAAAGCGCGCTGAATTCTCTTGAACCAAACCACAACGGATTTATTTCACAAACCTTCCTCGAACACGAACTGGAACAAGGATTGAATGCGGCCGACCGCACAACGAAGCGTTTGGTATCTAAAACAAATGCCACGATCACAAAAGTCAGCCACATTGTCGATTGGCCTGATTTGAATGACAGCGGTTTTCATGAACAGAACAGGAAAGCATTAAAGGAAATCAATCAGACAATTGAAAAGCTACATGCTTTTGACCGTGAACAAACAAACACTCTTAAAACTGCTGAACAAGACCTGGAAACGATGCAAAAATACATCAAAGAGCTTGAGAAAATGTACACAGGCCCAAAAATCGAGATCACAAGCTATAAAAAAGGTTCAATTTTAAAACCCGATGAGAATACAAACATTAACGGTCCGGTCGGCGGTCTAAAGGGAGAGTTAGAAAATGCTGAGCCTTCGCCGATGGAAATCATGCTAAAAAAATTGTCCGATCAAGAAGAATCTGAAGTCGATTCACTTACCAAAGCAGATCATTTTAAAAAGATTGATACAGGTATTCGCATCATCAAAGGCAAAGTATATAATATGAAGGGATACAAAAAGCTCGGTTCTGTCGATGTCACAGATGAAGTTGGTACAGGCAAGGACTTTGTCGGCGGTTCATACACGCTTTATTCAAACGGTCAAATTGTCCGAAAATACATATCCGGCGGTGAAGTGAAATACGAACTTGTCAGTCGCATACCGGAAAGCAGAGTGAAGAAAAGCGACATTGAAAAAGCTCTTGATTGGGCTAAAGACACAGTTGGAGAATTGTCCGGTGGTTATGATGGTTATAGAGCGATAACAGGTGTTGACCCTGTGACTGGTGAAAAACTATCCGTCACTGACCGTATCCTGTCCGGTGTTTCTGTCATACCAGCTACTAAAGTAGTCAAGGTAGGGAAATATGTTTTCAAAGCAAATAAAGGTGCGAAGACGGCGAAAAGGGTTTCGAATGCTGAGAGAAGTGCTAATGCTACGCCTAAAATTAACAGAAAAGAAGCTCTCAATCAGGCAAAAGATTTAGCTGGAGTCCCAAGATCACAACAACCTACACGTCAATGGCAGGTTGGCGATGATGTAACTAAGAAGGGTGTAGACTATAAAAACTATGAATATAGTTCAAATCCAACCCATCATGGACGTTACTATGAATACGATACACCAAACGGGAAAATGGTCGTTGCTGAACACACAAATGACGGAAAATTGCATGCACATGCAGGGAAGCCAAATGAAAAAGAGAATCCATTTAATTATGACTTTAAGAAGAAAAGATATTCTAATATTTATGGTTCTAATGGAGACCATCATATTTATTACAATAAGTAATGAGGGATTATTATGACACATCGGCAAAAAACCATTCAAGAAAAAATAGCATTTATGAAAGCAAAAAAAGTTTTAGAACAATTCTCTAATTTAGTGTTTATAGAGTTTGAAAGTTCTAATTCTCAGTGGTTACAAGTATTTGAAACTCCTTTGGAACAATTTAGTTTAATCGATTCTAAGCCAACTTATTCTAAGCCAATTGGAGACGATAATGAAGCTTATATCTCTTGGTTTATAAACTCACTAAATTTTTTAGAAGAAAAAAAAGAGTGGTTAATACTTGTTCCGAATTGCCCTCTTCCAATTTGGGCAAATGTTCAAGTTCTTGACTTCACTTTGGCAATTGGAGAGCTTTGGCAAACTTCAGAATCTCGAAATTTCATTATAGCTGACAAGTCGACAGGGATTATTGCACAAATATTTTCAGAAGAAAAGAGTTACGAAGTTCATATTGCCAAATGTGACATTAATGATATACACAACGAGAAAAACAACAAAATTAAATAAAACATTTGTAACCTTGAAATGCTTTTGCCTTTCAAGGTTTTTTTTATCTTCAAATTCGATAAAAATCCGACAAAAAGGGGGATAAAATGGGGGACTTTTTCTATTCCATTTTGTCATACGATAGAGACAAGAAAAATGAACGTATACCTGAGTCCAAGAAGGAGAGCCTGCGGACACTGATCTTTTGCACACGGATATTGTGCAGCTGATTGGTGGCCGCTTTTTTATTGGCCAGAATGGGAGACGCACCTTTCCCTTATCAAGTGTGTACCCGGATGTATCGAATGATGATGAAGGTCGTCAGCTTCACAGGAGGAGCGGCTGGAGTCTATGCAGGATTGCGCGCGATTGTCACGGGGAACGCAAGCGGTAACTTAACTGCAAGGCCCTGCACCTGCTGAGGCATTTCCCCTGTGTAAGCGGAGTTGTAAAGATTTTTGACAAGCTCGGTCGCTGATTGGTTTGTGTTTTTCAGAGAGCGAGGTTGTTTGGGACGGTGTTTGTCGGTGCTAAAAAGGACGGCGCCCCAAAGCCGGAAAGAGAGCCTGTCAGTGCTGCTGCCACGGTTAGAACAGACATTGTTTTTTTCATGCTGATCCCTCTTTTTCATCTACCCTCCCGTTTCCCGGTGATGATGTGATAAAAACATATGAGTGCGCTTTGTATGTTTGATTGATCCCTTGCAAGGGAAGAAAATGGGTAATTCGGTATATACACAAGCAAGAAAGGGGAATGGAGATGGCTGAACAGAAAAAAATCACAATAAACGGCGTTGAAATGGAAGCGTCCGAGGAACAGACGGTGCTTCAGCTTTTGAATAACAGCTCGATTGAAGTGCCGCAAGTTTGCTATCATCCGAGCTTAGGACCGATTGAAACATGCGATACGTGCATCGTCAGCATCAATGGCGAGCTGAAGAGGTCGTGCTCCGCTGAGTTAAAGGATGGCGACGTCATTGATACGCTTTCGTCTGATGTGAAAAAAGCGCAGGTCATCGGGATGGACAAGATTTTATATAATCATGAGCTTTATTGTACAGTTTGCGATTACAACAACGGGGGATGTGAAATACATAATACGGTGAAAGAAATGAAAGTCAATCACCAAAGCATCCCGTTTGATCAGAAGCCTTACCATAAGGATGAATCAAATCCGTTTTACCGGTACGATCCTGATCAATGTATTTTGTGCGGACGCTGTGTCGAAGCGTGTCAGGATGTTCAGGTAACTGAAACACTGACCATAGACTGGGAGCGGAAACGCCCGCGCGTCATTTGGGATAATGATGTGCCGATCAATGAGTCATCTTGTGTATCATGCGGCCACTGTTCTACCGTCTGTCCATGTAATGCGATGATGGAAAAAGGAATGGAGGGGGAAGCCGGATATTTAACAGGAATCGATGACGAAACGCTGCGTCCGATGATCGAGATCACAAAAGGCGTAGAAACAGGTTACGGCTCGATTCTCGCCATTTCCGATATGGAATCTGCCATGCGTGATGAACGAATCAAGAAAACGAAAACCGTCTGCACATACTGCGGCGTCGGCTGCAGCTTTGATGTCTGGACAAAGGGCAGAGACATTCTGAAAGTCGAGCCGCAGGAGGAAGCACCGGCCAACGGCATTTCTACTTGTGTAAAAGGAAAGTTCGGCTGGGATTTCGTCAACAGCGAGGAACGCCTGACAAAGCCGCTGATCCGTGAAGGCGACCATTTCCGTGAAGCGGAATGGGAGGAGGCGTTATCGCTGATCGCCAGCAAGTTCACGGATTTAAAAGAGGCGTTTGGCCCGGATTCACTTGCCTTTATTACATCTTCTAAATGTACAAACGAAGAATCCTACCTCATGCAAAAGCTGGCGAGAGGGATCATCGGCACAAATAATGTCGACAACTGTTCGCGCTATTGCCAATCTCCTGCGACTGCCGGCCTGTTCCGGACAGTCGGCTATGGCGGTGACTCAGGGTCGATTACAGATATCGCGGAAGCGGACCTTGTGTTGATTATCGGTTCGAACACGTCTGAGTCGCATCCGGTCTTGTCCACTCGCATTAAACGGGCTCATAAGCTGAGAGGGCAGAAAGTGATCGTAGCGGATATCAGAAAACACGAAATGGCAGAGCGCTCTGATTTATTTGTCCAGCCGCGTGCCGGCTCGGATATCGTCTGGCTGAATGCGATCGCCAAATATTTAATTGAAAACGGCAAAGCCGATGAACGCTTTTTGCAGGAAAGAGTGAACGGACGGGATGAATATGTAAAAAGCCTGGCGCCGTACACACTTGAATATGCCGAGAAGAAAACCGGAATTGATCAAGAAACCCTCATCCAAATGGCCGAGATGATTGGACAAGCTGACAGTGTGTGCGCATTGTGGGCCATGGGGGTAACACAGCATATTGGCGGAAGCGATACGAGCACAGCAATTTCTAATCTGCTGCTTGTGACAGGAAACTACGGAAAATCGGGTGCGGGCTCTTACCCATTGCGCGGCCATAACAACGTGCAGGGAGCAAGTGACTTCGGAAGCATGCCTGACAGAATGCCGGGGTATGAAAAAGTGACAGACGAACAAGTCCGCCAAAAATACGAGCGGGCGTTGGGTGTGCCGCTGCCGAAGGAGCCGGGCATGACCAACCACGAAATGATCGAAAAAATCCATTCCGGCCAGCTGAAAGCGATGTATGTAAAAGGTGAAGAAATGGGTCTGGTCGATTCCAATATTAATCATGTACACGCCGCATATGAAAAGCTTGATTTCTTTGTGGTGCAGGACATTTTCTTTTCACGTACAGCCGAGTTTGCTGATGTTGTTCTTCCTGCGAGCCCGAGCCTTGAAAAAGAGGGAACCTTTACAAACACAGAACGCCGGGTTCAGCGGCTATATCAGGTGTTAGAACCGCTTGGCGAATCAAAACCGGACTGGCAGATTATTATGGAGGTTGCCAATAAACTCGGTGCTGACTGGCACTATGAGCACCCTGGAGACATTATGAAGGAAGCAGCTATGCTGTCGCCGATTTATGCCGGCGTCACCTATGAGCGCCTTGATGGCTACAACTCCCTGCAATGGCCTGTAAGCGCTGATGGAAAGGATTCGCCTTTACTTTTTACTGAGCGCTTCCCTTTCCCGGACGGCAAAGCCAAACTCTTCCCTGTTCAGTGGACAGAACCTGAAGAGTTCGGTGATGAATATGACATCCACGTCAACAATGGGCGGCTTTTGGAGCATTTCCACGAAGGGAACCTGACCTACAAATCAAAAGGCATTTCGGAGAAAACACCGGAAGTGTTCTTAGAAATTTCTCCTGAACTCGCGGCAGAACGAGGGATTCAGGACGGAACTCTTGTCAGACTCACATCGCCTTTCGGAAATGTCAAAGTGAAGTGCTTGATCACTGATCGTGTCAAAGGGAAGGAAGTATATCTGCCAATGAACGATTCAGGGGAAGCAGCGATCAACCTGTTAACAGGCAGCCATGCTGATAAGGATACCGATACGCCTGCATATAAAGAAACCTCAGCCAAGATGGAAATTTTAAAGCACGACGGAAGCAATCCGCTGCCTAAGATCAATCACCGCAATGGCAATCCGCAGCCGCAAATCGGTGTGCAGGTACAAAAGAAATGGGCGCGAAAGGATTATATTTTCCCTGGTGACGCTGTGAAAAGGGGGATTGGGCATAATGGCTAAAGCGATTAAACGAATTCAGAAAATCGAGATAACCGAAGAGGAACAGAGAAAGCGTGATATGAAAGAAATAGAAGATGCATTAGTCGAAAATAAGGAAGCCATTCTTGAAACGTTGCATATGATTGGCCACATGAACGAACGCGGTGTTTTGCCATTGCTCCGCGGCCTTTTTGGCCAAGGAGATAAAGTTCTTGACATCTTAGTGAAAAAGGCAGATACAGAGGAAACAGCCAATACACTGAAAAATCTGCTTCTTCTGTTCGGAACGCTTGGCATGCTGGATGTAAAACAGCTGGAACCTCTCATTTTGAAAGTGAATGCGGGGGTGGCAAACGCGGTGGAACAGAAGGACAGCGAAGAGAAAACAGGTTATTTTGATATCATCCGCTCGCTCAAAGACCCGGAAATCAACAAAGCAGTTACACTGCTATTCTCCTTTTTAAAAGGAATGGGACAAGATACAAAGGAGCTGGAACGCACGACTCAGTCTCCGGAGCACCAAAAACATCATCAGGAACCCCGAGAGAAAAGAGGAATGAATAAGAGGGATTGACCCCGCCCGAGCCGGCTGTTGCCAGCTCGGGTTTTTTGCAGGCAGCCGGCTAATCAATATGAAATCGAAGCAAAAAGAGCTCACTCAAAAAACAGGAAGATCTTGCGAGCGGGAGTGGTATGAAAAAGTGTTGGATGCAGGCAGCACATTTGCAGGAAACATCACCGGATATTATGATTACAAGAAAGCCACTGAGGGTGTTAATCCCGTTACAGGAGAAACATGTCTCCTTCACATCATGACTTCAAAAAATTCACCATTGTCCCATCTGGATCGGCAATTGCCGAAAATCTATTTAAGTTGTTGGAGGAATGATTCAGTATGTTAACAAGAGAAGATATCTTTAAGCATGTCAAAGAAAAATTCGGTACATTGCCAGATTACCCATTTCAAAAATTTCCATACTATGCTGCCTTAAGACATGAATCTAACGAAAAATGGTATGGTCTTGTAATGAATGTTCTTCCAGAAAAGTTAGGCTTAGATGGAAATGACGAAATAGATATTCTGAATTTAAAATGCCCTCCCGAAATAAGCGGCAGTTTAAGAAATGGAAAGAGCATTTTACCTGGATATCATATGGATAAGGAAAATTGGATATCACTTGTTTTAGAACGTATAGATTCAGAAGAAGAAGTTTATAACTTAATTGAGCAAAGCTTTAATTTAACCAAGTAAATCATGAAATGATCGTTTCGCAAAAGGAACCAGAAAATGTTCAAACTTTTTTATAAAACCGAAACTTAAATTCGTTGGATAAGAATCCATTTTGATCAATCTTTTTTTTCAAAACGGGTTCTTTCTATAATATGTGGGTTCTCATGATGATTTTAATCAACTTTATTTTAAAGCAACAACAACACGGCCATTAACAAAAGAGGCAAACCCTTACGTTCCAAGGGTTTGCCTCTTTTCATTCAATACGTCCCAGGAGAGATTCGAACTCCCGACACACAGCTTAGGAGGCTGTTGCTCTATCCACCTGAGCTACTGGGACACAGAACAATATTATAGTGCAAAAACCAGAAAAAATAAAGAGGTTGCAGCGATTTTTTTTAAAATTTCTTCGGGAAAACATACATCCGGCAGACTTCGCAGCCTGCTGAATGTATGTTTTGGCCTTAACCTTTCAGGTCAATATGATGTCCTGAAACTGGATGTGGGGCCTGCACCATGTCTACGAGCTGCTGTGCGCTTTGTTCAGCGGTGTCCAAAGCCGTCTTTGTCAGCGACATTTGCACGTTTTGATGAAGAGCGGCCTGACTCATGGCCATTGATAAAACAGCAATATCCAACATAACCACCTCCTTAACATGTGTATCGGTTAGAGAGGAGAGGACTTTACTCATATTTACTAATCTGAATATTCAATATAATATAGTTGTAAACTGATCCTGCGGCATCTTAAACAGCATAAAAAAGAAGCCGTCTCTCAATACGGCCACTGATCGGTTCCTTGTTTGTCTATGAATAAGGAGAGGGGCTGTTTTGTATCTTCCGCGATTCTTCAATTCCTGAGCATTTGTCTAATGTTTGTTGTTGATTTCATTCTCAAAGAGGCTGATGATTCTATCATTCTGCTTGACAATCGTTCGCAACATGGCGACAATGTTTCCTGCAAATCCGATCAATATGATCATCAGTATGATGATGATCCACATGGTAAACCACACACCTTTATGCACAAAATTTTCCTTTCGATTCAACATTACCACCTGGTCTTTCACAAAACAACTTTCCTTTTGAAACGGAGGCTGATTTTATGGATTGGCTTGAATTTGTTTCGGCGACGGTTCAATCATTGGCATGGCCAGCTACTTTGATGATGTGCGTTTTGCTGTTAAAGGAACCTTTGTCTGAACGGATGAAGGAATTGATCAAACTGAAATACAAGGATTTTGAATTGGAGTTTGACAAAAGGCTTCAGGAGCTCGTCTCCGTACGGGAAAAAAGGTTATCGGGACTGACTTCTGTACGGTCGGTGCCGGCAGGGGAAAACATGATCGAAAACGCTTGGTCTGATGTTCACAACGTTCTTCGGGAAACAGCCTCAACATTTGATCAAAATGCGCTCCGTCTTGAAAGCGATGAATTGATTCAAATGCTGCATGACCGCGGAATTATACAAGACGACGCGGCATCTGTGCTGTCAGAGCTTTCCGCTCTGCGCCGGGATGCATCGGACAGAGCGAGCATTACCGGAGCCCTGGCATACAAAACACTTTGCTTGGAGGAAGCGAAGCGTTTGCAATTATTAGCTGAACAACAGGCTGCGATTAAATGAAAGGCGAAACTATTCATTTGATACTCTGACGCTTTACATCAGCGCCGGGGTTTTTTGTATTTGAGCTAAAAATGAATTTTCTTTATCGAATTGACGATTTTACGGAGAGGGGCTGATTGCCGGTTTAAATATGATATCATGGTGGACAGGAAGAAGTTTATGATAAGAGAGGGTTTCATTTATATGCTAGAGAAAGCTGAAGCTTTATTGCAGCACTATTATGGCTATCCTTCACTGCGTCCGGGTCAGAAGAAAGCCATTCAATCGGTTGTTTCTGAAAAACGGGATACAGCATGCATTATGCCTACGGGCGGAGGGAAATCAATCTGCTACCAAATTCCTGCGCTCCTTATGGAGGGGACAACCATTGTGATCTCTCCTTTAATTTCCTTGATGAAGGACCAGGTGGATGCGTTAAATCAGCTTGGAATTCAAGCTGCGTACGTGAACAGTTCTTTAGGCCATGGCGAAATCGCTGAGCGGCTTTCCGTTTTAAAGGAAGGCGGCTACAAGCTGTTTTATGTCACACCTGAGCGGCTGACGTCTCCCGATTTTATTCGCGTGCTTTCCCGCATTCATATCCCGCTGACAGCGATTGATGAAGCTCACTGCATTTCACAGTGGGGCCACGATTTCAGGCCGAGCTACAGACATATTGAAAGCTTTTTAAATAGTCTCGGCACCCGTCCGGTCGTATTGGCATTGACGGCTACCGCAACGCCCGAGGTTCATGAGGATATTTGCACACAGCTCGGGATCGAAAAAGAGAGCACGGTTTTCACCGGTTTTTCACGGGATAATTTGACGTTTAAAATTTTAAAAGGCGAAAACAAGGATCGTTTTATCGAATCATATGTGGAGAAAAACCGCTCAGAGGCGGGAATTATTTATACAGCGACAAGAAAGGAAGCCGAAAGAATATCAAGCCGCCTGTCTCAAAAAGGAATTGCGGCCGGGTGCTATCACGGCGGGATGAATGATGAAGAAAGGGACCGGCAGCAGGATCTCTTTTTAAATGACGAGATCAGTGTGATGACAGCGACCTCAGCATTCGGAATGGGCATCGATAAATCCAATATCCGCTATGTGATTCATGCTCAAATTCCAAAGAACATGGAGAGCTATTATCAAGAAGCAGGACGAGCCGGACGCGACGGTCTTGACAGCGAGTGTGTCCTACTATTTTCTCCTCAGGACATCCGGCTTCAGCGGTTTTTAATCGAACAGTCGACAGAAGATGAAGACATTCGGGCGCAAGACGTGAAAAAGTTGAGGCAAATGGTTGATTTTTGCCATACTGAAGGCTGTCTTGAGCGGTTTATTCTTTCTTATTTTGGCGAAGTTTCGACTGAAGACTGCGGCAGGTGCAGCAGCTGTCTCGACACCCGAAGCATCACCGATGTGACGAAGGAAGCACAGATGGTACTGTCCTGCATCATCCGCATGGGAGAAAGGTTCGGAAAAACCATGGTGGCGCAAGTTCTGGCAGGTTCGAAAAATAAGAAAGTGACCGAAAACGGCTTCCAGCAATTATCGACTTACGGAATTTTAAAGAACCGGTCTATTGCCGACATCAGCGATTTTATAGAGTTTTTAATCGCAGATGAGTACATCCAGATGTCCGACGGAACATATCCCGTTCTCTTTGTCGCCAACAAGGGGCGAAACGTTTTGCTCGGCCGGGAAGCGGTGATGCGCAAAGAAAAAATGCAGACAAGTCAAATTGTTAAAGATGACGAATTGTTTGAACGGTTAAGAGCGCTGCGCAGAAAACTTGCCCAGGAACAAGGCGTGCCTCCTTTTGTCATATTCTCTGACGAAACGCTGCGGGAAATGAGCGGGAAAGTTCCCCTGACAGACGAAGAACTTTTGTCAGTCAAAGGAGTGGGAGAACAAAAAAGAGTAAAATACGGCGCTGTATTTCTACAGGAGCTTCAAGCCTATAAAACTGAGAAAGAAGCATAAAAACCCAAAAACATCATATGTAAAAAGTTTTTTTAGTAAATCTCCTATTGCAGATAAAAAAAGATTGGAACCCTTGATACACCTGAATTTATGCCGGTTTTTGGACGGCTGAAACTCCTCCTCGTAAAATAACTGTAATCAAAAACAAATTGTTTTGTTATTGATTTGACATTTTCATATGTTACGATTGCTCCTGTTAGCCGGACAATAAAAAGCTAACAAGGGAGGATTTACTTATGAAGAAGACGTTTATGTCCTTTGTTGCAGTTGCAGCACTATCTTCAACTGCATTCGGAGCGAGTGCCTCTGCAAAAGAAGTAACAGTCCAAAAAGGTGACACCCTTTGGGGAATCTCGCAAAAACAAGGGGTAAATCTGCAGGACTTAAAAGAATGGAATCAGCTTTCCTCAGACCTGATTATTCCAGGACAAAAGCTGAACGTTTCTGAAAAACAGACAGAAGAAAAGAAACAATATACCATTAAAAAGGGAGACACTCTCTGGAAAATCGCTCAACAATTCGGCGTTTCCGTGAACGACCTTAAAAATTGGAACAACATAAAATCAGATATCATTTACCCGAATACATCCATAACTGTTGACGGACAGGCGACGGTTCAAGCTGCTGCGGCGCAGCCTGCGGAAACAAAGCCTGCCGTACAAAAAGAAGCGAAAGTTGAGAAAGCTGCGCCTGCACCTAAGCAGGAAAAAGAAACGGCTTCCCGTTCAAACGAATCTCAAAGCTCTCAAAGCGCTGCAAAAGAACTGACGGTTACCGCAACGGCATACACTGCCAATGACGGCGGAATGACAGGCGTGACAGCTACGGGTTTTGATCTGAATGCCAATAAAAACGCCAAGATTATTGCGGTGGATCCAAACGTGATCCCGCTTGGATCCAAGGTGTATGTTGAAGGCTACGGAGAAGCGACTGCTGCCGACACCGGCGGTGCGATCAAAGGGAACAAAATCGACGTATTTGTTCCAAGCAAATCCGCGGCAAAAAACTGGGGCGTTAAAACGGTTAAAGTAAAAGTTTTAAAATAAGAAGTTTTACCATTGATGGACACTGACCATGGAGATGATCAGTGTCTTTTTTCTGTTTTCTGCATCTTTTTTTCGATTTAGATGTTTTTTTAGATTGGCAAATGGGTAGTTCAATAGATATGTACATATCAGCTGATTTAGAAAAGGAGATGTAGGAGTATTGCTGTGGATTATCATGACATTTTTATTGATTAATGCAGGGATTTTTATTTTTTCTTATCTGAGGACAAAAGATATTAATTTGAAGACGTCAGACGGTTATTTTCTCGGCGGGCGAAGTCTCACTGCTCTCTATATTGGAAGTTCGCTGCTTTTAACCAATTTGTCAACAGAACAAATGGTAGGGTTAAACGGTCAAAGCTATTCGGGAACGATGAGTGCGATGGCTTGGGAGGTTACAGCACCGCTTGCGCTCATTATGCTGGCATTCGTTTTTTTACCGAGGTATCTCAGTTCTGGGGTTACGACGATACCTGACTTTCTTGAAAAACGCTATGATCAAAGAACGCGGCAAATCGTCTCGATTCTCCTGCTTCTGGGATATGCGACCTCGTTTCTGCCAACCGTATTGTACTCCGGGGCGCTCGTTCTCGATCAAGTGTTTAATATTTCCTCTGCGCTTGGAATCAGTACGTTTGCGACTGTTTTTTTCATCTCGCTTGTGATCGGGGCCGCAAGCTGCTGCTACATATTTTTTGGGGGACTAAAAGCTGCGGCATCGGCTGATGCCATTTATGGCGCCGGTTTAATTCTTGGCGGTCTGTTTATTTTTGTGCTTGGAATCATGGCAATCGGCGACGGCAGTCTCTTAAACGGCTATACTGAGCTGACGAGTGTACATAAGGAAAAGCTGAATGCCATTACAGCTGACAACACTGCAGAAGTCCCGTGGCCGACGATTTTTACGGGACTGCTTGTGAACAACTTATTTTATTGGGCTGTTAATCAGTCGATCGTTCAGCGGGCGCTTGGGGCGAAAAACTTGGCTGAAGGGCAGAAAGGCGCATTGCTGGCCGGTGTATTTAAGACGATCGGTGTGTTTTATCTCGTTCTTCCCGGGGTTATTGCTTACCATCTTTACGGAGGTCATATTGAAAATGCTGACACCGTTTACCCTAAGCTGATCGTTGATTTGCTGCCGACTGCGCTTATCGGTGTCTTTGCCGCGATTTTATTCGGAGCGATTCTCAGCTCGTTTAACGGTTCGCTGAACAGCACGATCACGTTGTTTACATTGGATTTGTACAAACCGATCTTCAAGCCTGAGGCAAAAGAAGAAGAGCTTGTGAAAACGGGAAGGATCTTTGTGGTGATCCTTGCCGCGGTGTCGATTATCATCGCGCCTTTTATTCTGTTTGCGCCGTCCGGACTTTACAATTATTTACAGGAAATGTTCGGATTTTTCAATGTCCCTGTATTGGCTGCCGTCGTTGTTGGATTCTTTACGAAAAAAGTGCCGGCGCTTGCCGTGAAATGGGCGATATTCGCACACATTGTTTTGTATACCATCTCAAAAATCTATTTTGGCCATATTCATTTTCTCTATATATTGGCCGTTTTGTTTCCGTTTTCCGTCCTTTTGATGCTTTTCATCGGAAAATTGAAGCCAAGGCCGTCAGAATTCAAGCTTGAGAAAAATGCTAAGGTTGACTTGCGGCCATGGAAGCATGCCAAACTTGCTTCTATTCTTGTGATTTGTCTGATGGCCTGCATTTATCTGTTATTTTCGCCTTGGGGTCTTGCCAAATAAAAAAAGGCAGAGGATGTGTTCATCCTCTGCCTTAATGTTTTGTGATACAAAGTGATACATGTTCTTTCTGTGCGTCGATCCGGCACCGTCCGCCAATCGGAAATGTAAAGAAAGGGGTCGTATGGCCGAAATCTATATTTGCGATAACGGGTATTTGAGAAAGCTCTTTTTTTGTTTGCACAATTTGTTTAAGGCGCTCAAGCGTTACGGCTGATGCTGTCTGAAAACGGCCAATGAGAACGGCTTTGACACCGGAAAAATCGGGCAGATGAAGCAAGGACTGCAGATCGCGGTCAAAAAACGCTGCCGGCGATTCCCAATCATCCTCAAGAAACAATACGGCGTTCTTGATGTCAGGGAAATATTCCGTACCTTGCAATAGGTTCAATGTGCACAAATTCCCTCCTATGATCTTTCCGTCTGCTGAGCCTTCGTTGATCACAACAGGGCCGCTGTTTTGTTTGGGACATTCTTCAGTTTCGATTTCTTCACACCACATCGATGATGGTTCAACATCGTAGACACCGCTTGCGCAACAGCACTTCAAAAAGTAATCTGTCATATAGTTTAGTCCATACCCCATTGAAAAGCTTGAAAAATGAGGTCCCGAATAGGTGACAAGCCCGGTTTTTGCATAGATCGCCGCTGAAAGAGCGGTAATATCTGAAAAGCCGCAGAACACTTTTGGGTTGGCTTTTATGAGTTCATAATTCAAATGTGATAACAGCTGATTGCTGTTATACCCGCCGAGCACAGTGAGTATTCCTTTGACGCGTTGATCGGAAAAGGCATCATGGAGATCGCTTACTCTCGATTGAATGCTGGAGGAAGAACATTCATCAATTTCATTAGCATGTGCGGAAAAAGAGATTCGAAATCCGAGGTTGTTTAAAACCGTTCTCGCTTTTTCGATCTTATCGGTGTTGAGAAGTGACAGGCTTCTCGATGGGGCAATCACCCTGATTTCGTCACCGGGCTGTAGTTTTTCTGGAAACATGAACGGGCACACCTTTCATTGTTTCTATCTATTTCACCATACTTTTAAAGATCCTGCCACTGAATTTCACCGGATTTTAAACCGGGGTCGATCGTTACTTCAAAATGATGCTTTTCATAAAAATGGATCAGCCGGTCCACATGGTCCCAATCCCTTTCAGCAATGTCCCCCGTGATGACCGGTATGTTGTGCTCGCGGGCTTTTTCTTTTAAATACTTCATGCAGATGGAACCATAACCGTAGCCTGCCGGCCCTTTAATATCCCCGATATGGATCGCGCATTTTTCTTCTTTGTAGGAAGCGACAAGAGAAAAATCACATCTTCCGCGGTACGGCGACTGGCAATCGCTTAACATGATCTTGCATGTCCGGCCATCATCAATCGAATGGACAATCATCCATTCATCGTCTTTCGATTGATCAATACCGAGCACTCGCGAATCTTTGGAGATATCCTTCATATTTTCACGCATCCGAAACAGTTGAAATTGTAATTCGTTCAATTCCTTCTGCAAGCCGGAGCTGTCTTTTTCCATTTCTTCATCCGTTATCATAAAAACTTACTCCTTTCCATTAAAACATACAGTTTTCGATTATAGTAAAAAGAACGGCAATTTGCAAATGGGTTGCTAGAATTAAATTTTAATGTAATTTTAAACAAAAATTTCACATTCTACGATTTTTTTGTGATAGAATTCATATGACTTCTGGTATATTTACCTAGGATACGAGACAATGGATCCTCCTAATCCCAGAAAAACCATGACAAAAGGAGCGTACGATTTTGAAGAAAAGAATTTTTTCTCTATTGATGCTGATGTCAGCTTTTGTTCTTGTATTAGCTGCATGTCAGCAGGCTGATCCAAAAGGATCTTACGCAACGGCTTATAAAAAGCTGATTTCTGCGAAATCATACGAATTTTCAAGTGATATCGGCTTGAAAGTTGACGCATCCAACCTTGGAGCGGAAGATAAGCAAGTTGCTGATATGCTGAACGATGCAACATTAACGATCAGCGGAAAAACGAATGCTGAAACGAAACAGTCTGAGGCTGTGATTAAAGCGAAGCTGAAAGTCCAAAACATGTCGCTTGATTTCGATATTCCGGTTTATATGGACGAAAAGAAACAAGTCGGCTACATCAAAATTGACAGCGTTCTTGACAGCTTCGGCTTCTTCCTTGGAACAGCCGGCATGAATTTTGACAGCGTCAAAGGCAAGTACCTTGAATTCCCGCTTGAAGATGACAAAACTTCATCTCAAGACACGGATGAACTTCAAAAACAATTGATGGAATCCATCAAAGAAGCTGCAGACAATCTGCCTGCAGATAAGTTTGAAAAAGCGGATCTGACAGATAAAGAAAAAGAGCAGGGTGCTGCTCAAAAAGTCGCTTTCAGCTTTAGTGACAAAGAAATTAAAGCTGCGGTCGTCAAGTTCATCGAAATCGCCGGAAAAGCGAGCGGAGAAGCTGTTCCGAAGAGCGAGCTGAACAAGATTAAAGACGGACTGAAAGACGTCACATTCAAAAAGTTCGATGTGACATCAACAATCGATGACAAAGAAAATCTTCTGACTGAAAATGCGGATATCTCTTTGTCTGTTGACAGCAAAAAAGCACCTCAATCTTTAGGCATCACGGCATCTACAACTTACAAAAATATCGATGGTGACGTAAAGTTTGAGCATAAACCGAATAAAGAAGATATCGTAACTGAAGAAGAATTCGAAAAATTAATGGCTAAAGATGCTATGAATTTCTAAGGCATCCGCCTTGGTTCCCTTCCTCGTTCTAGAGGAGGGGAATTTTTGTATATTCTGTGACTAAATTCTGACGAAAAGCCGAAAACGTTGACATTCCTCCTGAATTTGAATACGATTTTGATAGCTTGCACAAATAGGAGAGATTGCCCGATATGACACATACACAAAAAAATAAAAACTATACAGGCATTGTTGTTGCTCTGACGATTATCATAAACGGTGTCATTGCCCTCTTGTTTTTCATGCCGAAAAGCGACAAATTCGCTCATTTGGATTTGACTTTTCTGCCGCTTTTGAACGCAGTCTGCAACAGCTTCACATTCATTTTCTTAGTGGCTGCACTGATCATGATTAAACAGAAAAACATTAAGGCGCACAAGCGGTTTATTTTTGCCGCTTTTACGACAACGTTCATCTTTCTCGTTTCATACTTAACTTACCATTCATTAATGCCTGACACTCATTTTGGCGGGGAAGGGATTATAAGACCGATCTACTATTTTATTTTGATCACACACATTGTCTTGTCCGCTTTAATCGTTCCCTTGGCCTTGTTTACGTTGTTCAGAGGCCTGAGCATGCAGGTGGAACGCCACCGCAAAATCGCCCGCTGGACGATGCCGCTTTGGCTGTATGTCAGCCTGACAGGTGTTCTCGTCTATATGATGATTTCCCCCTATTACTAAAAGAAAAATCCGTTCTCTTATAAAAGGAGAGCGGATTTTTTTCTTTTAGCAGCCTCTTGAAAAATAATCTTTCTGAATTGGATATCCGTCCTACACAAGATATGACAATCACCAATATAAATAATTAGAGCATTGGATAGAAATGAAAAAGGGAGATGCTTATGAAAATTCTTCTTGCCACTTATTGGAGTATTCCGCATGTAGGTGGTGTATGGACATATATGGTCCAGCTGAAAGAATCGCTTGAATCTATGGGACATGAAATCGATTTGCTTGGATATGGAGAGGAAAATCAGATTGTTCATATTGTAAACGAAAATCGCAAGGTCGAAAAAGAACAGCTGATGCCTATGATTGAGCAATCGGTCAATCAACAATCTTTTCCGCAAATATTCGACAATCAATTGGTCCACTTTACTGAAATCCAGCGCTATGTTTACGAACTTGCAGCCATTTATTTAGGATTGGAAAAATACGATCTGATCCACGCCCAAGATGTCATCTCAAGCGGCTGCCTGAAACGAGTGAAGCCAAAAAACACACCGCTTGTCGCCACGCTTCACGGGAGTGTAGCCCATGAAATCAGACACCAGCTGACAACGATCCACAGAAAGTCTAGTTCTGACGTTGCAAGGGCGTACTTCGACCATCTTGAACAGGTCGGCGCTGTTTCGGCTGATGCCACAATCGTTGCCAACAATTGGTTGAAAAACCTGCTGACTAAGGAATTCGATACACCGGAGGAACAAATCAGCGTTCTCCATTATGGCTATGATATTGATAGCTTTCTAAAACGAAAGGATATAAAGTCAGCGGAAATACCGCAAACAGATAAGAAAATTATCCTTTTCACAGGCAGGCTCGTTGAAAACAAAGGTGTTCAGCATCTGCTTGCCGCGCTTTCACATTTAAAAGAGGTTCGGGATGATTGGGTATGCTGGATTGCCGGCGACGGAGAGAGAATGGCGGGACTGCGAATTCTATGCGGACAGCTCGGTTTGGAAAACGATGTCGTGTTTATGAAAAAGCGCGATGATGTCCCTTATCTTCTTTCAATTGCTGATGTGTATGTTTTGCCGAGTCTTCTCGAAAATCAGCCGCTGTCTGTTATTGAAGCACAATTAGCCGGACTTCCTGTCATTGTCAGCGACGCCGGAGGTCTTCCTGAAATCGTCGAACACAATGTGACCGGTATGGTTACGCCTAAAGGAGATGCACAGGCCATATGCGACTCTATCAATCAGTTGTTGGAAGATGAGACACTTAGAAAAACTTTAGGATCCAATGCGCACAAGTTTGCAATGGAATATTGGAATATGGAGGAAGCTGTCAACAAGGTTTTGGAAATTTATCAGCAAACTTTAAAATAAAGGAGACATGTCATATGAAGTCTGAAATTAAAAAGCATTTGTTTGAACTTCTGACGAAAGAGGAAGTGGATATCGATTGGTGGGATAAATATTTGGATTTGCTTTTCGAGTTTCGAAAAGAAAAAGTTGAGGCTCTAGCCGAAAAGGCAGCTCAGACGAATTCGGCAGCTGAATCAAATGAACAGCCTGTTGATACCGCAGAGGCTTCACCGGAAGAAAGCTCAACGAATGTAAACAGCAAAAATGAAGTATTAGACGAATTATCTGCAAGCTTTGAAGAAATGAACAATAAAATTATAGAAAGCAATAACAAAGTGCTTGAGGCGATCAAAGAGTCGCTTCCAGAGAATTATTCAATTCCAAATGATTCCACAGTGAATTTCTTTAAAACACAAAATCAAACAAAAACAGAATAATTTATTCTCCAAAATCAACCTTCGGAGCTCCGAAGGTTTTTATTAAGCCTTTAAATCTAGCAAGGCTGATTGAATTTAGGAGTCTGTTAGGTGATTGTCTTTTACCAATTTGTTACACCGACATACTATGTTATAAAGACCACATGCTCTTTCCTATCATTAGTTACTTATAACGATTTTCTTTTGTTAGTAAGCACAAGGAGTGAGAATATGAATTTAAAAGAGATACAGGGTGAATATGATGCGATTTTCAGCTTGGGGCATTTATGTCTGACAGCTCTCCAGCTGAGAAAAATGAATAAAAGGCCTTATGCAGGGCCGTTTGATTGGGTCGGCTCCTCGTCGCTGCCGGATCTTTGCCGACTGATACGGAACCGATTTGAAGGCTTTATGGATCCTATAAATTTGAGAGTGACGGGGTATTCCACAGGAGTTGCCACTCAAGATCCTTTTATTTCGGTTACAGATGATCATTATTGCATTGACTCGGCACACGATTTTAAAGCGGATCGAAATACACTCGACAACCTGGCTACTTATCATGAAGTGATAGAAAAGTTTAACAGGAGATTTAACAGATTTTTAGAAATGACATCGACTGCACAGCGCGCGTTGTTTGTCAGAACAAGCGGCACAATGCAGGAAGCAAAAGAACTTGAAGAAGTGCTCTCAAATTTGGTTACAAACGATTTCAGCATTCTTCTGATCAATCACACAAATGTATCGGGTATTGTTGAAAATCACTGGCCGTTAAAGAACGTATGCGCTGTCGAACTTCCTGATCAAGAAATTTGGCAATCAAATGACCTGTATTGGAGTGAAATGTTCCAAGGCATAACGATTCGTTAGTTTTTTGCCGATGAGAATGATTGACTAAGGCACAAAGGGAGAGAAAAAGCGGATGTTTGAAAATAAAACGATATTCATTACTGGAGGAACAGGCTCATGGGGCCGGGAACTCATTCTTCAGCTGCTATCCTTAAACCCTCAAAAGCTCATTGTATTTTCCAGAAATGAAGAAAGACAAGTTCAAATGAGAAGGCAGATTGAAGATCCGAGGCTGACGTTTTTCATCGGGGATATCAGAGATCGGAAAGCGTTGAATACAGGATTAAAAGGGGTCGACTATGTCTTTCATTTAGCTGCGCTGAAGCATGTGCCGGTTTGTGAAGAACAGCCGCTAGAAGCATTAAAAACGAATGTCACAGGGACGGAAAACGTCATTGAAGCAGCGATCGAAAACGGCGTTAAAAAAGTCATCAACGTCTCGACCGACAAAGCGGCTGACCCTGCCAACTTTTACGGAATGACGAAAGCGATCGGCGAGAAGCTGATCGTATACGCGAACCATCTCTATTCAGACACGGATTTTATTTGTGTAAGGGGAGGAAATGTGCTCGGAAGCAGCGGAAGCGTTCTTCAGCTTTTTAAAGACCAGATCAGGGAAAAGAACCAGGTCTCCATCACAGACAAAAGAATGACCCGTTTCTTCCTCACGAAGGAAAAAACGATCCGGCTTTTATTAAAAGCGGCTGAAAGCGGCCAAGGCGGAGAAATTTTCATTATGAATTCGCCGGCCTGCAGAATTTTAGACATGGCTGAAGTGCTGATCGAAGCTTACGGAAACGAAAAAACGTCGATCACAGAAACGGGG
This sequence comes from Bacillus sp. J41TS8, assembly GCF_018333035.1. Lineage (NCBI taxonomy): Bacteria > Bacillati > Bacillota > Bacilli > Caryophanales > Bacillaceae > Bacillus > Bacillus sp. J41TS8. The sequence continues at coordinate 107,584 of NZ_BORF01000009.1, forward strand.
GCAAGGCCGGGAGAAAAGCTTCATGAGCTGCTGATTTCACCTCATGAACGGCAGCATGCTGTTTCATTTACAAATGACCTCGCGGTGGTGCTACCTGCAATCAAAATGCCTGAACTTCATAAAAAGTATGCGGATTGTCAGCCTTTAGAAACAGATCAGTTGAGCTCAAAAGACTTTTTAATCTCAAAAAAGGAAGTAAAAGAAATGCTGAAAGAAGGCGGTTTTTTGCAGTAGAAGGATGGAACGAAGCGTTCACGGAGAATACGCGAACTGATGACAAGCATGGCATGCAGCTGCAGGCGATGCTTCTGTTCGCTCCTCGAAAACAGGACAAGCCGGACGAAAATTCACCCGGCTTGCCGTTTTGTCAATGTTCAAGTGTTAACCCTTCGATATGTTCTTCGACTTTTTTTGTGCGTTCCATTACTTTTTCCGTGTAAGAGTAATCCCCGTAGCAATAAGGGTAGCGGAAATTGTTTGTATCTCCGCCGCAATTATACAGATCGGGGTTCTTTTTGACTTGTTCCTCGGAAAATGCCTTTGCCAGCTTCTCTGAGTGCTTTCCGCCGTGTTTTGAGACGTAATCGATATAACCCGATCCCATATTATAGCTTTGGATGATCGTTTCAATATCGACACCTTTTTTCTGTCCCTTTTGATACATTGCTGTAAAGTGGCGCACACCCTGCTTAATGCTTGCTTTTGGATCGTCAATCTCATTTCGCTTCATACCGAGAGATTCCGATGACTGCATCGGATCACCGCCTCTGCCTTTCGACTCCTGATACATCATGCCCAACAAAAGAGCGGTGTATTGTGAAAGATCCTGTTCATCAAGTTCTTCTTCAACAAGAGGTTTGTAATCTTTTAATCTCTCAAGAATGTTAGATTCAGTGTCAAGAGGAAGCCATTTTAATTGTTCCAGACCGGAGATGGCAAAGAAAATGATCAAGGGAACAAACACAAAAAAAGACAAACAGCCAGCTCCGGCTAAACATCCCGATTTCTTTTTCTTCAATGGTTTCACCTCTGTAGCGCCCTGATGCAAAACAGTATACAGCCTCATTTATTATGACATATATCTTCAAGAAGACCAAGCGATATCCTTCTATCTTGGATCGCGGTCAAAGCCGAATGTGACGTTCGGAAGAGAACGGATTCTGAATAAAAAGTATATAAACCCGGCAATCAGCCAGCCGGCTCCAATCATGAGCGCATTTTTGCTGATGCTAAGCAGCAGCCAGCCGCAGAAAGAGGCCCCCAAAAAGGGCAGAACCAAATAGCGAAGCGTTTTTAAAAAGCCTCTCTCCTGTTTTCGAATGTAGTAATGGCCGATGACAGACAGGTGGACAAAAATAAATCCGATCAGCGCGCCGAAACTGATGAATGAATAGATGACCTCGAGTTCCCCGATCATGGCCGTCAATGAAATCAGCCCGATGAACATAATATTAAACACCGGCGTCTTTAAAGTCGGATGCACATAGCCGAAAAAGCGTTTCGGAAGAGAGCTGTCCCGCCCCATCGCATACAAAAGCCGCGAAGCGCTCGCATGCGAAGAAAGCGAAGATGAAATGACAGCGACCATTGTTCCCGCCAAAAAGAAGGACTTTAAAAAAGCGCCTCCTGTATATAGGGCGATTTCCAGCGATGCCGAATCGGCGTGCCGGAAGCTATCATAGGACGGATAGATTTGCTGCATCAAGTAAGAAATCGCCGTAAACAGCGTTCCGCCGATCGCTACTGTTAAAAAGATGGCCAACGGAATGTTCTTCTTCGGGTTGACCGTTTCTTCAGACATGGTGGAAATCGCATCAAAGCCAAGAAACGAAAAACACAAAATCGTCGCTCCTGATACAATCAGGGAAGGCTCGATATCAGAACGGAAAAACGGATCGGCTGACATCAGCTCGCCCGTCCCGAGGCCGTCTGCCAGCCCGGCGATCATAAAACCGGCAAAAGTCAGGGCGACGATCACTTGAAAAGCGACGAACAGCCCTGTAATATTTGCCGTTAGTCTGATGCCTAAAATATTGACAACGGTAATCGATAAAGCGAGCAGAACGACCCAAAAACCATGCGGCACTTCAGGAAAAGCCGCCGTCAAATAAGCGCTGCCGATCGCAAAATTGACCATCGGCAAAAATAAATAGTCCAGCATGATCGTCCAGCCGGCTAAAAATCCCGCATGCGGATGAATGCTTTCATATGCATATGTATAAACCGATCCCGCTTGTGGATAGGCCTTGACCATGCTGCCGTAGCTCAAAGCGGTCAAAAGGAGTGCGGCAACAGTGAATATGTATGCCGCCGGAACGTGTCCCTTTGTCAGTTGTGCGACCACTCCGTATGAATCAAATACGACGAGCGGGTCCATATAAGCAAGGCCGATCACAACGAGCGGGCCGAGTGTAAGACTTCGTTTAAGCGCAGTTTCGTTTTTCAATGACTTCTAAATCCCCTTATGTAAAAAATACAGAAATTAAGACATATTTTATCTGTTTTTTTGCGCTTGAGCAACCGTATAAAACCTCTTTTTCCCGTATAAAAATAATAAATGTTGCAAACCCTTTGAAAAAAGGCAAGGAGTATGAAGACATGGATATATTGAGAGGCTATGTTGAAGCCGTCAAAAGAAATATCGAGACGATGAATGCATCCGATTATGATGGAAAAGAAGAGGATTTAAGAAGACAGCAGGAAGAGCTCGAACGCTATGAACAACAGTTAAAAGAGAAAAGCGCTTCGGCCGATCGCTTTGATCAGGTAGTCGATGCCGCTGTAGATTGTGCGGCCGGCGATATTTCATTTTCACAGCTTGAACATATGTATCAGCAAGAAGGCAGCTAGCGTCCGGATCAGCGGACGCTTTTTTCACGTTTCAGGATGAAGCGGACAGATCAGCCTGGATAGCGCAATATATAGAAGCGAAAAAATCATGTATATGTGAAGGAGATGGTAAAATATAGTTTGAAAGGGGAGGAGCAATTTTGACTAACTATATTTGCACGACGTGCGGTGTTCAATGTGAAGCTGCTCCGAAAGAGCCGGCGGAATGCATTATTTGCAATGAAGAAAGACAGTATGTCAATCATTCAGGGCAAGCTTGGACAACGCTGGAAGAAATGAAGCAAAGCGGAAGGTTTCAAAACGAAATCGCATTGGAAGAAGAGCGCCTATACAGTTTAACGACAACGCCCGAATTCGGCATCGGTCAGTCGGCATACCTGATTCAGGAGCCCGGTTTTAACTTGCTGTGGGATTGTATCACATACCTGGATCAGCGGACGTTTGAGAACATCGAGCGGATGGGCGGAGTCCAGGCGATCGCTTTATCACATCCGCATTATTATGCTGCACAAACGGAATGGGCTGAAATGTTTGATGCTCCGATCTATATTCATGAAGATGACAAACAATGGGTGCAGCGGCCGAGCAGCCGGATTGTGTTTTGGTCCGGCGATTCCCTCAAGCTGTCAAGCGGATTGACCTTGCACCGGCTTGGCGGCCATTTTAAAGGGGGAGCGGTCTGCCATTGGGCAAACGGAAACGGAGGCAAGGGAATCCTCCTTTCAGGAGACATTATCCAAGTCGTTCAAGATCGCAGATGGGTGAGTTTTATGTACAGCTATCCAAATTTGATTCCTCTTCCCGCCGGCAAAGTGCAGCAAATGGCTGATCAAATAAAAAATGTTCCATTCAACCGGCTGTATGGCGCTTTTCGCCGCTCAGTGGAAAACCACGCCGGAGAACGTGTACAGCTGTCAGCCGCAAGGTATGCAGAAGCGCTTCAGGGGACGCTGTTTTCGACTTGATCTATCCCCTGGCTATAAAACTTTTCAACCGGTATGTTTTGGTATATGATATGAAGGTAAAAGTTGCACGGAAAAGGTGAAAAGCATGAGTGAGCACAATCAGGAAACAACAGAAAAACAGGTGCAGGCCGAGTTAGATGAAGAAACTTTATTTCTCGTTTCACAGACGTTTAAAGCGCTCTCAGACCCTACGAGAATCAAAATTCTTCACCTGCTCTCACAAGGCGAACATTCGGTCAATGAAATAGCGGAGAAGCTGAGTTTGCTGCAGTCAACCGTTTCTCATCAGCTCAGGTTTTTAAAAAACCTTCGTCTCGTCAAATCAAGAAGGGCAGGAACTTCCATTTTTTATTCTCCGGAAGACCAGCATGTCCTCGATGTACTTCAGCAGATGATCGATCATACACAGCATGACTAAAGCTTATGAAAAGGCAAACTCCACATCCCGAGTTTGCCTTTTACGCTGAGCGTTTTTCTTCAGTTCTCCCTTTTTTTAAAACAAAAAAAGAGAAACCGACATAATAAACGGCCAGTACAAAAAAACCGATCATCGTCGCCGGGTCCTGCGCAAAAAGGGCGCCGTACGCTGCTGAACCCCCGTTTGAAACCGCAGACTGGAGCTGTCCGATCTCGGCGATCCGGTAAAGAAACCGGTATAAAAATAACAAAAGTACGATCAATTCAATCCATAAATGCGTTCTGAAATAAAGGATGCCGTCCCGATTTTCGATTGACACATGCTTCAGCGCATAGGCGGTCAAGATGAGCCCGAGCGCGATCCCAATCAGATCATAAAAGTATGATAAAGGGTGAAGTGCGCTCATCGTCAGCAGAAAAACGAAAATTCCCGAAAAGAGGATGATCCGGAACAGCATGCGTGCCGGCTTTAAAGGCTGATAGCCGACTGAGCGTTTGAACTTGATATAGACGATGGACACAATTGCGAAAAACTGTAAAAAATAAAATATGATGTTTTTAAAACCTCCTTTTTTTAAGGAGTATATGTCCAAACTGTATAAATCGTAACAGGAAAAGTGATTTTCTAAATAATTGGGTGATCAGATCCCCTTTTTTGTCATGATATTCCAAAATGGTGTGTGCATTAGAATGAAATTAGGCAGCATAAGATGAATGTGAGGGATCTGCGGTGAAAATTGACCGGCTATTGGCCATCGTGATTTTATTGATTAATAAACGCCAGGTACAGGCAAAGGAGCTTGCCGGCATGTTCGAGGTCTCTGTCAGAACGATTTACCGGGATATCGAGGCGATCAACCAGGCGGGCATTCCGATTGTCACCTCACAGGGAGCGGGAGGCGGGATCAGCATCATGGAGCGGTTCCGGCTCGAAAATAAACTGCTTTCTGCAGACGAACTGGCTGCCATTACGACGGCTTTGGAAAGCGTTTCTTCGACGTATGAAGTGCTCCATCACGGTTCTGCCCTTGAAAAAATCCGGTTTCTCGTTTCCGAAGAAGAAATGCCGGAATTCCGCAAGAAAACGGAAAAATGGTTTGTTGACATCTCTTCCTGGGGAGAAAGTCCTGTCATCAAAGAAAAGATCCGCTTGTTAGATGAGGCGGCAGACAGCACGCGGGTGGTTTCTTTTACATATGTGAACAGAGAGGGGCAAACCGGAACAAGGAAAGCGGAGCCGCATACCCTCGTCCTAAAGGGAAGGCACTGGTATTTATATGCGTTCTGCCTGAAGAGACAGGCGTTTCGCTTCTTTAAACTGTTGCGTATGAAAGACGTGCGGATGCTTGAAGAAAAGTTTGAAAGAAAGGAAGTTGATCTGTCTTCGCTTCCTTGGGAAACATCATGGTACAAACCGGACAATATGACCGAGTTGACCCTTCTCATTAAGCCGTCGGGAGAGTCTTTGGCGAGAGAATGGTTTGGCTCAGAAGCGCTCACTTATGAAAACGGACAATGCGTGGCAACCGTTTCTTATCCGGAAGATCAATGGCTGTACGGATTTCTGCTCCAATTTGGAACACATATCGAAGTTCTCGCACCTCCCCGCATCCGTCAAAAAATAAAAAACTTGGCTAATCAAATTGTACATTTATACGAAACCTGACACGATGCTGTCAGGTTTCTTTTTGTATGATGAAGAAAAAGGAGGAATGAAACATGGAACATCATGTTTGCCAAAGCTGCGGCATGCCGATGACAAGCGAACTTTACGGCACAGAAAAAGACGGGGGGAAGAATCGCGACTACTGTGTGTACTGCTATGAAAACGGAGCATATACACATCCGGATGCGACATTGAAAGATATGATCGAAATCTGTGTTCCTTATATCAAAGAAGAGGGAAAAACCGAGGCCGAAGCGCGAGCGCTCTTGGAGCGGACGCTCCCTTATTTAAAACGGTGGGCGGCGGATACGCAATCGAAAAGGCGGGCAGAGAAGATGAGCTTTTCTCATTTCGAAAAACAGAAGGCAAAGTTATTCAGCGGGATATCGACCGTGACAAGCAACCGCGATGAAGCATCTGAAAAAGGTAAAATTCCTTCCATGTGGAGTTTATACCTTGAAAAATTTCTGCATACTGAACGCCGGGACATGAGGAGAGACACGATCGCCCTTTATTCAGATTATGAGACGGACGAACACGGGACATATACATTTTCAATCGGAACGTTCGTTGATCAGCAAGAAAAAGCGGCCAATCTCATTTCGCTCCCTGCATCCGAATATGCCGTTTTTGTTTCAAGACGGGGGAAGATCGCGGAGGTAGTGTTTGAGACTTGGCAGGAGATTTGGACATGGGATGAAAAAAATCTCCGTACTTATACCGGCGATTTTGAAGTTTATGATGAACAAGCAGAGAATCCCGAAAACGCCCAAGTTACCATCTATGTTGCTGTCGATCGAAAAAAATAATGCTTGCAAAACTAATACCATTAGTTTTAAAATGAAAACTAGCGGTATTAGTTTTTTATTTTGATCGAAGAGGTGAAAGCAATGAAGATTACCCGATTTGAATCGGTCTACCAGCTGACTTTTTTTCCGCGCATATTTCCTGTCAACTGTTATTTAGCGGATGAAGAAGACGGCCTCACATTAATTGATACAGGGATTCCGATTAGCAAAACAGGGATTTTAAAGGCTGCGGATCATCTCCGCAAGCCGATTAAACGGATTTTGCTGACTCATGCCCACAGCGACCATGTCGGTTCGCTTGACGAGCTGTGCCACAGCCTTCCCGGTGTGAAGGTGTACATATCTGAACGGGATGCACGTCTGTTAAAAGGTGATACAGAGATGTTGGAAGGGGAGCGCGGAACAATCAAAGGAGGCGTTCCGAAAAACATCAAAACAAATCCTGATATCCTTTTAAAGGAAGGAGACAGGATCGGTTCATTGCTGACCGTTTCATCACCCGGGCATACGCCTGGCAGCATCTCGTTTTTTGATGAAAGAAGCGGCCTTCTCATAGCCGGTGACGCGTACCATACGCGAAGCGGCATGACGGTATCGGGGCATTTAAAACTCTCATTCCCTTTTCCGGCTTTGGCCACGTGGGACAAAGAAATTGCTTTAGAAAGCGCGCAAAAGCTGTTAGATTTAAAACCGAAGGCGCTTGCCGCCGGCCACGGCGATCTTGTCCATAATCCGGCTCAAGCGATGAAAAAAGCGGTAAACGAAGCATATATCAAATTGAACAGGAAAGGATGAAGAAATCGTGTCTCCGCGAATCGGTTTGAATAAAGATGCAGTATTGGAAGCTGCCGCATTTCTGGCTGATGAGGAAGGCATTCATGAAGTGACGCTTGCTTCTCTTTCCAAAAGGCTGAATGTCAAATCTCCGTCTCTGTACAATCATATAAAAGGATTGAACGACTTACGGAAAGAACTTGCACTTTACGGCTTGACGATACTTTATGAAAACATGGCTTCTGCTGTCCAGGGAGCCGAAGAGGATCAGGCTGTCAGCAGAATGGCTCACGCCTATGTCGCTTTTTCCAAAAACAGGCCGGGGCTTTATGAAGCCACTTTTATTGCAATGCCTGAGGAAGATGAACGGCTCGACGAAGCAGGAGACAGAATCATCGAATTGGTGCTTTCCGTTCTGAAAGACTATCATTTAGACGATGACTTCGCGATCCATGCGGTCAGAGGCTTGAGAAGCATCATGCATGGATTTGCAACACTCAGGCAACACGATGCGTTCGGACTTCCTTATGATGTGGAAGAAAGTTTTGATCTGACAATCCGTGCCTTCCTAAAAGGCATTGCTGTCTATCAGACCGAATAAACAAGGAAATTTTCCCTTAATTGTTTACATTTTTTCGAAAATTTAGTATGATTGTCGTATGGCTCTTCCATTTTTTGAGTCATAGGTATGAGAAGGCTTAACCAGCCACTAATTGCCTTGGCCTAACAGCCGAGGATTTTTTTATGTCGGCAAAGAGAGACTGGATATGCAAAAATTGGTTCACACATGATGTGTTCCATGTTATGCTGTTATTGTGAATATATTCACAAAAGGGCGTGCGCAATGAAAAAAACTCCGATTTACGTAGAAATATCTATCCAGACAGATATGGAGCGGCTATGGCGCTATACCCAAGATCCTGCCCTCCATCGGCAATGGGACTTGCGATTTACGGACATTACCTATTTAAAGCGCAGACCGGGTGAACCGCAAAGGTTTTTATACGAAACAAGAATCGGCTTCGGCTTGAAAATTTCCGGTACAGGAGAGTCTGTCGGAAACGTATATCAAGACACGGGAGACAGAGTCTCGTCACTCAAGTTCGCTACAAACCACCCGCTTTCTGTCATTCGCGAAGGCAGAGGATACTGGAAATACAGCGAGAGCGAAACCGGGATCACGTTTATGACACAATACGATTATGACACCCGTTACGGGAGGCTGGGCCGGCTTGCAGATATGGCATTCAGGCCGCTCATCGGCTGGGCGACGGCCTGGAGCTTTGCTGCACTGAAGATTTGGCTTGAAAAAGGACTTCATCCAAGGCTGCTTTTTCAAAAAACATTGATCTATTGGCTCGTTTGTCTGCTGTTTTCTTTCGTCTGGATTTACCAAGGGCTTGTTCCAAAGCTCATCATGGCTCATCCTGAGGAAATCAGCATGCTTTCGGCTTTCACGGACGGCCGCTTTCATCCCGAAATGCTCCTGAAGCTTATCGGTTTGGCCGAGGTGATGGTCGGTCTGTTATGGCTTTATCCAGGCCGGAAAAGGAAGTGGTTCCTTCTGCATATCGCCCTGCTTGTGCTGCTTTCGGCATCGGCGGGAATGGCTGATATCGCATCTTTTGTCCAACCTTTTAACCCGGTCGTGCTGAATGCAGCGCTTATCATCTTGTCCGTTGTCGGCTATGTGAGCGCTTGCGGCATTCCAAACGCGGGTAATACGATCAGAAAGAGGCGTTGATTTGGTTTCGATGTACGAACGGGTGATCGAGGATTTTTACCTTCTTCACCCAAAACTCAAGGAACGGTATCACCTCACTCAAGAAAACGCGTTCAGAGGAAAAGGAGTGATGACGGAAATATCCGGCGGTACGTACTGGATCAGGCTGTTGTTTAGAGCGGGAACGGTCTTCCGCTGTTTTTTTCCCGAAAGAGGGAGGAACATTCCGTTCACGATTGAAAATCACATTCGGCTGACGAAAAATGATACACCGGCAGCCGTTTGGAACAGGACTTTCTTTTTTCGTGATAAACAAAGGTATTTTGATGCTGTCATGATCTATGATGAAAGCCGAGGGGAAATCATCGACTATTTCGGACATCCGCCAATCTTAATTTCAAGCCTGCGGTTTAAGGCGGAAGCTGACGGATCATTGTCGATTACTTCTGTCAGACAATGGCTGCCTTTATTCAGTAAAAAGCTGCCCCTTCCAAAGAGTTTATACGGTATTTCCAGGGTGAATGAATCGTATGACGAAGAAAAAGGCTGTTTTACGATTGATGTTCATGTGAAAAACCCGCTGTTCGGAACGCTGTTTGTCTACAGAGGAACGTTTAACAGGGAGGAGGAGACGGCATGAAAGCCCGCCGCTTTTTTGTAAGCGTTCTTTGCTACGCGGCTTTTTTCGCCGGCAAAGCGCCGGACATCCCGCCAGCAGAGGCGCTGCTTTTATTAGCTGTGCTGTTTTTTGTACCGGCCGCACTCGATCTCATTCAGCATGAAAACGGAATGTTTCGGCTGATCAGCGCGTGCTTTCCTTATGCGGCTTGTGCAGCTTCGTTATCCCTGTTGATCCATTCCCCGCTTTTTTCAGCGGTTTGGCTATGCTATACGGGGATGATCGCCTTATATGGCATTCTTCGTCTCTGGGAAAGAGGAGGAAAGGGCCTTGAAGAGGCATCGATTGACAGCGGCCTGCTTTACCTTCCTTTCGGAGGGGGGTGGCTTTTTGCTTATACGCTGAATCTCCAGGTCATGGATTTCAGCCCGCTGATCGTGCTGCTGACAGCGGTGCATTTTCATTATTCCGCCTTTCTCATTCCGATTTTTAATGGAATGCTCGGAAGGAAGCTGAAAAAGAAAGGCCTTCTCTATGCGGCGGTGACATGGCTCATCATGCTGTCTCCGCTTTTCATTGCGGTCGGCATATCGTTTTCGAAAACCATTGATGTCTTCGCCGTTGCGCTGTATTTGGCGGCCCTATACGGCAGCGGCTTTCTCGTCTCGATCGCGGCCTTCAAAAACAGCGCGGCTCGCCGCTTTGTTATCTTTTCGTCTTTTACATTGATGATCACCATTGCCTTTTCACTTATTTACTCTTACGGCGTTTATCGCGGCCGGCCAACTTTTACAATTCAGGAAATGATTTGGATTCACGGGCTTGTCAACGCTTTTGGCGTCATTATTCCAGCCCTGACCGGCTGGCGTCTTGAATCTCCTGAGCCGGACTGTGAAAGGAGGCAAGGCGAAATGATGAGCAACATTTACGGGTCATGGAGAATCGGAGCCGATTTTTTACACCGGCACCGATTACAAAGCGATTCGTCTTACCAAGGTCTTGCCGATGATATGAGCGTATTTCAGAGAAACGGATTTCAGCTTGAGACGGTTTCTCCTCTTATTCTCGATTTCTATGAGCATACTGCCGATTATTCGTTAACAGCAGAGATCGCCTGGCGTCCATGGTTTAAGCCGCTTGCGTTCATGTACCAGCTGATTTCAAAAATGACAGGGCAAATTCATTTGGGGACAAAGACCGGGCGGCAAACGATGGAGGGCGAGATAATCGGTGTTGATTCAGCCAAAGACGGCAGGAAGAATGTGCGCGCCTGGGTCAGAACGAACGAGGAAGGCGAGACTGTGTTCGTGGCGCTTTATTCTGCTCATACCCATGATCACATCACATATATGAATATTGCGCTGCCATTGCCGTTTTCCAATATGACAGGCATTTTAAAGCCGAAAGCAGAGGACGGTTGCCTGATTTTGACGAGCAGTGACAAACGATCTGACCGGGGGGATGAAGGGATTTTCCTTTCGACCGGAACAGGTACGTTTAAACTGCCGCTTGCCGAACGTTTTATCATCAAAGAGCAGGGACGAAGGAGGCTCTACGCCCATCACCGCATGTGGCTGTTCGGCATACGGTTTCTCGACATTCAATATCATATTGAAAAAAAGGATTCTGCCATCAATAGGGCGAAAATAGCAACTGAAAGCTAGGCAAAAATCGAATCGAACTGGAGGGTATTTATGCTAAAAAACATTTTGCTTGAACAGTTTAAAGCATGCTTTAACGAAACGACTTGGTTTGTTTGTTTTCAAACGGCTTCCGCTGATCTCACGGAAAGCCAGGCAAGGCAAAAAGGGGAAGGTTCGGAAAATTCGATTTTAGAAATTGCCAACCATTTGATTTTTTACAACGAGCGCTATTTAAAGCGGTTTAAAGGAATTCCCGTTCCGGCTTTTGATTATACGATCGATGATACGTTTGTAAACAAAAGCGGACTGGGCTGGGAAGAAAGCCGGAAGGAACTGAATACGATCTATGACGAATGGATCGATGCGCTTTCAGCATGCGAAGAGGAGATGCTGAACGAGCCGGCCCAGCATGATCCGCATTCCACCTGGGCGGAGATTTTGTCCCTTCTCATTCTTCATAATGCTTACCATTTGGGACAAATCGTCACTATCCGAAAACAGCAGAAATCGTGGGACCCTTCAAAAGGCGTCAACTAACGGTGTTGTCAGGCAAGATGGCGGCTTAAGGCGGTCACCCACCCTAAGCCGCAGTTCATTTTGCCTGGGGGCATGCTTCGATTATTGCTTTTAGGTGATGATAGGCGTCTTTTAGCCAGGGATGGACAACTTTCAGTTTATCTTTTTGTTTCCACAAATACTGAATATAAACAAACGCCCCGTGCTCCAGAGAAATTTCAAGCGCTTCATGAAGCTCCTTGATGTAAGGCGGAGTCCCCGTCTGATCCCATTCGATTTTGTCAGCTGAAAACAGGACAAGGTCGAGCTGCGAGGGATTTTCTTTCAGCGTTGTGTGGCATTCTATTGCATCTAAAATATCTTGATCCGCCACCTGAAACAGATCCCGCGCCATCACTTTCGACAGTTTTTGATGGATAATCATCGGAAAGATCCGTTCTTCGGGCAGAATATCAATACCGAGCGCCTCAGCAGCTGCAATCCTTTTTGCGTTAGGGATGACACCGCTAATGTCATGCAAAATTCCGGCTATTCCCGCTTTTTGTGCAGGAACATGAAAACAATTTGCCAAATCTTCCGCCGCTTTTTTCACCCTTATCGAATGTTCAGCTGTTTTTTCGTGGTTATGGCGTCTCAAAAATTCAAGGGCATCTGAACATACATCGCCTGTGCAGCGAACTTCCATCTCTATTCCTTCAATATTCATCAGCGATTCTCCTTTTTGATGTTGTTTCATGATAAACAAAACACATTCGTTATCAGATTTTATCTTATCATAACATTGACAAATCCCAGAACATGCAATTAAAATATTTTGTTAACCGAAAAATAAAAAGAAGGGACTGTCGATTGACTATGTCTGAACTGACAAAACAGCTGATCTATGATATGTATGTTAAACTCCTGCACCTGAACGAACAAAAAGCGGATACTGATCTCAAGGCATTTTTAAAGCAGGCGGCAGAATCTGATGTTAAACGGCTCCCGGGGAATATGACGACGATCCATGTCATCAGCTGTATCGGTCATGATGAACCGATTAACAACACAGGCATCGCCAAAAAAATGAATTTATCAAAAGCAAATATTACGAAAATCAGTTCAAAGCTGCTAAAGGAAGGCCTTATTAAACGGTTTCAATTGACGGACAACAAAAAAGAGATATACTTCAGGCTGACGCCCAGCGGAAAACAAGTGTTTGAGCTTCATGAAAAGCTTCATCAGCAAAAAGCGGAACAGTTTCAGCGGTTTCTCGATTCGTTTTCTACAGCAGAACAGGGAGCTATTTTGAAATTTCTTCAAGGGCTGACACTTATGACAGAAACGGATAAGAAACAATAATAATATTATGTTAACTTGAAAGAGAAGATAAAACCGATTGACAAGAAAACCCTTCCAGATTATAGTTGAACTAACAAGTTAGTTATTCGGATAACTAAGAGGTGAAGTGAATGGCAAGGCCGAATGTGACATCAAAAGAAACGTTAATTGAGGCGGCTAAGCGCCGCATTGCCGGACATGGTCTGGACAAATTGACGTTAAAGGCGGTTGCTGAAGAAGCAAAGGTGACACAGGGAACGGTTTACTATCATTTCCGGACAAAAGAGCAGCTTGTCTTTGAAGTGGTCCGCGACCTTTGCCGCGCGTCGTGGGAAAGGTTGAAAGCAAATGAAAAACCCGCTGCCGAAAGGATAAAAGACGGATTGTCATCGGCGAAATCAAGAACACGGAAAGATGCGTATTACCATCAGCTTTTTTTAGAATTGGCCGTTTTAGGTTTTCGAAATGAAAAGATAAACGAACAGCTTGGAGAACTTCTCGAAGAGGAAAATGCGGTGTTGGCAGAACAGCTTTCCGAGATGTGGAAGCGTTCTCCTGTTGACGGGGTTTCTTTCAGCACGTGGGGCATTCTTTTAAACGCACTAATCGACGGTCTTGCGCTTCAGTCGCTGATGTCTCCGGGATTTCCCTCTGAAAAAGTCTACGGGGAATTAGATGCGGTGCTGCAGATGCTGACGGAAACCGCTGTAAAACAGCATGGAGGGGAGTAAAGGGAGATGGAGATGTTGACTGAAAAACTCGGTTTGGCTCTTGTTTTTTCGTTCGTTGTCTGGGTTGGTGCCACTGTGTTTTTTATGCTGTTCGGCAGTGCGGTTCTTGCCGAACCCGGCCAAGATGCTTTTATGCTCCGCTTTTTGCTTCTTGAAGCCGGAACTTTTGCCCTGCTATATGCCGTGATCCTCGCTTACCGGCGAGTTGACAAATCGAGGTTTGCGGCGGTTAAGCTTGGCATTGTAGGGTCGGCAGTCGGTTTATGTCTTGACACTTTTTCTTTATGGCATCATTCGTTGATCTTTCCGGCGCTTTCAAAGGGCCAGGTGATTGGATTTGCGGTTTGGATGGTCTTCGCGTATGCCATGTATTTGATGATACCGCTCATACTTGAAAAAAGAAGGTTTGCGGTTTAAATGTTTTATGTAAGATTCGCCCGCTTTATGCCAAAACGGGCGAACGGTCTTTAATCTTGCGGAACCGATTGTTCTCCATTGATGTATCCCGCACCGTAAACATTTGGATCGCGATCTTTCCATAAATCGGTTCCGTCTATTAACAGTTGTTTGATTTCATCAGGTCCTGTCCCCGGGGCTTGCTGAAGAATAAGGGCTGCAATGCCTGCGCAGATCGGCGTGGCCATCGAGGTTCCCGATAATATCATATAATCTGTGCCGACTCTGTTTGCTTTTTGCATCTTATCGAGGAAAGATCCAGGTGAACGAAGCGATGTAATATTTGTGCCCGGTCCCAGCAAGTCCGGTTTAACTTGACCGTAGATCGTCGGCCCTCTGCTTGAATAAGAGGCAACATCATCATCTTCCCGGCTGACTGTATCCCGGTCATCCAAAGCTCCGACTGTAATAATCTTGCTGCTGACGCCAGGGCTGGCAATCGTTTGCGCATCAGGACCGGAATTTCCTGCTGCCGCACATACCACAATGCCTGCGTCCCATGCTGCATGAACAGCTTTAACGACCGGATCTTCTTCCTCATTCTCGTAGCGTAACGCATCTGCCCCCAATGACATTGAAAGAATGTCGATCGGATCATCAGGGTTTTCCTCATTGAATTGAATGCACCAATCGATCCCTTGAATGACAGTTTCCAGCGTGCCGGATCCCATTTTGTCCAATACTTTTACACCGACAAGTTCCGCTTCAGGAGCAGGCCCCCGGTACTGACCCGATGAGGCCGCTCCATTTCCGCAAGCATCGCCGGCGCAGTGTGTGCCATGGCCATTGTCATCATACGGTTCTGTCCTTTGGTTGACAAAGTCTTGAAAAGCCCTGATCCTGCCTTCAAGATCTTTGTGAGGGTATATGCCCGTATCAATGACAGCGATTGTGACACCTTTGCCTGTCAGCATCTGGTTGTTTCTGATCACCTCTTTGGCACGGCTTGATTCAACCGCTACGTCGAGGAGCGCTTTCACTTTGCGATTTAAATAAATTTTACGAATGTCACCGCATTGAGATAGAAGCGATTGCAAAGAAGAAGGGGTGACTTCCGCGCTGCAGCAGCTAATGTTAGAAAAGCGATGCTTGATTTTGTTTCTTCTTTTGCTGCCGATCATTTCATTGACTAATTGATAGCCTTTATGGTGGCTGTCTTTTTCAAATTCAATAATGACCGGTATTTTTTTGTTCTTCATTAATATTTTTTCGAAAAATCTGTGTAAAAAGCAAGGCGTCCATTTAAAAGGTTTATAGAGTTTCAGTACGCTTTCTCTCAGCGGCCGGTCCAGCTTATGGGCGTTGGACCTTACCATTTGAACCATATAGGAACCGAACATCCTAGTTCCACCTCATCTCTTATAGTTTATTCTTCCTCTTAATCTATGAATGAAAGGGGGTTCCCGTAAAGTTGGCTGTCCTAAAACGGCGGCAAAAGAGGCCTGTTTCCCATTCGCTTCTGGAAGTGCAGGGTTTCAACGAATCAAAATACATGATATTCTAGTCATGTCAATATCACCCTCTAGGAAGCGGCCAAAGGAGCTGAATTCATGGCAACAATCGAAGATTTTTTAAAGCTGGATATTCGGATTGGGACAATTTTAAAAGCAGAAGAGTTTCCTGAAGCGAAAGTGCCGGCCATTAAGCTTGAGATCGATTTCGGAGAAGAGATTGGTGTCAAACGTTCGAGCGCTCAAATCACAAAGCGTTACACACCTGAAAAGCTTATAGGCCGGCAGGTGACGGCAGTCGTCAATTTTCCGCCGCGGCGGATTGCCGGGTTTAAATCGGAAGTTCTCGTTCTTGGCGGCGTGCCGGAAAAAGGCGACGTTATTTTGCTGGCGCCTGATCAAGAAGCGCCCAATGGAACGAAGATCAGCTGATACATAAAAGAGAGGCCCCCTCTACCAGAAGGAAGCCTCTTTTTTTATTTCACCTTGAATTTTTTCGTTAAATCTCGCAGATCTTCCGCCATTTGTTCAAGTGTGGCAGAAGACGTACTGATTTCTTCCATTGAAGCCAGCTGTTCTTCCGCTGATGCTGCAATATCTTGTATTCCAGCTGTGCTTTCCCTTGAAACATCGGCGATTTCCTGAACGGCACCGGAGACTTCCTCAGAGCCTTTCGACAATTGTTCGACCGCTGCATTGAGCGTTTGCAGCTTGCCGGCGATCTCATTCGTCATGCCGCTGATTTCGTGAAAGCTCGTTTCTGTTTTCTCGGTAATTTTGAGTCCGGATTGGACTTCATGGTTGACCGATTGAAACATGTTGAGAGAATGTTCGATTTCTTTGACGATTTCCTGAATCAGAGCTTCGATTTCTTTTGCCGATTCCGCTGATTGGGCAGCAAGCTTTCGAACTTCTTCGGCGACGACTGAAAAGCCTCTGCCCGACTCGCCGGCGCGGGCCGCTTCAATTGCGGCGTTCAATGCCAATAGATTCGTTTGATCGGCAATTCCGTTAATGACCCTGAGAATTGATGTGATATCTTTCGATTTGCCTTCGAGACCTTTGACGACGCTCTCAGCTTGTTTGACAGATCGATCGATGGAGTTCATCTGGCCGACTGTTTTCTGAACGAGTTCTCCGCCGGTTTCGGCGATTTCTGTCGATTTGATCGATGATTCAGTAATCGATTCCGACACTTCGGTCATTTCGCTCAGATGATCATTCATTTGGCTGAGCTGCTGCGAGCTGGTTTCGACTTTTTCATTCTGGCTTTCGGCCCCGTTCGAGAACTGTTCGATCGCAGAAGTAATATGTTCTGTCGCTTGGCTCGTCTGCTCCGCGCTTGCTGTCAGCTGCTCTGATGATGAGGCGACATTCTCAACCGATTCCTGAATGGTGCCGATCAGTGTGCGGAGCGATTCCGCCATATCATTGAAGCTTGTGCCGAGCTGCCCGAATTCGTCATTTGAACGGACTTTAATTTGCTGCGTCAAGTCACCGCTGCTGATGTTCTTTGCAGTTAGAACGAGCTGATTCAATGGTTTGCTAATCGCGCGGACAATAAAGAAAATGAGAATTCCGCCAAGCACCAAAGCCCCTGAAAAGACGATGAGAGCCATATAAAGGACGGGCTTTGTTGCGTTTGTTATCTCATCGGAAAACATCGTCCCGGCGATTTTCCAGCCTGTCAGTTTGTTTGTTGCAAACGCCATTTGCTTGGCTTCTCCTTCAAAAGTATACTTGTACTCGCCTTTTTCTTTGCCGTAAACTTGATCAACCCAGCCGCCTTCACCTTCAGTTCCGGCTTTGATCGTCGGGTGGGCGATATATTTTTTGGAGGCACTTGAGATAAAAGCAAAGCCGTCTTTTCCGACTTTGATATCGTTTGTCGCTTTAATCAGCTCGTCGATATTCAAGCTGAGCGCCGCGACGCCCGACCCGTCTTTATTTTGTTTGGCGATGGTAATGACCGTGTTGCCGGTGGCGGCAGATGTGTATGGATCAGTGACGATGATTTCGCCTTTTTTCTCAACTGCTTCTTGGAACCATGGCCTTTCCGCGGGATTATAGCCGTCAGGCATTTTCGTATAAGGATGCTGCACGTAGATACCGTCTACAGAGCCTGTGAACACGGCTTCTACATCTTTATTTTGTCTGGCGTATTGTTCAAACTTTTGTCTTAACGAAGCCTGGCCTTTTTCCTTGTATACTTTTTCTTTGATCACTTCACTGAAATATGTAACAGCATCCGCTTTTTTTTCGATGTTTTGATCGATCGTTTCGTTTAATTGATCCACGCTGTTTTTTGCGCTTCTCATGATTTCCTCTTCAATCGAACTTCCCGCCGTATAATAGGAAACACCTGAAAGGATTAAAACTGGGAGCGTTAAAATCAATAAAAATGAGACCGCTAATCTTTTAGAAAGAGAGGGATGCTTGAACCAGTCCAATATTTTTTTCATTCGCCAAAACTCCTTTTTATAGGTTACGAGATTAATATCGGACAATTTTCACACTTTTGCATTAAATTTTAAATTTTAGACTTCGAAATAAAATTCTCAACTAAGGTGAAAGGCAACAGTTTTCGGGATCGGCTGAAAAAAGGGCTGAATAACTGTTGACAAAGTTTACCTTCGTTTATATACTAATCGGTAAATACAGTGAAAGGAATAGGTATAGGGGACATGAAGCAGTAATCTTATTTTCCATCGTTTTTTTAAATATGAAAAAACGGAAACTTGGAGAATAGGATGAGTATGCCCTTTTATACCTTGCATCAATTTCTAAATTTGCATGTTTTTTGTCGTGCAAAGAATTGGGATCGGTTCATACCGCTTTCACGATGCATATTTTGGCATGATATCCTCTCCGGGTTTCCGCGAGAGGTTTTTTGTTGTCAGCCAAAATAAAACAGAGGTGAACGGTATGACGATCTTAATGAAAATAAGAGGTTTGCAAAAAAGCTTTGGAGAGCAAACAATTTTAAAAAACATCGATTTTGACATTTCCAATCAAGAGCGGATTGGGCTGGTCGGATACAATGGAGCGGGGAAAACAACGCTCGCAAATATATTGAGCGGTCATATAGAAGCCGACAAAGGCACTGTTCAAACAGACCGGACGCTTAAAATCGGCTATCTGCTCCAGTCGATTGAGTACTCCGTTCATGATTTCAACAGCATATTAACAGGCGATGAGGGCGGGAAATTATATCAGTTGACCAGCCGTCTTGGCTTATCAAAGGTCCAAAGCTGGAATTCCGAACGGCTCAGTCATTTGAGCGGGGGAGAAAAACTAAAGCTTGCACTGGCGCACGTCTGGAAAACGATGCCTGACCTCCTCATCTTAGATGAGCCGACCAATCACTTGGATTTAAAAGGAATCAGCTGGCTCCTTGAAGAACTGCAACAATATCGAGGGGCTGTATTGATTATTTCTCATGACCGTTATTTCTTGGATCAATCCGTCTCCAAAATACTTGAGCTGGAAGATGGGAAGTTGCACACTTATCAAGGAAACTATAGTGCATACCGGCAGGAGAAAAAACGATTATATGAAGAACGTCTGCACCAATACGAAGTCCAGCAGAAGCAAAAAGAAAGAATCGAGTCACAGATTGCAACTCTTCAAAATTGGTCGCAGAAAGCCCACCGTGACTCAACAAAACAGGGATCACAGTCAGAACGAAGGCAGCTGGGTTTTAAAGAATACCACCGGGTAAAAGCCAAAAAGCTCGATAATCAAGTCAAATCAAAACTTAAACGCCTTGAACAGGAATTGGAAAAAAACAAAGCGGAAAAGCCACAGGAAGCTGCGTCAGTCAATTTTCAATTTTCATCAGGAGAAAAAAGGGGCAAACGGATTATTGAAGCAAAAGACCTGACAAAAGCGTTTGACGGACGCACTTTATTCAAAGACAGCCATTTTTACGTCAAACATGGCGAGAGAATAGCGCTTATCGGAGACAATGGCTGCGGCAAAACGACCCTTGTGAAGATGATGTTGGATGCTGAACCTGCAACAGCCGGAACGCTATGGAAGAGCCGATCTGTAAAGGCCGCATATTTAAGCCAGGATGTCAGTGATTTAAGGGTTGATCAAACAGTGGCTGAAGTACTGAATTTGTCTGACAGAGCCGAAATCGCAAATGCGCGGACCATTTTGGCCAATATGGGAATCAAAGAAAACCGCTTTCATGATGAAATCGGGACGTTCAGTCTCGGGGAGCGGACCCGGATCAAACTGGCAGGCATGATTTTAAAGGATTATGATCTGCTGATTCTGGATGAACCGACCAACCACCTTGATTTGCCAAGCAGAGAGCAGCTTGAGCAGACATTGCTTGAGTTTCAAGGCACGATCATCATTGTGTCGCATGACCTGTATTTTACAGATCAATTGTGTAACAAACTTCTCGTATTTGAAAATGGGCGCATCATCCGCGTCGAAACCGGATTGAAAGATTATCGGAACAGAAAGAAACAGCGACATGCAAAACGTGATGAAGAGGAGCGGCTTCGCATCGAAAATCGGATGACCGCCGTTCTTGGAGAATTGGCCGGACTCACACCCCAAGACCCGAGATATCATGAATTGGATCAGGAATTTTCAGAGCTGGCCATACGCAAACGGTCGTTTTTAGAAAAAGAATAAATGGACAGAACCATTTGTGTTTTTTAACACAGATGGTTCTTTTTTGTTTGACGTGGTTTAAATTACCACCCATTATAGATGGCACCCAAGGTAATAATAGGATAAAAATGATGGACTTACTACAGCAATAAAAAAGGGTGATCAACATGTGGAAAACCATTGTTTCCTATTTTCCGGACTGGATGGTCCTGATGCAGGCTTTTTTTGTCTTTTTCGTCCCGTTTGCCATATCAAAAGTATTTCTGTGGCTTCGCACGGCAGGGGATGATTGATATGAGATGGTGGAAAGCAAAAACGCGCAGATTGATACAGTCGTCCAACAAGCCGGAAAAACCTAAAAATGAAGTGCCGTCTTTGGAATCAACGGGGTATTTGACCGGCGATTTTGATCACGACCTGCAAGCGGTCAAAACAGCCTTGGAGAATAACTCAGACGTTCATTTCCGAGAATTCGACTTAGGGCGCACCGGCACCCGGGCGGCGATTGTTTTTGTTGAAATGCTTGCAGATCAAGATCTGATTGACAAACATATTATGAAATCCCTTATGGATGATTTTTCTAAAGAATATAACATTGAGCTTTCTTCATTAAACAGCAATATAACGGACTTAATCAAAAAACAGATTTTATCAATCAGCGGAGTATCAGTGGCAAAGCATGTCAGCGAAGCGGTGCCGGAAGTGTTGATGGGTACGGCTATACTGCTGATCGACGGTTCAGCGGAAGTTTTATTGCTGGGTACCGTTAAAAAAAATACAAGGAACATTGAAGAGCCCGTATCTGAATCCTTGGTCAGAGGGGCGCGCATCGGTTTTACGGAAACGATTGGCACAAATACAGCCCTTTTGAGGCAGCACGGCAAAAACCGAAATTTGTCTATGGTTCAATTTCAAGTTGGGAAGCGAGCCGTCAAAAATCTTGTCGTCGCCTATATCAAAGACGTGGCTGAACCAGGAATGGTGGAAGAAGTCAAAAAAAGAATCGAAAAGATAGATATCGATGATGCGCTCGAATCAGGTTTCGTCGAGCAGCTGATCGAAGACAATTATCTCAGTCCATTTCCGCAGGTGCAAAGCACTGAACGTCTTGACAGGGTGATGAGTGCGTTAATGGAGGGCAGAGTGGCCATTTTATTGGACGGGACGCCTTTTGTTTTAATCGTTCCGGTTACATTCAGCATGCTCCTGCAATCGCCCGAGGATTATTATGAACGCTGGCTCCCGAGTTCATTGATCCGCATCATGCGAATCGGCGCAGCCATGATCTCGCTTCTTGGACCCGCTTTATATATTTCCTTTATTTCGTTTCATCCCGGGCTGATTCCGAGTGAACTTGCGATTTCCATTACCGGAACGAGGGTGGGCGTACCTTTTCCATCGCTGATCGAAGCGCTCATTATGGAAGTGGCGATCGAAATTTTGCGCGAAGCCGGCCTTCGGCTGCCAAAACCAATCGGTCCGGCGATGGGAATCGTCGGCGGTATCATCATCGGGGAGGCTGCCGTGCAGGCAGGCATTGTCAGCCCGATTATGGTCATCGTTGTTGCCGTTACCGCGATTTCTTCATTCGCCATTCCGCAATACAGCGCCGGTATTTCGCTGCGCATGCTGAGATTTGTGGCGATGTTTTGTGCAGCCACGTTCGGCTTGTACGGGGTGATTATGTTTTTCCTCATGCTTGCCAGCCACGCGGTGAAGCTGAAAAGCTTTGGTGTTCCATACGCAAGCCCGGCTGTCCCTTATCGTTTGCGCGATTGGAAAGATTTCATCGTTCGCATGCCGATACAGATGATGAAAAAGCGGCCGAAGATGCTAAAAACAGACGATTCGACACGTCAGTAGCAGAGAAAGGAGGGAGACGCTTATGATGGTCAGGCACGAAGAGCGCATTACCACTTCGCAAACAGCTGTTATCATCACCAATTTCCTGCTTGGGACAGGGATCCTGACGCTCCCGCGAACGTCTGTTGAGGAGGTGGGGACACCTGATGTTTGGATCACGCTTGTATTAGGCGGCTTGGTCGCACTCTTGGCCGCGGTCATCATGGTAAAGCTCAACCATCAATATCCTGATAAAACCTTTTATGAATTCAGTCAGGACATCATCGGCAAATGGATAGGCAGCCTGATCAGCTTGTTATTCGCATCTTATCTATTGGCCCATTCCGGTTTTCAAGTCCGCTCGATGCTTGAAATCATCCGCTTTTTTTTACTGGAAGGAACCCCCCGCTGGGCCATTGTCATGGTTTTTTTATGGGTCGGATTATACTTGATCGTTGGCGGTTTAAGTTCGATCGCCAGGTTGTTCCAAATCGTGCTCCCCATTACATTCATTCTTTTTCTGCTGGTCGTGTTTATGAGTATCGGAATTTTTGATGTGGACAACTTGCGTCCTGTACTTGGCAAGGGAATAGGGCCTGTCTTAAAAGGAATAAAGGTGACCGCATTGTCTTTTTCAGGTATTGAAATCATTTTGGTCCTGATGCCCTTCATGAATCAGCCTCGCAAGGCCATTCATACGGTTACGATCGGGATTGCTATCCCTCTGCTTTTCTATATGGTCACAGTCGTTATGGTAATCGGCGCCCTGTCTATAGACGGGGTGGTTTCACGGACCTGGCCGACGATTGATTTGATGAGAAGCTTTGAAATCCCCGGTCTGATATTTGAACGGTTTGAGTCGCTGCTGTTGGTCATCTGGATCATGCAGCTGTTCTCCACCTTTGTCATTTCTTTTTATGGTGCGGCATTAGGCCTGGCCCATCTCTTTAAAACAAATATTCGGCCGATGCTGTTTGCCTTGCTTCCGGTGATTTATCTCATGGCCATGATCCCGAAAAATATCAACAACATGTTTGCATTCGGAGACTTTATTGGAAACAGCGGCGTTTATTTAGGCGGCTTGACCCCGCTCGTTCTGCTGGTGATTTCAAAAATAAGAAGGAGGAAACAGGGAACTGACAGAGGCTGATGATTGAAAAAGGAAAGGGGGATTTCTTCATGATGGTGAGTCAGCAAGACAAAATTACCGTTTCACAAACCGTCATCATCATCACGAATTTTCTGCTGGGAACAGGCATCTTGACACTGCCGCGGACATCTGTGGAAGCGGTTAAAGCGCCGGATGTCTGGTTGTCTGTTGCATTCGGAGGGCTCGTTGCCATATTAGCCGGTTTCATCATGGTGAAATTGAGCATGGAGTCCCCAGACAAAACGTTATATCAATATAGCCGGGATCTCATTGGCAAGTGGCCGGGAAGACTTTTCACCCTGCTTTTGATTTGTTATTTTCTCGCAACATCGGGTTTCCAAGTCCGCTCTGTTACAGAGGTTATAGGATTTTACTTACTGGAAGAAACGCCGCTTTGGGCATTGGCGATGGTTTTTTTATGGAGCGGAATCTATTTAATAACCGGCGGTATGAATCCGATTGCCCGACTTTATGAAATCATTTTTCCGATTACAGTTCTCATTTTTCTTATCGTCATATTTATGAGCGCCAGCATATTCGATACCGACAATTTGCGGCCGGTTCTCGGGAAAGGGATCGTGCCGGTGCTGCAAGGAGTCAAGACAACGTCTTTTGCTTATACAGGCATAGAAATCATACTGATCATCGTTCCTTTTATGAGAAAGCCCGAGCAAGCTTTAAAAGCAACTTTGATGGGAATTTCTTTTCCGGTTGTCTTTTATATGATCACCGTCATTATGGTCATCGGTGCACTGTCAATCGATGGAGTGTCGTCACGGACATGGCCGACGATTGATTTGATGCGTAGTTTTGAGATGCCGGGTCTGATTTTTGAACGGTTTGAGTCCTTGCTGCTAGTGATCTGGATCATGCAAATGTTCTCCAGTTTTACGATCAGCTATTTTGCTGCTGCTTTAGGTCTGTCGCAACTCTTGCAGAAAAGGAAGGAACCGATATTATTTAGCTTGCTTCCGGTCATTTATCTCATTGCGATGATGCCTAAAAATATTAATCAACTTTTTCAACTGGGAGATCTAATCGGCAACAGCGCCATCTATTTAGTCGGCCTCATCCCGCTCATGCTTCTGGTCATATCGAAAGTAAGGAGGAGAAAGTTTGAAAAAAATTAACACCATTCGCTACTTAACGATTGCTTTCCTTTTGTTTTTATTAACCGGATGCTGGAGCAGCCACGAAATTGAAGAGCTTGGTCTCACATTTGCGATGGGGATTGACAAAGGCAAAGAAACCGAACTCGAAAAAAAATTTGACGAAATGGGAGGCGATTACCCGAAAAAAGACCGGATTACGATGGTCTATCAATACGTGAACGAACAAGCAGCCGGTTCAAAATCGACCGGAGGAAGCACTGATCAAAAAACGTATATTAACGTTTACGAAACGGGAGACTCGCTTCAGCAAATTAACACCGAAATAGCATTGAGACAGGACAGACCTGTATTCAGTCCTCATTTAAAGGTGATTGTCATCGCCGCTGAGCTTCTCCGCACCTATTCGCTGGCAGAACTGCTTGATCAGCCTCTCCGCGATAATGAAATCAGGCCGAGCAGTATGGTGCTGGTCACAAGAGGGCGGGCGAGAGACACGCTTGAGCTGAAGGAAACCGGCGAAATGCCGGCGTTTCGTCTGCGCAAAATCGCCGAAAATGAATATAAAGCGAGAAAAATACTTCCTCCTGTGACGCTTGCCAAACTAACAGGCAAAATGAGATCAGGAACGAGCTATCTTCTTCAAAATGTTATCGGTACCGATGGAGAAATCAAATATGCAGGAGCAGCCGCGATCAACGGAAAAACCAATAAGCTGATCGGTTATTTGGATGAACATGACTTAGTAGGGGTAATGTGGATCACCGGTGAGGGAATTGGAGGCATGGTTAAAAGTTATGATCCGAAAGAAAAGAAGGTGACCGCATTTGGCGTCGAATCGATTAAAACCGACATCAAGCCCATCGTTAAAGGAAACCGTCTTTCTTTTGAAGTGAACGTAAAGTCAGATGGGTATCTTGCGGAAAACTGGAACACGAATGAAAAAGCTTTTGATGACAATTATTTGGAAAAAATCGAAAAAACAACCGCGAAAACGGTGAAAAAATCGATGGAGGACATTACAAAAAAAATGAAAACCGAATACAAAGCAGATCTTGCCGGATTCGGAAACGAGCTGAGGATCAAGCATCCGAGGCTTTGGGAAAAACTAAAGAAAAATTGGGATGAGACCTTTACCGATATACCGATTACATTTCATGTTCAAATCGCGATTAAAGAATACGGAACCGTTGGGGATCAGTAACAGAAGTACTTCTAATCACGAAAGGCGGAGAAACGCGCAATGATCCGTTCCGAAGATCAAATTACGACTTCTCAGGCAATTGTTGTATTTGTCAGTTATATTATGGCGGCTGGGATTCTCTCCTTGCCGAGAACCGCTGCAGAAGAAGCCGGGACGCCGGATGTATGGATTTCCGTCCTATTAGGCGGACTTGTCACAACGGCAGCCGGAGTGGTGATGACAAAATTAAGCCAGGATTATCCCGGCCAAACATTTTTTCAATATGGGGAAGACATTGTTGGAAAGTGGCTCAGTATTGTGATCAGCCTGTTTTTCATTGACCATTTTATAGCGATTGCGGCTTTTGAAGCAAGAATTATGGCGGAAGTCATTATCTTTTTTTTGCTGCAGCAAACACCGATTTGGGCGATCGTCATGTCGATGATGTGGGTCGGATTTTATTCGATCAAAGACGGAATGGGGTCGCTTGCCCGTTTATTTGAAATCATTTTTCCGGTGACAATCCTTTTCTTTTTAACCGTCGTATTTATGAGCTTTGGCATATTTGAACTGGATAATCTGCGGCCAGTCCTTGGGAAAGGCATCATGCCGGCAATAAAGGGGACAAAAGCGACAACGCTTTCGTTCATCAGCGCAGAGGTGATGGTGTTCCTTTTGGCGTTTATGAAAAAGCCGAAAGATGGTGTCAAAGTCGCTGTCATGGGAATCGGCATCGCAATGCTCTTTTACTTAACAACGGTCGTATTCGTGATCGGGGGGCTGTCGGTTGACGGGGTGACCGCGATGACATGGCCGACGCTTAACCTGATCCGCAGTTTTGAGATGCCCGGCTTAATATTTGAACGTTTTGAATCGCTGCTCCTTGTCATCTGGATTATGCAGCTGTTTGCGACTTTTTCTGTCTCATTTTACGCTGCATCCCTGGGGCTCTCGCAAATTTTCAAAAAAAAGAGCAGACCGATCATGTTCGGTCTGCTTCCGGTGATGTATTTGCTCGCAATGACGCCAAAAAATATCGATGATGTATTTTCTCTCGGCGACATGATCGGCTATCAAGCGGCTGTTTTATTCGGCATTGTGCCGATTCCGCTTTTATTGATTTCGAAAATGAGAAAAAAGAAAGCTTTGCAAAGCTAGATGTTCAGCCCGCTTTGTTCACTCGCTTTTTAGCTCTCGGTTTCACCCTGTCATTCGGCATGAAAAACACGAGCAAAAAGGCGGCCGCTGCGGGGAAAATTGCCCAAGTAAACGTATGAACAATCGAATTTGACAGCGCCTCGGTGATGTGATTTAAAATATCCGGCGGCAATGATGCCCGGGCACTAGACAAAATCTGGTTGGCGTCATTCGGTGAGGCGGGATTTGAAGCGCCTGTGCTTTTAAACATATCTTCCATCTGTTCTGAAAATTGGTTTTTTTGAATCATTCCGAACATACTGGCGCCGATCGTCATGCCGAGAGAGCGCATAAAGTTGCTCGTAGAAGTCGCTGAACCGCGCTGTTCCGGGCCGAAATGATGGATTGCCGCCATGCTTAATACAGAGAATGAAAAACCGACTCCCAAGCCGACAACAATCATATAAATTGTTAATAATAAACGCGGAGTGTCAATATTAAGCGTGCTTAATAAAGAAAACCCGCTGACGAGAACCAGTCCGGAGATGAGCATAATGTTCCGGTAGCTCATTTTTGTCGTTAAGAATCCGCCAAGCTGGGCTGATACGACAGAGCCGAGCATCATCGGCAAAAGAACAAGCCCGGAGTTTGTCGCAGAGTCTCCGTAAACACCCTGAACAAAGATCGGAATCTGGATGGTCGCCGAAATAAATGTCCCGCCGTAAAATAAAGCGACAAGCGTGCTGCCGGCAAACAGCCGGTTTTTAAACATATGAAACGAAATGATCGGTTCACTGGCCTTGCGTTCGATCATGAGGAAGCAAACCAATAAGACGGCTGCACTTCCGAAAAGAGTAAGGATGACATTCGAATCCCAGGCGTATTTCTCGCCGCCGAGCTCCAACGCAAACATGAGGCAGACGACCGCTCCTACGAGCGTGATCGCCCCTAGCCAATCAATGCGATGCTTTTCATGCTGTTTCGTCTCTTTGTAAAATAGAAGAATAAAAACAAAAGAAACCATACCGAGCGGCAGATTCATATAAAAAATCCAGTGCCAGCTGATGTAGTCAGTGACATAGGCGCCGATGAGCGGTCCGAAAATGCTCGAAAGGCCAAAAACAGCGCCGAAAAGTCCAGTGATCTTACCGCGCTTTTCCAGCGGGAAAATGTCAAAAATGATGGTAAAAGCAATCGGAATGAGAGCGCCTCCGCCAATTCCTTGGACCGCGCGGTAAATGCTGAGCTGCTCAATGGTTGTAGCCGTTCCGCACAATGCTGAACCCGCCATGAACACGATGCTGCCAAAAAGAAAAAAACGTTTTCTGCCATACATATCCGACAGCTTGCCGAATATCGGCATACCGGCCATTTCGGCGACCATAAAGGCAGATACAACCCAGACAAAGCTGTCGAGTCCGCCAAGATCGCCGACAATTGTTCCCATTGCCGTGACGACGATGGTATTGTCCATCGAAGCCATCAAAATAGCAAGCAAAAGTCCTGCTACAACAAATCCTAATTTTTGATTTTGAGTTTGTGACAAATCAATCTATTCTCCTTTTAAATAAATTCGTTCTAAAGCAGCGTTTGGCATGGACGCTTCATCCTGTTATGATCATTTATATCAGGAAATAAATATCTTAGCTGCTAAGACATAATGATTTTATAGAAGGGTGTTGCCGATGTCAAGAACAAATCATATTGAAGGAGAAGGGCTGCTCAACGAGCTGATACAGCAGTTGAGGTTTCACAGCACCGCAACCATTTTTCTGCACGAGGCGATCGGCGAGAAAATCGGACTGAACGCAACAGATCATAAATGCCTTGAGATCATCTCGCGGGAAGGTAAAGTAACAGCGGGGGAGCTTGCCGCAAAAAGCGGGCTGACAACGGGAGCGATCACAGGCGTGATCGACCGCCTTGAGAAAACGGGCTATGTCAGACGCATCAGGGATTCGTCCGACAGAAGGCGTCTTTTAGTCGAGCTGATCCCGGAAAACCTGGAGAAGATCTCTCGTATCTTTCAAGACTTGGCGCAAGAATCTGCCGGATTTTTAAGCCGATATTCAGAGGAGGAACTGCAAACCATTATCAAGTTTTTGAAAAACAGCACGGCGTTTGCCGCCGATTATGCGAAAACTTTAAAGAAGGCAAAGTGAAAAAAGACCGGTTTTGTTACAACCGGTCTTTTGTACACGTTCATATTTTTTCAATTTGAACTCTTCCAGAAAAGAAAGTTGCACCACCGCCCATATCAGCTAAACGATCGGGCGTCAGCGCATTGACGAGATAATGTTTTCCTTCTGCATCCGCCCATAATCCTTGGCTTGCGGCGACGCCCGGAAGGACGTTTTCTCCGACGGCAGCGGGCAGGATGCATGATCCGCGGTCATTCCAAACTTTCACCAAATCTCCATTTTCGATGCCTTTTTCTTCGGCATCCTTTATATTTAAGTGAAGTTTCGGCTCCTTTTCTAATTTAATATGCTTTTCATTGTTTGAAAAGGTCGAATTTAAAAAATTGTGATTCGGTCCGGGCACAAATAAAAATGGATACTTGTCTGTTTCAACAAGCGGGGTATGAGTCGGCAGGCCCGGATAGCCGTGCTGCTCCATCATTTTTGAATACAATTCAATTTTTCCGCTCGGCGTTGGCAGTTGATCAGGAAAAATTGTTTTCCGATTTGCTTTGACAAAATGCTTTTCAGTCAGGCTGTCGTAGTCAATGCCATCGAGCCACGGATTATCAGGGTAATCAAGCGCCTGTCTGATCATCTCTTCGTCGGAATCTTTCAGCGGCTCATCATCAAAGCCCATCGCCTCAGCCAAAAGTCTAAATACTTCTGTATTTGACTTGCTCTCACCATATTTCTCAATAACAGGCTGCTGAATTTGCGCATAATGGTGCCAATATGACGTATAGAAATCCGTGTTTTCGAAAGCGGAAGAAGCCGGCAGGACAATATCGGCATACCGTGCCGTTTCCGTCAGGAATAAATCGTGAACAACCGTGAATAAATCTTCGCGCTCAAGCCCTTTTCTGACTTTGTTTGCCTCCGGCGCGACGACGGCCGGATTGCTGCTGTACACAAACAGCGAACGGATCGGAGGTTCGGTTTCTAAGAGAGCTTTGCCGAGCTGATTCATGTTGATGACTCTCGGCGTTCTGCCTTTTAATAAATCGGGGCGCTGCAAAGCTTTTGTATTATAGGCCAAAAATGCCGTGTTGCCTTTGATCGCCCCGCCTCCTTTTATTGTCCACTGGCCCGTGATCGCGGGCAGGCACGCGATGGTGCGAACGATCATTCCTCCATTATCATGATGCTGAAGACCGTTGCCGATCCGGATCAGGGAAGGGGAGGTGCGGCCGTACAAGCGGGCGAGCTCGATGATATCATTCCGGGATACGCCGGTGATTGCTTCTACTGTGGCGGGATCGTATTGCAGCACATGGCGGCGCAGCTCTTCATGGCCGACTGTAAATTCTTTCAGAAATGATTCATCAGCCAAATTTTCCTCGAATAAGACATGCATAATGCCAAGCGCAAGCGCGCTGTCCGTGCCGGGGCGAATCGGAATAAACCAGTCCGCCATCCGGCCGGTCTGATTTTTATGAACGTCGATCACAACGATTTTTGCACCGTTTTTCCGGGCTTTTTGAGCAATGGTGATTTGATGCATGTTCGTTGAGACCGCATTGATCCCCCAAAAGATAAACAGTTTTGTCTCCGTTGTATCTTCAGGGTCAGTGCCGATGCTTCCGCCCATCGTGTATTTATAGCCGACAGAACCGGCAGGGGTGCAAATCGCCCGGTCAAGCTGGCTCGATCCGAGGCGGTGGAAAAAGCGCCTGTCCATTCCTTCAGCCGTCAAGTTTCCCATATTGCCGTAAAAGCTGTAGGGCAGAATGCTTTCGGGACCTTCCTGTTCAATGAGCGACTGCCAGCGGGTGCGAATCGTTTCAATCGCTTCATCCCAGCTGATCGGTTCAAATATCCCGTCTCCTTTTGGACCCGTCCGTTTCAGCGGGGTTTTCAGCCGTTTTGGGTCATAAATACGCTCCGTCATATTGCGGACTTTATTGCAAATATTGCCCTGTGTGACCGGATGTTCCGGGTCGCCCTGTATTTTAACGATTTTTCCGTCTTTTTTATGAACGAGCAGCCCGCATTGATCCGGGCAGTCGAGCGAACATACGGATTTGAAAATCCCGTCTTTTTGATCAACATATGACTCCATGGAATCCGTTCCTTTCAGATAAAATGAATATGATTCTAGCATTATATCACAAAATCTCGTCAATTCTGAAAATAAGAGCCGGAAGAATCACGGCAGAAAAACGATAAAAAAGGATGCCCCAGAAAGGACATCCTTTAAGTTTCTGTTTATTCTTGATCAAAATCAGGCGCGACCGCTTTTTTAATAAATAAAGCGGTAAAGAAAGCGATACAGCATAAAGCGAGAGCAAACCAGTAGGCATGGTGAACACCGTGAGTCATCGCTTCATTCACGATTTGTGGACTTACGGCTTCTTGCCCGGCAAGATAGCTTTTCTGGCCCTGGCTCATGATGCTGACAAACACTGAAACACCGAGTGCGCCTGCAACAGGCTGAAGTGTATTGGAAATTGCCGTACCATGAGGATATAAATGCTTCGGCAATTCGTTTAATGCATTCGTCTGCGCAGGCATCATGATCGCTGAGATAGACAGCATCAAGATGATGTACACAATAATGAACGCCCAAACCGGCACCGAAGGATTGATCCTGCTGAAGAAAAACATCACGCCGACGAGAACGATCGTACCCGGAATGATGAGTTTTCTCGGCCCGAACTTATCGAATAAAGCGCCCATGGCCGGCGACATGAGGCCGTTTAGCAAGGCCCCGGGCAAAAGCAAAAGACCTGCTGCTTTTGCTGAAAAATCAAGCGGTCCTTGCAAATACATCGGCATCACGATTTCGGAAGCGAACATTGCCATAATGACAATCACAAAAAGGCAGACCCCGCGCGTGTAATTTTTATAGGCGAACACACGCACATCCAGCAATGGTTCTTCAAGCTTCAACTGCCGAAGCACGAACAACACGATGCTGATCAGGCTGATGATGATCACACCGATGATCATAGGGGACTGAAACCCTTCCGGAGCCTCTCCGGCACTGCTGAATCCGTATACGATTCCGCCGATACCGATCGTTGAGAGAATGATCGATAAAAAATCAGCCCGCGGGCGCGTCGGTTCTCCGACATTTTGCAAATACTTCATCGCAAACAGGATTGAAAATACTGCAAAAGGAATGACGATGATAAACAGCCAGCGCCAGCCGAGGATGTCAACAATAACGCCCGAAAGAGTGGGCCCGATCGCAGGAGCAAACATGATGACCAGCCCGAACGTACCCATGATTTTCCCGCGGACTTCAGGCCGATAAATCAGCAAGAGGGCGTTCATAATAATGGGGATCAAGAGTCCCGTACCGACTGCCTGAATCATGCGCCCCGTCAAGAGCATCGGAAAATTCACTGCACAAGCGGCGATGATAGTTCCGACTAAAAAAGTCGACATGACGCCGATAAACATCTGTCTTGTCGTGAACCATTGAATCAGTAAAGCGGAAATAGGCATTAAAACACCCATGACAAGCATAAATCCGGTTGCCAGCCATTGAACAGTCGGGGCATCAACGTGAAAGACTTCCATCAGCTCTGTTAATGCGATGTTCAACAGCGTTTCGTTTAATATTGCAAAAAATGCACCAATCATGAAGGTGACTAATATTGCTTTAGAATTAAACTTTTTCTCCATATCAAACCTCCTGTAATACAATTTACCCAAAAACATGACGACAAATGATATGTAGGATTCCCGAATATCCGGAGTCCCAATTTGCTTCTTTCGTTTTTCATCTTATATAATAACGTGTCTCCACCGCCGTTCATCGTTTTTCTTCATGATTGGCAACTATATGAGTATACTCGGTTTCACCCATATTTACAATAAAATTGTCAGGTTCATCTTTTGAAGTTAACGAGTGGATGATTATGAAATGACAGGGAGGTAAGGGCATAGATCATCCCTTCAGTCAAATAAGCCCATTATTACAGGTATATTTTACCTGTATTGCGGGCAGCTGTTCTGACTGAAGAACATCATGCCCGGATCCTTTCCCTGATAGATAAAAAAGGTAAGAACTCTCCAAATCTGAAGAGTTCTTTTACATGCACTGTCGACTCCCGTATTCCTTTTCGCAGCAGACACCGTCACAAAATTTCGATATATCCCTCTGTACCGTGCACGCGAATTTGTTGCCCATCTTTTATCAGCCCAGTAGCATTCTCCACTCCGACAACTGCCGGCAGGCCATATTCGCGTGCGATCACCGCTCCGTGGGTCATTAATCCGCCGACTTCGGTGACCAGGCCTTTTATGGATACAAATAATGGTGTCCAGCCTGGGTCGGTAAAGGAGGTGACTAATATATCTCCATCTTCCAGATCGGCATTTTCCATGTTTAAAATGACACGCGCTCTTCCTTCTATCACTCCGGAAGAAACAGGCAGGCCTGCAATCGCATTAGGCGGCAAATTTTCTCGTTTGTACTCACCTGTAATGATTTCGCCATCAGACGTGATCACGCGCGGCGGAGTTAGTTTTTCATATAATTTGTACTCGTCTTTCCGTTTGCTGATGATTTGGTCATCTATTTTTTTTGTGCGTACGGCTTCGTGAAGTTCTTCAAAAGTGAGGTAGTAAATATCTTCTTTTTCATGAATAACGCCCGCTTGTACGAGTTGTTCGGCTTCTTTCAGTAACGCCTGCTTGTATACGAAGTAGCGACTGACTATGCCGTATTTTGGATATTCCCGGTAGCCGATGAAATTCCGAATGAGGTCGATCATTCGTTTTGTTTCTTTAGCTTTTTGTTCACCATCCGGTAATTGCTTCAATCGATCGATTAACTCTTGTTCTTTATCCAAAGCAATCAGCCGCCCTTGCTCAAACTTTCGATTGCCGGCGTTAGGCTCGAAGTTTTTGATATGACTAAGAATCATGGGGACAAGTGTAATTGGTTTTTCACTCCAGCGAGGTCTTGTAATATCAATTTCTCCAGGACAACGCATTCCGTATTTGCTGAGATAATCATAAATAGCGTCTTGGATTTCCTTTCCACCATTAAACTTAACCAGTTCATCGAGAAAGTGATCTTCTTTTGCATGCTGCAAATAATCAATCACTTCTGGATAAGGGCGAATCACATCCGCGACATCCATCAGCGCCAGACCCATTTCCGAAGTAATATTGCCCGGTACAGATTGAGAAAGGGTATCAGCGGCGTTTTTTTCGCCTAGCCACTTGTTCATGTTTTCATTGATCCATGTTGTCGCATTTATAGCAGCCATAAACACAGCCGTACTTTGCGGGTCAAATACGATCTTCTTTAATTGCTGGATATCTTCCAGTATAAAATCAAACAAATCCGATCCCGATTTCGCTTGGATGTTTTGCTTTAACTCTTCGATCGATGTTTGATTGCGCTTCATCAAATCAGAAACGATTGTCGGATCGTTCTCGAATTGCACCGGCATATCTGTTTGACCGTTGCCCGGAATCGGTGCTGTTTGATCATTTGGCATCAATTTTATAAAATCTCGCTCGATTACGGTCATGAGTGCGTCTTTTGTAAGCGGATCTGCTCCCACGGTGTTTAATAAAGCTTCCCGGCCGGCACGTGTCGTCAGCCTAGGCGCAACATCAACAAACAATCTCCCGCCGGCTTTACGCATAGGTGCAGGAGTAATTAACAGATAAAAAGACAAGCCCAACGGTTTAATGGGATCAGTCATCATTTGCTGATGACCAACAGATAGATAGACGTGATTTTCTTGATCATTCGCTTCAGGGATCGGGAATAAAGTCGTGATCGGCCGGCTCTGAACAATATAAAATGTATCATCAGCCAAACACCATTCGATATCTTGCGGCTGGCCGAAATGAGCTTCGATCTGTCTTCCGATACGTGCCAGCTGTAAAATTTGCCCGTCAGTGAGTGCTTGAGACATCTGCTGATCAGGATCGATCTGCTTTGTCTCTGTTCCGCCTTGTGCTCGTCCATAAATCGCCAATTTCTTGGCTGCTATTCTCTTATCGGCGATTTGTCCGTTTTGCACTTTATAACAATCGGCAGAGACCAAGCCGGAGACCAGAGCTTCTCCAAGTCCAAAACCGGCATCGATTGAAAGCAGTTTCCGGTTGGAAGTCATCGGATCAGCGGTAAATAAAATTCCTGAAGCATGCGGGAAAACCATCTTTTGAATGATAACGGATAAATAAACTTGCCTGTGATCGAATCCATTCTGCATACGGTAGATGACCGCGCGCTCCGTGAACAGGGAAGCCCAGCATTTGCTGATATGCTGCAAGATCGCATCCTTGCCGATAACATTTAAATAGGTATCTTGTTGACCTGCAAAAGAAGCATGCGGCAAATCCTCGGCAGTCGCGCTAGAACGCACTACATAAGCATGTTTCTCGCCAAATTGAGAGAGATAGTGAGCAACTGCTTTCACAACATCAGCAGGAATTTCTGCTTCCATAATGATTTGCCGAATTTTCCTGCTGATTTCACCAATTTGATCCCGATCCTCAACTTTTAGCATGGCCAGTTGATCCAGCAACGCTTGGAACGTTTCGTTTCGATTGATGGCTTTTTGAAATGCTGCTGTCGTGACGCAAAAGCCTTCTGGTACTTGTATTCCTTGAATGTTTGATAATTCACCTAAATTTAACCCTTTTCCCCCGACAAGCAAAAGCTGTGTTTTTTCCATTTCGTGAAAACCGAGAACGAAATCACTCATTCTGCATCTCTCCTTCGAAAAAAATTTGACAAGAGCTTTTCAATATGTTAGAATTAAATTATAAGATGGGATACCTATGACTATTAATCTAAAACATACGTGATCTGATTATATCATCGCGTCTGTTTTTATGCAATATGAAAAGAACCTGGTAAAACGATCCAGGTTCTTTTTTTGTTTCTTCAAGCAATCGAATATAACGATGGCCGATTTAATGGGCGGTTCGCAGACGGTTTATTCTTCGCAAGTCGTCATATTTGCAAAAACGCAGTTTATTTTCCTATAATTTAAACGTGTGCTACATATAGAAAGGAAGTTTTTCATATGCAATCTTTACAAAACAAAACCGCTCTGATTACAGGAGGGGGAAGAGGGATCGGCCGCGCAACAGCGATTGCCCTTGCAAAAGAAGGCGTACATATCGGCCTTATCGGCCGTACAGCTGCGAATCTTGAAAAAGCAGCAGAGGAATTAAAGGCGTTCGGCGTAAAAGTATCTGTAGCTGCAGCTGACGTAAAGGATTTAACAGCTGTAGAACGTGCGGTCCAATCTGTAAAAGGAGAGCTTGGACACATCGACATTCTCATTAACAATGCCGGGATCGGCGGGTTTGCAGGATTTCTTGAGCAATCCCCTGAAGAGTGGGAAAATATTGTCCAGGTGAATCTGATGGGGGTTTACAATGTAACACGCGCCGTTCTGCCTGAAATGATCGAAAGAAAAGCCGGCGATATTATTAATATTTCTTCTACAGCAGGCCAAAGGGGAGCAGCCGGGACAAGCGCCTACAGTGCGTCTAAATTCGCGGTACTCGGACTGACCGAATCGCTGATGCAGGAAGTCAGAAAACACAATATCCGCGTGAGCGCCCTTACACCGAGCACGGTTGCGACGGACTTGGCAATCGACTCCAAATTAACAGACGGCAATCCGGAACGCGTCATGCAGCCCGAAGATCTGGCCGAATACATGGTCGCCCAGCTTAAACTGCATCCGCGCATTTTCATTAAATCAGCGGGCATGTGGTCTACAAATCCTTAAACAATCGGGAAAGGACAGGCTTGAAACAGCCTGTCCTTTTTTCGTGCTATTTTTGCGAAAGGCGGACGGGGAGATGGCGGACGCCGAAGACAAACGGACTTTGAATCGCTTCAAGCTCCTCTGAGCTGTCCCTTTCCACTGATGCATGCCGCAGCAAGTAATCGAGTGCGACTTTCGCTTCAAGCCGGGCAAGGGGAGCGCCGAGACAAAAATGGATGCCGAAGCCGAAGCTCATATGCGGGTTTGATTTACGATCAAGCCTAAAGCTGTCGGGATCGTCAAATTTCAGTTCGTCACGGTTCGCTGAAGCGACCCAGTTGATCACCGTGGAACCTTTTGCAATCCGCACGCCTTTGATGTCAAGGTCTTCAGCCGCCGTGCGGCCGATTGCTTGCACGGGCGGATAATACCGCAGTGTTTCTTCAACAAAAACAGGAACGAGGGACAAATCTTGCCTTACGGCTTCCTGTGTGGCTTTGTCTTCGGTGAGATAGCGGACGCTGTTTGCGATCAGGTTAGTTGTCGTTTCGTTGCCTGCGACCAAAAGAATGATGCAAAAATTCAGCAGTTCTTCTTCTGTCAGCGACTTGCCGTCAACTTCTGCCCGTAGCAAAAGCGAAATCAGGTCGTCTTTTGGCTCTTTTTTGCGCTGCTTGATAATGTTTTTAAAATAATCCGCCAAAAACCGATTGCCTTCTTCACGGCGTTTGTACATCTGTTCAGCGGCTTCAGCCGAGCGGTCTTCCGCACCTGCGACAAGGATGTCTGAATAATGTTTAAACATGAGGCGGTCTTCAGCCGGAACGCCCAAAAGTTCAGCAATGATAATGACGGGAAGGGGAGCAGCCAAGTCATCCACCACATCAAACAAATCCTTCTGTTTCGCTTCGTTAAATAAAAAAGCCGTCACTTCTTCGATATGCGGCTCAAGCTCTTTCACCGCTTTCGGCGTAAAAGCTTTATTAACGATGGCCCTCATTTTTGTGTGTTTCGGCGGGTCCATTGTTAATATGCTTTTTCCTTCCATATTACCGCCGCGTTTTGAAGAGAAAAGCTTCGGGTTTTTTAACACGAATTGAACGTCTTCATACGAAAAGATATCCCAGCATTTTCGCTCATCATCGTAACGCACAGGAGACGTCTTTCTGATCCGGTTATAAATCGGGAACGGAAACAGCCGGTCATTACTGGAGCTGATTTCTTTCATCGGAATCCAATTGGCATAGTGCTTGCTTGATTGAAGTGAATTTGAATTTGCCACGTCAACTCTCTCCTTTAACATGAATCGTTTATACATGATGAACCGGTTCAATATTTACGTTATCACTATTTTTACAACGGTTTCAACGGACATATCATGAAAAAATTGTCAATTGGCCGAAAGTATCGGATCTAAAAAAGGAAAAAAGGCGAGGTATGCTCACAACACCGGGAACATCAGCTCAGAGATGGATGAAAAAAACGAGGCCGCACCTGATCAGGTACGGCCTCGATCTTTCAGCTTACGGCTTCTTCCCGGGAGAACTGGCTGTTATACAAATCGGCGTAAAAACCGTTCTCGCGGAGAAGCTCTTCATGGCTGCCTTTTTCAATAATATCTCCGTTTTTCATCACAAGAATCAGGTCGGCATCTTTAATGGTAGAAAGACGGTGGGCGATGACAAAACTCGTGCGGTTAGCCATCAGTTTGTTCATCGCTTTTTGAATATTCATTTCCGTCCGGGTGTCGACACTGCTAGTCGCTTCATCCAATATTAAAATCTTCGGATCGGCTAAAATGGCTCTCGCGATCGTGAGGAGCTGCCGCTGCCCTTGCGAGATGTTTTGGGCATCTTCGCCCAGTACCGTATCATAGCCGTCCGGCAAGGTACGGATAAAATCGTCGGCATAGGCGGCTTTTGCCGCCCTGATGATGTCTTCATCTGTTGCGCCATCACGTCCGTAGGCGATGTTTTCGCGGATGGTGCCGTTGAACAGCCATGTGTCCTGCAAAACCATCGCAAACATGCTTCTGGCCTGTTCGCGCGACAGTTCGCTGATGTCAGTGCCGCCGACCTTGATGCTGCCTTTGTTTAATTCATAAAACCGCATCAGCAAATTGATGATCGTCGTTTTTCCTGCACCAGTCGGTCCGACGATCGCAATTGTCTGGCCTTCTTTGGCATGGAGGCTTAAATCGCGGATGACCGGAACGTTTTTATCATAGCCGAAGGCGACACGTTCAAACGATACATCGCCTTTTAATGCGCCGGTATCGATGGAAGCCGGCGTTTCCTCGGTTTCCTCGTCTTCGTCTAAAAGACTGAACACCCTTTCGGCGGATGCGATTGCCGATTGGATTGTATTCGCGATTCCGGCAGCTTGAACGAGCGGCTGGGAAAATTGCTGCGTGTATTGGATAAAAGCCTGCACGCCTCCGATTAAGAGGGTGCCGTTAAGAACGAAAATACCGCCGGTTATGCTGACAAACACATAGCCGAGGTTGCCGATGAATGTCATGATCGGCATCATCAGACCTGAAATAAACTGCGCTTTCCAGCCTGACTGGTAAAGACGCTCATTCACTTCATCGAATTGCTGAATCGCTTTTTCTTCATGACCGAATGCCTTTACTTCCTGGTGCCCTGTAAACATCTCTTCAACGTGTCCGTTGATGTCGCCGAGTTCTTTCTGCTGCGTGCCGAAGTGTTTCTGCGAAAATGAGGCGATAAATCGGACAGCGAGCATGCTGAGCGGAACCGTGATGAAGACGACGAGCGTCAGCACAGGGCTGATCAGGAGCATCATGACGATGATTCCGACTATCGTAATGACAGACGTAATCATTTGCGTCAGCGCCTGCTGCAGTGACGTATTAATATTGTCAATATCATTGACGGCGCGGCTGAGCGTATCGCCATGCGAATGCTTGTCATAGTACTTTAAAGGGAGCCGCGTCAGCTTTTCATTCACTTCCTGGCGCATTTCGTATATCGTTTTCTGGGCTACGCCGGCCATCAGGTATTGCTGCAAGAACGTAAAGAAAGCAGAAAGCAGATACAGTCCTGCCAGGATCATCGTGATCCGGCCGAGAAAGCCGAATTGAACACCGGTGCCTTCTGTAAAGCTTGCGAAAAGGGAAGAGGTCGCATCTCCGAGAAGTTTTGGACTGATGACATTAAACAACGTCGCCAATATTGCAGCACAGACAACGAGCACCAGCTGGAAGGTCCGCGGTTTTAAATAGCGGGCCAATCTCAAGAGGGTCTTTTTAAATTCTTTCGGTTTTGTCTCGTGCATTCCTTTTGGTATCGAGCCGTGATGCTTTTGTTGTTGGCTCATGCGCTTTCCTCCTCGGCCTGCTGTGATGCCACAATTTCCTGGTAAATTCCATTTTCAGCAAGCAATTGTTGATGGGTGCCGATACCGGCTATTTTTCCTTCATTTAATACGATGATTTGGTCCGCATCTGTAATCGTGCTTACCCTTTGGGCAACAATAATGACGGCGGCATCAGCGGTGGTTTTCTGAAGCGCTTTTCTCAGCTTTTGATCCGTTTTGTAATCAAGCGCCGAAAAGCTGTCGTCAAATAAATAAATTTCCGGTTTTCTGACCAATGCCCGGGCGATGGAAAGCCGCTGTTTCTGGCCGCCTGAAAGGTTGGCTCCGGCCTGCTCGATATCAGATTCAATTCCATTTTCCTTGCCTTCCACAAACTCGGAAGCCTGTGCCGTTTCAAGTGCTTCCAAAATTTCTTCATCTGTTGCATCTTCTTTGCCAAATCGGATATTGTCCTTGATCGTCCCGCTGAATATTGAAGCTTTTTGCGGGACATAGCCGATTTTCGCGCGAAGCTCCTTTTGCGCCATCTTTCTGACATCTGTTCCGTTGACAAGCACAGACCCTTTTTCAATATCGAAAAATCTCGGGATCAATTGAAGAATCGTCGTTTTTCCGGCCCCTGTGCTGCCGATGATCGCAGTCGTTTCACCCGGTTTTGCCTTGAACGTAATATTTTCGAGAACGGGCTTTTCAGCTCCGGCATAACGAAAAGTCACATCTTGAAATTCCACATAACCGCGCAAGCCGCTGTCTTTCTGCGGCTCTTTCGGATCGGTAATCGAAGGCACTGTTAACAGCACTTCGTTAATGCGGTCGGCAGATGCCTGAGCCCTTGGGATCATCACGAATGTCATCGCAAGCATGATCAGCGCGATTAGAATCATGGATGCATATTGAAGGAAAGCCATTAAGTTCCCGACCTGCATGCTGCCTTGATCGATGCGGATGCCTCCGAACCAGATAATCGCGATGTTCGTGAAATTCATCATAATCATCATGACAGGGAATAGAAAAGCCATGATTCTGTTGACGGCGATGCCTGTATCGCGAAACTCTTCGTTTGCCTTTTGAAAACGGGCTTTTTCTTGATCAACTCGGTTAAAGGCGCGAACGACGCGAACTCCAGTCAAACCTTCCCTGAGAACAAGGTTGAGACGATCCGTCTTTTTTTGAAGAACGCCGAATAAGGGAACAGCTTTTCTTGTAATGAGAAAAATCAGCCCCGCAAGGATCGGGAGAGCGGCCAGAAATATAATCGACAGCTTGGCATCTCTGGACACGGCAAGCACAATACCGCCGACCAGCATTAACGGCGCTCTTGTCATCAATGAAAGCATCATGTTGAGTACATCCTGGACTTGCTTGACATCATTTGTGGTACGGGTAATGAGAGAAGCAGAACCGATTTTTCCGAATTCATCCATTGAATAGTGTTCAACTTTGACAAACAGCTTGCGCCTGATATCCCTTCCAAAGCCGAGGGCTGTTTTCGAAGCGAAAAACGCTTTTCCGACAGTCATGATGATGGCCAGAAGGGAGCAGGCGATCATCCAGCCTCCGGTTCTCAATATGAATGGCATGTCGCCGTTCACGATTCCGACATCAACGACATCTGCCATTAACGTCGGCAAATAAAGCTCAAGCACACTGCTCAGCAAAGTAAAAACAGCGACAAGAATCACTTGCAGCTTATAAGGCTTTAAATATTTTAAGAGTGAGATCATTTTTCAACCTTCTTTTCACTTGTTTTTTCTCCGTGTTCGATAAACTCGGATAACTTATGAATCAAATCGGCGAACTGCCTGCTTTCATCCTCGCCCAGAAACCGAGTGAGCTGCAGGAACCACCGGTTCAGCCCTTTAAGCGCATCGTCCGCCGCTTTTTTTCCTTCATCGGTTAAAAAAATCCGGACGATCCTCCTGTCATCCTCATCCATGCGCCGAAAAACGAGCCCTTTTTTTTCCATTCTGTTCAACATCTGCGTGACGAAAGGGGAGGTGACATGCAGAGCGCGGCTGATTTCGGATGCCATTTTGCCTTCACCGCTTGCTTCATTTAAAAGCATCAGCGCTTTTGCCTCAGTCTTTTTCCATTCAACTGCAGGAAAAGACTGCTTCATTTCCGCATACCGCAGCCGGTTGAAAGCTTCGATCAACTGCACAACGGTCTTGCGGCTGACTTTATCTTGTTTCATAAAAAGCACCTGCTTCTCCATTTTAATTAATTAAGTAAATAAACTAAAACACGGTATTATCATACATAGAACAACAAAAGATTGTCAAAGAAGAAACTTATAAAAAAGAAAAAACCCGATCATTGATGACATGACCGGGTCATTGTACGAGCTTCATAAAAAAATCTTTCATTTCAAGGTGGCGAAGATGTTCCGGAACTTTTTCCGAACCGACGATGATCATCGGAGCCAAGCTATCCGTTTTATAAAGTGAGCCATGGCCGCCTCCGCCAAAATGGAGGGGAGACTTTTCGCCGGCAAATTGGAACCCGGGTTTCGCGTCGGCGATCACAAACTGTCCGCGATGCGAATGCATGGCGCTGTACAGGCGGGCAAGAGCATCCGGGTAATCGCCGTATTGGATCGAGACGCCGTCTGCTTTAATGTCCAATAAAGAAAAATCTCCGCTGATCGTCCATGACTGCCCGTAAGGATCTTGATAGCCGCCTTTTGGACGAAACCGAAGCGGTTTTAAAGAACGCTTCGAATCAACATATATCCAGCCGCTTTTTTTCCACGCTGTGAAAGCGATCCGTTCGTCTTTTTTCAATTCATTGACGGCACCTTGCAGCGGCATGTTTCGATCCGTGACATAAATGTATGCCATTCTGTCGTTTACTGCAAAAAGAAGCTGGGCGTTTCGATCGTGGGCTTCGTTTATTTTAGCGATCCGGTATCCTTTAAAAAGCGAATGAAGCCGGATGGCGGCCTTGTCTTTATCGCGTCCGATCGCTGTCTGCCCGCCATCACCCATGACGACCCATACCGCTTTTTCGGCCGCATCGCGCCAAGAATCATATGCATTCAATATACACTGCAGCTGCTGGTCCATTTTTTCGAGGCCTTTCATATCCTTCGGGCCTTTTTTGTGTGCATCATGGTCAAAATCGGGCAAGTAGGCGACAGTCAGCGCAGGAAGCTTCCTCTTTTTAATTAAATAGGCCACTTCCTGTGCTGTGAACTTGTCGTTAACGCCATAACCTTGCCAAATATGATGGTAGGAGTTATTGGGATCGAGCTGGGCAAAGCGGCCGAACGAAAAAAGAGCCGGCCCGTTTACCGTCATATGTTCAGGCATCAATTTAAGCTTTTTGAGCGGGGGC
Source organism: Bacillus sp. J41TS8 (assembly GCF_018333035.1). Lineage (NCBI taxonomy): Bacteria > Bacillati > Bacillota > Bacilli > Caryophanales > Bacillaceae > Bacillus > Bacillus sp. J41TS8. Next base: position 151,138 of record NZ_BORF01000009.1, read on the forward strand.
GGGATATTTAATTCGTGGCGGTCAGGCCCTCTGTATATGAGCCCGTTGATGGATGCCGACTGTTTTCCTCGCACTTGCAAATCATCATGGACCGTTGTCACCTTTCGGCTTAAATGGCGGTGATTAAGAGAAAATATCCCGTCTTCGATCGTTTGTTTGATGCCGAGTGTCGCGATTTCTTTTTTATCGCTCCCGTAATTCACAATTCTCTGTTCATCCTGATTATACCAGACGAGCCCGGGAACGCGGTGGATATTCGGATAAGTTCCGGTGAGCAGGGTGCTGTCAATCGAAACCGACATGGTCGGATACGCGTTTACCACTTCAGGTTCATAATGACCGTTTTCAAGAAAGAATTTTAATGCCGGGGCGCGGCCTGCTTGAATCGCTTTTTTCAAAGGCTGATCCATCAAAGAGTCGATGATAAGGACAATGACCGGTTTTTTGGAGGATTTGACGGCCTCTGCTTCTTCATCCGGGAGTCCCAATTTTTCATTCCCGGCATTCAGCCATATAATAAATGAAATTAGCGCACATATAAAAATGGCAAGAACAATGCTTAGCTTTTTCAAAATGGCCTCATTCCTTTAATCCCATCATATGCATATTCTGGCATGGGACGCCGGAAGTTATAGCTGGTAATACGTTCTAAATGATTCACGGCAGCTCTGGGGAATCCTATTCAATTAGAAAGGTGGGTCAATGATGAAAAAGCATAAATGGTTAGCCGCATTTGCTATCATCGCGGCTTTAGCCGTAATTGGCTATATCACGGTCAGACATCTTGAACCGGAATATGTATATATGCCTCCTAAAGAAAAAGTCATCTCAAAAGAAAAACGAGTGCACGGATACGATCTATGGGGAGCATTTACACCGGACAAGCCCGCCTCCGCAGAGGAGGGAGCTGTAAAGGTTGATGACCGCCTTCTCGACTTGGGACGGGAGACATTTTATAAGGAAACTTTCGGCAACGAAGTGTTTTTGACAGATATCATCGGACTCCTTGACGGTCCCATTACAGCAGCCAACATGACGAAAGCCATTGCCGGATTGAAAGGGAAAGGGACGACGAACTTGCGCATCGAATTAGCTGAAACGGTTAAGGTCGGCGGGAAAATCTTTAAAAAAGGCGAGAAGATCGACACCGGCATTGATGTTCCAAAAGGGGCATACGCACCGCTCGGCATGCCTTTCAAATACGCTGACGGAAAAATCAAAGCCGGCATCAGCTGTGCGGCCTGCCACGCCGCAGTCGATCCGAAAACGATGAAGGTGATGGAAGGCGTGACAAACTCTGATTTAAATACAGGGCTGATGCTGGCGCTGGCGACAAATTCAGCGGCTTATTTTACACATGCCGAAATTGATAATATTCAACAATTTATGAATGATAAAAGCCCTGTGATCACTGCCAGAAACGGCAAAAAAGAACGCCTTCCCGATCCGGACCGCCTCGAAGATGCGGTCGATCGCATTTTCCTGAAGTGGCCGAGAGGTTTTTTCGACTCGACGATCGATATGAAAAGCAATCCCACGCAGATTCCGGATGCCTATACATTGGGCGACCATCCGTACAGCTGGAGCGGTTCGGCAATGGCCGGTCCTTTTAAAGGCTTGACTGTGTTCAGCAATAATGTTCATGCGCAAAATTCGGACAGCCTCTCGCAAGCCCCGGCAAGCCGGGCGCTTTTCGGCATGAGCGAAGATGTTTATATCGGGACGATCCTGCAAAGGGCTCCCGTCTCAACATACAGGTATCAGCCGAAAAAAAAGGAAAGTCCGACTGCGTTTTTCAAAAAAGCCGATCCCACTCCCGGAGTACCGGGCGTCAACCAAATGGTCAAGCCGCCAAACTATCCTAACATCACATTGGCGGCGCCCGACGGCGTACTTGTGAGCTCACCCGGACGAAAAGTGAATGAAGAAAACAACGCTGTATCCGCCTGGCAAAATACACTTAGACCTCCTGATCCGCGGCAAAAAACCGACAGCCAAACCGTCAGGCGCGGCAGGCGTGTTTTTGAACAAGCGGGCTGCATATCCTGTCATGCCGGCCGGTATTTGACGAACAACAAGGTCATCTCGGTTGAAAAAATCGGAACCGAGCCGACAAGGGCCCGGTCTTTTAAGAAAACGGAAAACATATTCGGGAAAAGCCTTATTCATTCGCCTGACACACCGGTGCCTCTGCCGCGCAAACCGAAGATCCTGAAAGTCCCGACAGCCGGGTTTGACCCCGAACAGATCAAGCTTTCCTGGGCGCAGGGAGATTCCAAAGGCGGGTACAAAGTGCCGAGTCTGATCGGCGTTTACTGGCGCGCTCCTTATTTGCACGACGGAGGGGTTGCAGTGGGAAGCTCATTAAAAGAGACAGGCTTACCAAAGACGGTCATAAAAGGTAAGCAGGCGGATCCTTATAACAGTTTGCTGGCGATGATCGACAGAGATTTAAGACAGCAGGTCGTCAAAAGCAATTCGGAATCGCCCGACTTAAAAGCGGTAAGGGTAACCGGCAAAGGGCATGAATTCTGGATCGACGCCAAAAGCGGCTTTTCCGAACAAGAGCAAAAAGCGTTGATTCATTATTTAATCCATGCCGATATGCCGAAAAAGTAAGGAATAAAATGAAACGATAAGCCGCCTGAATGGCGGCTTTTTTTAAAACTTCATCACGGGAGCGGCGATATGATCGCCTTTTCGGTCCTTTGTGACGGCGCGATCCGGCTGACGGAATATGTCATTCACTTCAGCGGTTTTGACGAGTCAAAGGCCGGTTCCAGGCTGCAGCCAGTGCAGGCGAGTCCGTTTCCAGACAGAAAAAACTGGCGTCAGTATGAAAAATCAGCATAAAAAAAGGGGATAAACATACATATATAAGATGTGCTTTTTACAATAGAAGAGATGCGCAGAGAATAAATGGACAGAAAATTCAGACATTAATCATTGTTTATGATAAAATGAAAACAGCCAAGCTTTTGCGCCCGGCTGAATTCGTTGTCATACTGGCTATTGGTATTGCTGAAGGCGAGAAAAAAACTTCTTTACGAACTGATAAAAGACTTTTGCAGAAGGGGAAAGCTCCCTGTTTTTAGGGGTGATGATTCCGACTGTGCGCTTTACTTGAGGATAATCAATCGGGATCTTCTTTGTAAAACGGGGAGCCGTTTCATTAAAGGCGCTTTCCGGCAAAAGCGTCACACCCATATCAGCAGAAACCAGCCCTTTGATCGCATCCAAATCTTCGCCCTCTGAGGAAATTTTAGGCGTATATCCTACTTGCTTGCATGCATCAACAGCCATTTTTCGAAGGATGTATCCGTCTGGAAACAGCACATACTGATCATTTCTGAGATCGCCGAGATGAAGGCTTTGCTGGCCTGATAGGGGATGATTGATCGGCACGAGTGCCAAAAGGCTTTCCGAAAACAAAATGTCCCCTTTAATCTCAGTGATATTTGACGGAACAGGACCGAGAAAAGCCAAATCGATATCCCTGTTTTTCACCGCTTCGATTAAAAATTTATAAGATCCCTGCCTTAAAAGAAAAGCGACATGAGGATGCTCCTCTTTAAAAGCGGAAATAACCGTCGGGAGGAACTGGCCCGCAAGGCTTGTCGGGAAACCGATTTTAACGGTCCCGCGATTCGGGTCCAAATACTCATCGATTTGTTCCTTCGCGAAATCGATCGCTTTCATCGCTGTTTTAATATGGTCTAAAAACTGTCTCCCGATCGGAGTCAGCTTCACATTGCGGCCTTCGCGCTCAAACAAATCAACACCGAGCTCTTCTTCGAGATTGGCGATCTGCCTGCTGATCGCCGACTGAGCGACATGAAGGTGCATGGCCGCTTCCGATACGTGCTCTCTTTCTGCAACTTCCATAAAATAATGCAATTGGCGTAATTCCATCGTTGTTTCACCTGCTCATCTCAAAATGAGATAGTTTTAATCTAAATTATATATTGTTTGTATAGATTTGAAAACCTACAATAGGATTAGAGTTTGTAAGATTTTATGACCGGGGACAAACGGGAAAAATGAACGGGGGAGAGGAACAATGACTTATAATCAACTACCAAAGGCACAAGGTCTCTACCGTCCTGAATTTGAACATGATGCATGCGGAATCGGCCTTTACGCTCATTTGAAGGGCCTTCCTACTCATGATATTGTCAAAAAAGGATTACAAATGCTTTGCCAATTAGACCACCGGGGCGGTCAGGGCAGTGACCCGCATACCGGAGACGGAGCAGGCATCATGATGCAGATTCCGGATGCTTTTTTCAAAAAAGTCTGCGCCGGTTTCAACTTGCCTGAAAAAGGACGCTACGGCGTCGGGATGATCTTCTTTTCTAAGGATGACAGCGGGCGCGAAAAAACCGAAGCGCGCATTAACGAGCTGATCAAACAGGAAGGACAGACGGTGCTCGGCTGGCGAACTGTACCTGTAAATGTCGGAAAAATCGGAACAGTCGCACAGAAAAGCGCGCCAATCGTCCGCCAGGTATTCATCGGAGCAAATGAAGCGCTGAAAGACAATCTGGCATTCGAACGGAAGTTGTACATCATTCGCAAACAGGCCGAAAATTGGGCGAAAGAACACGACAAAACGTTCTATTTTGTCAGCCTCTCTAGCAATACCATCGTATATAAAGGACTTCTAACACCCGAGCAGGTTGATGCTTTCTATGAAGATTTACAGGACGAGGACTTCGTCTCAGCTTTTGCATTGGTTCACTCCCGTTTCAGCACAAACACGTTTCCGAGCTGGGAAAGGGCACATCCGAACCGCTATCTGATCCACAACGGGGAAATCAATACGCTGCGCGGCAATATGAACTGGATGAAAGCGAGGGAGCAGCAGTTTGTTTCCGAAGCGTTCGGCGAAGACTTGCCAAAGGTTTTGCCAATCCTCGATGAAAACGGAAGCGACTCCTCGATCCTGGATAACGCTTTTGAATTCTTTGTTCTGGCTGGAAGGAATCCGGCCCATGCTGCAATGATGCTGATTCCGGAGCCGTGGAACGAGAACCCGTACATGTCAAAAGAAAAGAAGGCATTTTACGAATATCACAGCTCTTTAATGGAGCCATGGGACGGCCCGACTGCGATTTCATTTACAAACGGAAAACAGATCGGAGCCATTTTAGACCGGAACGGGCTCAGACCCGCTCGCTATTATGTCACTAAAGACGACTACCTTATTTTTTCCTCCGAAGTCGGCGTGATTGATGTCGAACAGGAAAACATCTTATATAAAGACCGGCTGGATCCCGGGAAAATGCTTCTTGTTGATCTTGAAGAAGGGCGGATTATCTCCGATGAAGAAGTCAAATCCGAAATCGCCGGGGAGTTTCCGTACCAGGAATGGCTCAGTAAAGAACTGGTTCATGTCTCAAACGATATTGAGGAAACCGAAGAAAAATCTGTGCCTGACCTATTGACCCGCCAAAAAGCATTCGGTTTTACGTACGAAGATATTCACAAATATTTAATTCCTGTCATTACAGAAGGCAAAGACCCGCTCGGTTCAATGGGCCACGATGTCCCGCTGGCGGTGTTGTCAGACCGTCCGCAATCGCTGTTCAACTATTTTAAACAGCTGTTTGCACAAGTTACAAATCCGCCGATTGATGCAATCCGTGAGCAGATCGTCACTTCGACATTGACATGGCTCGGAGCGGAAGGCGATATTCTCCATCCGAATGAAAGCAGCTGCCGCCGGATTAAATTGTATACACCGGTCTTGACAAACGCACAGTTCAATTCTTTAAAAGGACTTGTGCATAAGGATTTCAAAAGCAAGACGATTCATACGCTCTTTACAGACGACTTGAAGAGCGGCCTCGAAGATATGTTTAAAGAAGTGGACAGAGCGATCGCCGAAGGCGTGACTCTCCTTATTTTATCCGACCGCAAAATGGACGGTCAGAAAGCGCCGATTCCTGCGCTGCTAGCCGTCAGTGCCTTGCATCAGTATTTAGTCCGCGCGGGAAAACGTACGAAAGTCAGCATTATCGCCCAATCCGGTGAAGCGCGCGAAGTTCACCATTTTGCCGCCTTGATCGGCTACGGAGCGGATGCCATTCATCCGTACCTCACGTATGCGACATACAAGCAGGCGATTGAAGACGGAGCACTTTCCATCAGCTATGAAGAGGCCGTTACAAAATACAGCAAAAGCGTGACAGAGGGCGTCGTAAAAGTGATGTCCAAAATGGGTATTTCCACTGTTCAAAGCTACAGGGGCGCACAGATTTTTGAAGCGGTTGGGATCAGCAAAGACGTCATAGACAGCTATTTCACAGGAACGGCATCACAGCTCGGCGGAATCGGTCTGGATACGATTGCCGAAGAAGCGAAGCGCCGCCACAGGGAAGCGTATGAAGATACATTCAGCGAAACGCTTGATTCGGGAAGCGATTTTCAATGGAGAAAAGGCGGGGAGCACCACGCTTTTAACCCGAAAACGATTCACACGCTGCAATGGGCATGCCGCAAAGGTGATTACAGCCTGTTTAAACAATATTCGAAAGCAGCTGATGAAGAAAGAATCGGTTTTCTCCGCAATCTCTTCTCATTTGATGAAAACCGGAAGCCGCTGCCGCTTGAAGAGGTCGAATCCGCTGAATCGATTGTGCGCCGCTTTAAAACAGGGGCGATGTCATTCGGCTCTTTAAGCAAGGAAGCCCATGAAGCGCTGGCGATTGCAATGAACCGTCTCGGCGGAAAAAGCAACAGCGGGGAAGGCGGAGAAGATCCGGCGCGCTTTACGCCTGACGCAAATGGCGATAACCGCCGCAGCGCGATCAAGCAAATCGCTTCAGGCCGTTTCGGTGTGAAGAGCCATTATCTCGTCAATGCCGATGAGCTGCAAATTAAGATGGCTCAGGGTGCAAAACCTGGAGAAGGCGGACAGCTTCCTGGCAACAAAGTGTATCCATGGGTTGCTAATGTACGCGGATCTACGCCTGGGGTCGGCTTGATTTCACCGCCGCCGCACCACGACATCTACTCGATTGAAGATTTGGCGCAGTTGATCCACGATTTGAAAAACGCCAACCGCGATGCACGGATCAGTGTAAAGCTTGTCGCTAAAGCCGGGGTCGGCACGATTGCAGCCGGAGTCGCCAAAGCGACTGCCGATGTCATCGTCATCAGCGGCTATGACGGGGGCACTGGAGCCTCACCGAAAACAAGCATTAAGCATACCGGCCTTCCGTGGGAGCTTGGACTCGCAGAAGCTCATCAAACACTGATGATGAACGGTTTGCGCGAACGCGTCGTATTGGAAACAGACGGCAAATTAATGACCGGCAGAGACGTTGTCATGGCTGCGCTTTTAGGAGCCGAAGAATTCGGTTTTGCCACAGCGCCGCTCGTTGTTCTCGGCTGCGTTATGATGAGAGCCTGTCATTTGGATACGTGCCCTGTCGGGGTAGCGACGCAAAACCCTGAGCTGCGCAAAAAGTTCATGGGCGATCCGGATCATATCGTGAATTACATGCTCTTTGTCGCAGAGGAAGTTCGCGAATTGATGGCCCGGCTCGGTTTCAGAACAGTTGATGAAATGGTGGGCCGCACGGATGTCCTTCGTGTCAGCGAACGGGCGAAAGCACATTGGAAAGCGGGTCAGCTCGATTTATCAAACCTGCTATATCAGCCGGAAGGCGCACGCACATTCCGTACGCCGCAAAACCACAAAATCGATGAATCACTTGATATTACGCAAATTCTACCCGCCGTCCAGTCAGCTGTTGAAAACGGCACGTCTGCGGAAGCATCCTTTGAAATCCGCAACATCAACCGTGTAACAGGAGCCATAACCGGAAGTGAAATTTCTAAGCGCTACGGCGAAGAAGGCCTCCCTGAAGATACGATTACGCTCAGATTCACAGGTTCAGCGGGGCAAAGCTTTGGCGCGTTCGTACCAAAAGGAATGACAATGTATTTGACAGGGGATGCCAATGATTATATCGGCAAAGGTCTTTCAGGCGGAAAAATCGCCGTCAAAGCGCCTGATGAATTCAACCCTGCATTCCGTGAAAATGTTATTGTCGGAAATGTTGCGTTCTACGGTGCTACAAGCGGAGAAGCTTATATTAACGGACTCGCCGGCGAACGGTTTGCCGTCAGAAACAGCGGAGTCAGCGTTGTCGTTGAAGGCATCGGCGACCATGGCTGCGAATACATGACCGGCGGACGCGTCGCTATTCTCGGCGACGTCGGCAAAAACTTTGCCGCGGGCATGTCAGGCGGAATCGCCTACGTGTACACCGAAGACAAAAAAGCCTTTAAACGGAAATGCAATCCTGAAATGATCGAATTTGAAACACTTGAAGCACCTGAGGAAATCGCCGAACTGAAAACGATGATCGAAAACCATTACAGATATACTGAAAGCTCAAAAGCAGCTTCGATACTTGATCATTGGGAAGAGGCCGTCGGCCGGTTTGTGAAAGTGATTCCGAAAGACTTCAAGCAAATGATAGAGCGGATTAAAGAGCAAAAAGAAGCCGGCTTGTCCGATGAAGAAGCGCTGATGTACGCGTTTGAAGCCGGTACGAAGCAAAAGATTGAACCGTCTGCGGCTGCTTCATCAAAAGAAGCGGTGGCACAGTAAGAAAGGGGAGGGGAAAATGGGCAAAGCAACAGGATTTATGGAATTCAAGCGGGAAAAGCCTGCTGAACGCGATCCTCTCACACGGATAAATGACTGGAACGAATATTCGTCTCCATTTTCTGAGGAAGCATCAAAAAGACAGGGAGCGCGCTGCATGGACTGCGGCACCCCCTTTTGTCAAATCGGCATGGATATAGGCGGTTATACGTCAGGATGTCCGATACACAATTTAATCCCTGAATGGAACGACCTCGTTTACAAGGGAAGGTGGAAAGAAGCGCTTGACCGTCTTCTGAAGACAAACAACTTCCCTGAATTCACGGGGCGGGTCTGTCCGGCCCCTTGCGAGGGCTCTTGTACGGTGGCGATTTCCGACCCGGCCGTATCCATCAAAGGGATCGAACGGACGATTATTGACAAAGGATTTGAAAACGGATGGATTCAGCCGCGGATTCCGAAAAAACGGAGCGGCAAAAAAATCGCGATCGTGGGCTCAGGGCCTGCCGGTCTGGCAAGCGCCGATCAATTGAATCAAGCGGGGCATTCGGTCACTGTTTACGAGCGCAGCGACCGCCCGGGCGGCCTGTTAATGTACGGCATTCCAAGCATGAAGCTTGAAAAAAGCGTTGTCGAACGCCGCATCAAACTATTGACGCAGGAAGGCATCGACTTTGTCACCAATACGGAAATCGGCAAAGATATTACAGCCGACGAGCTAAAAGAACAGTACGATGCGGTTATCCTTTGCACAGGAGCCCAAAAACAGCGCGATCTCTTGATTGAAGGCCGGGAAGCAAAAGGTGTCCACTTTGCCATGGACTATTTAACAGGCACTATAAAAAGCATGCTCGATTCGAATTTTAAAGATAAACAGTTTATCAATACGAAAAATAAAGATGTCATCGTCATCGGCGGGGGAGATACCGGAGCAGACTGCGTTGCAACGGCCTTGCGCCAAAAAGCGCGAAGCGTCGTCCAGTTCGGCAAACATCCGAAGCTGCCCGATACAAGAACCGCCGAAAATATGTGGCCTGAACAGCCGCATGTCCATTCACTGGACTATGCTTATGAAGAGGCGCAAGCAGCATTCGGCAGCGATCCGAGACAATATTCGATCCAAACGAAAAAGCTTGTCGCAGACAAAAACGGCCATTTGAAAGAACTGCATACGATTCAAATGAAAAAAGTAAAGAATGATCAAGGAAAATTTGAGTTTCACGAAATTCCGGGCACGGAAAAAGTATGGCCTGCTCAATATGTCTTTATCGCTATCGGCTTTGAAGGAACGGAACAGCCGCTGCTTGAACAATTCGGGGTAAATACGGTGAGAAATAAAGTTGACGCAGCATACGGGGAATTTAAAACGAATGTCGATGGAGTCTTCGCAGCAGGGGATGCGAGAAGAGGACAGAGCCTGATCGTTTGGGCGATTCACGAGGGACGCGAAGTCGCCCGTGAGGTTGACAAATATTTAATGGGAAGTTCTGTACTGCCATAAAACAAAGGGGTTTTCACATCATATAAATAAAGCCTGTCCTGCGACCTTCTTTAGGTTGACAGGGCAGGCTGTTTTTTGTTTGCTTCACAATATTCACCTGCTGATTCGACTTGCCATATCGTTATTTGTTCGAATTTATACAAAGGCAATGATAAAAAAATTGTGTACGTACTCCATTTAATGGTATATAACATAACCTAAAGTATGCAACGCAATAAAGGAGGCTATAACAGTGGAAGAAACTTATCAATATCAAGATGACTGGACGGATGCGGATAGACAGCAGCCTTTTACTTATGGCGGCTACGGCGGCTACCCCTATCCGCGGCCAAGACCGCGCCCTAGACCGAGACCGCCGTTTTATCCGTATCCATTCTTCTATCCGTTCTTTCCTTTTTATCCATACTACCCTTACTACCCGTACCCTTGGTAATGGGTAAAGCGAAGCTGTCTGGTGAAACAGACAGCTTTTTTCATTTTGATGAATTTTTCAAAACGCTTCCACGAATAATAACAGCGATATGATAAAAGCTCTATATTTCCAAAAGAGAACAAAATTGGATGTGGTATCCGTGTCGTTATTCGTCAAAAAGACCAGCAAGGAAAAGCGATATTTAATTTTCGCATTCAGTGTCATTCTTCTCTATGTCCTTCCGCTTTACATATTAAATGAAGACGCTCATATCCGCGTGCATGACAACCTGGATTCCAACATTGCATGGTATAAGGTGCTGGCGGAAAGCGGTCAACTGCTCGGCGGTGTTAAAGCCGTTATTCCGCAAATCATCAACGGACTGCCGCGGGATGCTTACGGAACGGAATGGAGCGGCATTGTCTGGCTTCATGCCTTGTTTCCCTCAATGACCGCATACGCTATAAGCCAAACGATCACGAGGGTGTTTGCCTTTGTCGGGATGTACCTGCTGCTGAAAAGCCATTTGATTCGCGATGAAAAAGCGTATTTCATCAGAATCGCGGTATCGCTTGCTTTTGCCCTGACACCCTTTTGGCCTTCGGGAATGCTCAGCACGCTTGGCCATCCTTTAGCTTTATGGGCTTTTTTAAACATCAGGGCAGGAAGAGACTCATGGAAAGAATGGGCGACCCTTGCGCTTTTGCCGCTTTACTCAAGCTTTGTGCTCGGTTTCTTCTTTTTCCTAGCAGCCGTTTCACTGATTTGGCTTTATGATTTGGTTTCAAAGCGCAGCTTTAACCTTCGCTTTCTCGGAAGCATCGCTCTCATGACGGGCATTTTTCTGGCGATAGAATACCGGCTTGTTTATTCGGTTTTCGCTTCAGGCGAAACGATGCATCGGGTTGAATTTATTTCATCCAGGCACGACATCCTTCATTCGTTTCGGCTGTCATTTAAAAATTTCGTGCTCGGCCACAATCATGTCATGACCGTCCATACGGCGGTGATCCTGCCTTTGATTGTGCTCACTTTTGGGCTCGTCGTTGCGAGACAACGAAAAAAGCGGCCAAGAGAAGAAAAGCTGTTCATCTTTTTATTCATTTTAAATTATGCGCTTTCTTTATGGTATGCCCTCTGGTTCAACAAGCTGTGGGCGCTTCCCAAGGAAAAGATCAGTCTGCTTTCGGCATTCAATTTCGCGCGTTTTCACTTTTTGCGCCCTCTTGTGATATACGCAAGCTTTGCAGTTGCATGCTACATATTGTGGAAAATGGGGAAGAGATGGCGGCGCTTCGTCCATGCCGCGCTGGTCGCCCAGCTGCTCGTGCTTATACCGTTTCATGAAGAGCTGACTTACGGCGCATACCACCATGCCCCGACCTTTCGGGAATTTTATGCATCAGATCAGTTCAAACAGATCAAACGGTTCATCGGCCGGTCTCCCGATTCCTACCGGGTGGCGAGCATCGGCCTGCATCCCGCGATTGCGCAGTATAACGGTTTTTACACACTTGATACGTATGCCAATATTTATCCGCTGAAGTACAAGTATCAATTCCGGAAAATCATCGCCAAAGAGCTTGAGAAAAATCCGGTCTTGAAACGCTATTTCGATGAGTGGGGGAGCCGCTGCTACTTGTTTGTTGACGAGCTCGGAAAACATTACGCGTTCAAAAAGAGCACGAAGAAAAAAATCACGAACCTCGAATTGAACACTGAAGCGTTCAAAAAAATGGGGGGGCGATATATTTTTTCTTCGGTTCCGATTATGAATGCAGAACAAAACAAGCTGGCGTTTTTAAAGCGGTTCAGCCACCCGCAGTCCGCTTGGAACATCTATGTATATGAAGCGAAATAAGCATCGATAAGGAGGAAGCAAATTGAATCTTCAACAGCCTTTGCTGACAATCGTCATACCCTGCTATAACGAAGAGGACGTGTTTGCCGAAACCGCAAAACAGCTGACTGCGGTATTGGATGATCTCACAGCAGACAAGCTGATCTCTGCAGAGAGCAAGCTTTTATTTGTCGATGACGGATCGACGGACCGCACATGGCCGCTGATTGCTATGGAAAGCACAAAAAACCGCTATGTGACAGGCTTGAAGCTGGCCCGTAATTCGGGACATCAAAAAGCTCTCTTAGCCGGACTAGATAAAGCGAAGCAAAAATCGGATTGCGTTATTTCAATCGATGCCGACCTTCAGGATGACATTTCGGCGATTCGCCGGTTTATCGAAAAATATCATGAAGGCTATGAAATCGTCTACGGCGTACGCCGCAGCCGGAAAACGGATACATGGTTTAAACGAACGACAGCCGCATGGTTCTACCGGATCATGAATAAGCTCGGCATCCAGCTGGTCGATAACCATGCCGACTTTCGGCTTTTGAATAAACGGGCGCTTGAAGAGCTCAGCCGTTATGCAGAAGCAAATGTTTTTCTGCGCGGTCTGGTGCCTTTGATCGGCCTTCGGTCGGCCAAAGTGTTCTATGACAGAAAAGAGCGGCTGGCTGGAGAAACGAAATATCCGCTGAAAAAAATGCTGTCTTTCGCTTTTCACGGGATTACGTCATTCAGTGTCGCTCCGATCCGTTTTTTTACCCTGATTGGCTTCTTCTTATTTTTCCTAAGCTGTATCGCGGGTATATATGCAATGATTCAAAAGCTGCTCGGCTACACGAATGCTGGCTGGGCTTCGTTGATCATTTCGATATGGTTTTTGGGCGGTTTGCAATTGATGGGGATCGGCATTATCGGCGAATATATCGGAACGATTTTCACCGAAGTGAAAAGAAGGCCGAGGTATGCGGTGGATATCGATTTATATACGGAACGGCTCGGCCGGCGCGAACCTGAAAAACGGCCCGGAACGAAGCTCAGTTGATGACGGGCCAAACGGATAACCTAACTTTACAGTTCATAATGAATAAGGAAGGATGTACAAACTTATGGCAGAAAAACAAACCTCTGGCATGACGGTTGTCGCGATCGGGTCGATCCCATTGATTATGACGTTGGGAAATTCGATGCTGATTCCGATTTTGCCGAAGATGAAATCTGAACTCAATTTATCGCAATTTCAAGTCAGCCTTGTCATTACCGTGTTTTCGATTACTGCAGCGCTCTTTATTCCGCTGCTGGGTTACTTGGCGGACCGCTTCTCAAGGAAAGTGGTGATTATTCCGTGCCTGTTCCTTTACGGGGCCGGCGGGATTCTTGCAGGATTTGCATCGACGACCTTTGCGAACGCTTTCCCGTGGGTGCTTTTCGGGAGAGGACTGCAGGGGCTTGGAGCAGCCGGTACAGCGCCGATCGCAATGGCGCTGACAGGAGACCTTTTTAAAGGATCTGAAGAAAGCCGGGTGCTCGGTCTCGTTGAAGCCTCGAACGGCTTCGGAAAAGTGCTGTCTCCGATTTTAGGATCATTGATAGCATTGATCGCTTGGTTTTGGGTGTTTTTTGCATTTCCTGCTTTCTGTATTGCACCGATCATTTTGACTTGGATTTTTATCAAAGAAAAAGACAAGAAAAAAGAGCCGCCGCCTCTCGGAAAATATGTGAAAGGGCTGACAAGCGTTTTTAAACATGAGGGCAGATGGCTTTTCACCGCATATCTCGCAGGGGCCGTCTGTTTGTTTACTCTGTTTGGCATCCTCTTTTACTTATCTGATGTTTTGGAAAAAGAATTTCATACAGACGGCGTGAAGAAAGGTCTGATCTTGGCGATCCCTCTGCTTGTCATGTGTACAACATCATATATAACGGGCAGCAAAATCGGACAAAACCAGCGGCTGATGAAAAAAATGATGGTCATCGGTCTTGCTCTGATTACGGTTTCCTACGGCACACTGTCTTTTTTCTCCGCGCTCATTCCTTTTATTTCGATCCTTGTCATCAGCAGCATCGGTACAGGCTTTGTTCTGCCGTGTGTCAACAGCTTCATAACCGGGGCTGTCGGAAAAGAGAGGCGCGGTTTTGTGACATCGCTGTACGGATCGGTCAGATTTTTAGGAGTCGCGATCGGTCCGCCGATTTTCGGGAGGCTGATGGAATGGTCGAAACTCGGCATGTTTATGTCGATTGCGGGCCTGACATTAGTCGTCGGTGTGTTGGTGCTGACGATGATTCATGTCAAAAAGGAAGACACCAAAAAAGGGGAGAAGGGGCTGCAGCCTGCTGACGCAAGATAGGAGGGAAGGGAAAAAATATGCGCATTGAAAAGGTTGACACATTTCCGCTGTTCCACAGGCTTTCCTCCCCTTACGGCGATGCGAACGGATTGAAAAGCTACAGAACGTGCTACCTGATTCGGATCACGACAGTTTCAGGCCTGTCGGGATGGGGAGAATGCGCGGATTGGCTGCCTGCTTTGGATGCGGGCTTTAAAAAACGGATCATTCCTTATTTAATTGGAAAAGAAGCGGGCAATCGCACGGAGCTTGTCACCGTCATCAAAAAGTGGCATCAGCGGGCCGCAGCTGCCGTTAGCATGGCTTTAACGGACATTACGGCGAAAAAAGCAGGCCTTTCGGTATGTGAATTATGGGGAGGAAAACTGAGGGAGCAGATCCCGGTCTATGCCTCATTTCAATCATATTCAGACAGGCCCGATTGGAGCCGCCATTCCCTCCGGCTCGTCGAAAAGGCCGTGCGGTCCGGATTTAAAACCGTCAAGCTGAAAGCGGGAGGCAAGTTGTTTTCCGAAGACTTGGCGCATATTCAGGCGTTCCAGGAGATGACAGGCCAAAACACCCGACTGATACTCGATGCCAACCAGAGTTATGACCAGGCCGCCGCACGGAAGTGGGAAACGTGGTTTTCCGCCTGGGGCAACGTGCTTTGGTTTGAAGAGCCCATGCCGTTTGACGTTCCCGCTGAATACCGGATGCTGCGTTCAGCG
The DNA here is from genome assembly GCF_018333035.1 of Bacillus sp. J41TS8. Taxonomy (NCBI): domain Bacteria; kingdom Bacillati; phylum Bacillota; class Bacilli; order Caryophanales; family Bacillaceae; genus Bacillus; species Bacillus sp. J41TS8. Next base: position 166,581 of record NZ_BORF01000009.1, read on the forward strand.
CTTTCTGTTCCGGTTGCCGGAGGAGAAAATGTAAAAGGCGCAAAACCGTTTTTGCCGATTTTTCTGGAGAACGCAGTCGATATTGCTCAACCCGATGTTATGCACTGTGACGGCACAGACGATTTTCAAACCGTTCTGAAGCTCGCCAGGCATTTCGGAAAAAGGGTTTCTCCCCACAGCTATGACGGCGGACTTTCAAGAATGTACGCCGTTTTCGGACAAGCCTGTCTGCCGCCTTGGAGCAAAATGGACGGAGAAGATATCGAACCGCTCGAATGGGATGCGATGGAGAATCCGTTCACACAACTCGTGCCCGTCAGCATAAAAGACGGATACATTCAAGTCCCGGACAAAATCGAAATCGATACAGAGCTCGTAGAAGCGTATGGATGGGACGGCTCGTCTTACATGTGAAAGCGCCAACTCGAAAAAATGTGATATTTTTCATTTCCCCTTACATATAGTAGGAAGAGGACAAGTTTCTTTAAAGGGGATTATATCCGTATGGGAAGAAAGCTCAAAATCGTACATGCTATCGTGCTGGGCAGCGTGTTACAGGGTCTCGGCATGGCGCTGTTTTTGTTTCCGAACCATATTCCTTCAGGGGGCGCAGCCGGCATCGCTGTTTTGCTCAATTTTTGGTTTCAGGTTCCGCACGGATTAACCGTCTGGGCTGTCAACTTTTCGCTGCTTTTAACGGCCGTTAAATGGCTTGAACCCGTAACGGTCTTCGGGACGATGGGGGCGATTACCATGACGTCCGTTTCGGTGCAGATCTTCGAATCCTGCATGCCCGTCATGACGACGAACAATATCTGGCTGGATTTATTTTACGGATCCGTCCTTTTGGGGACGGGGGTTGGATTGCTATATAAATACAATATTTCTAACGGCGGTTTTGGCGCCCTGGCTTTAATGATATCGATTTACCGCGGCGGAAAACCGGGAACTGCACTGTTTATGATGAACGCATTCATCTTCCTTTTGACGGCGTCTGTCATCGCCTGGGGAATCGTTATCCAAGCTCTAATCTGCCAGTGGATTTCTACGAGGATCATCGATGCGATTTATCAGATTCGCTTCCGTCCGTTATTGATGCCTATCGCCAGTTTCCGCAATAAAAAATAGGCCGCTTTTCAAACGACCCTAATCATATAAATAAAATGTATCTGATCGAAGTCCCAGTCTCAGCGTTTCAAGCGGAATGGCATCCTGAAACGGTATATTCGCCAAATTGGCGTCAGGACCGATTTTTTCAATGAAACACGTCTGCAGCTGTTTCGTCGGCGCTTCAAAAATTAAATCCCTTGAAGCGATGCCGGAATGAAGGATCTCCTCAATAAGCTGGGACCGCATTTCTCCATCGCTTTTGCACAGCCCGCTCGTGCCGCTTTCCCTCGTTTCCGTGATCACTTTCTCGGCCCCGGCTTCAAGATCTTCGAGGATGTAATCGATCCATTCGGCTGACTCGAGCTCACTGCTGAGGGCGCTGTCTTTGCTGCCGACTTCGCTGAACACGTGAAACTCTTTCGAAAAATCGGAAATAAAGCTTGCTTTATCTTTATTAGAGAGACGGACCGTTCCGTTTGATATTTCCACATAACGACATCCATATAATTTGCAGTAGCGATAGTAATCTTCAATTTTATCCTGGCTTAAAAACTTCTCAAACAACGTTCCGCCAAAAAAGAATTGAACGTCATTTTGCTTCAGACAATCGATTTTCTCAACCAAATATTTCGTAATTAAAGACGTTCCCCATCCAAATTTCACAAAATCTATATAATCTGCCGCTCCGTGAATCGTATCTTTAAAAAAGTTCAAGGGAACCCCGTTATCAATCAGGATGGTGATCCCTTTTAATCTTGGTTTAAGCTGCCTGTCGGGCAGTATCAGTTCAGATGAAATCATTGATTACCCCTCACAATCTGCTGTATCTTTCATACTTTTAGGTAAATGTCTGTCGGCCATTATTCAGCTGTCACAATAAGAATTCACCTTTTCCCGTTTATCGTTTCTCCCATTCATGTGTTGCCGTTCGGCAAGGAGTGATCTTCGTCCACCTCCCATTAGGCAGCATGTTAGCCTCTCATCTCCTGACTTGCTTCTCAACTAGGTATCTATCCATTTTGTGAAGTCAAAGTAAGTATATTCGCCGTCCTTTCATATGGTTCCTCACTAGTTCTTCACAATGAAAACTGACGTAAAAAGAAGGCCCGCGACAGATACGCGAAGCCCTTACTTAATCTTAGAAAATATATCAGTATATCAAATCCGGATCTCTCACCGCCAGTTTTTATTTTAATGCCGCAAGACAGATGTAATGATTGATTGATAGGAATCGGTTTATTTCAATTTGGCGCGCCGGGTCTTTCAGATATTCACAAAATTGCTGAAATCATAACAATTTCCAGATCACATTTAGTTTAAAAAGTGAATAATCTGCCTATATGTTCTTTCAGTTCATGTTTCGTATCAGGGGGTAAGAAAACTAACCTTTAGGACGTATTGGGGGAAAATCGATGAACGATGTTTTAACGTATCACACATGGAATGAAAAAGCTTCTGAAGAGGTGATGGATACCTTCAGCGGCGAGATGGACGTTTTGAAATGGGCGTACAGCACGTATCAAAAAATTGTTTATGCCTGCAGTTTCGGCGCGGAAGGAATCGTTTTGATCGACTTGATTTCAAAAGTTGTGAAAGAAGCGGACATCGTGTTTTTAGATACAGGACTGCATTTTCCGGAAACATATGAACTTATCAATGAAGTGAAAGATCGCTATCCCGGTCTGTCGATTCGCTTTTTAAAACCCGGCCTCTCGCTTGAAGAACAGGAAAAACGCTATGGCAGCGAACTTTGGAAACGCCATCCGGACCATTGCTGCCGCCTTCGCAAGATCGAGCCACTCAGAGAGCATCTGTCAGGGATGGAGGCATGGATGACCGGGCTGAGGCGGGAGCAGTCGGAAACACGGAAACATGTCCGTTATATCAACAAGGACGACAATTTTAAACTGATTAAAATCTGCCCCCTTATTCACTGGACATGGGAAGATGTCTGGACTTACATTAAGCTGAATCAGCTGACGTATCACAAGCTTCATGATCAAGATTATCCGAGCATCGGCTGTGAGGTGTGTACGTCTCCCGTGGCAGACGGCGGCAATTTAAGAGCGGGAAGGTGGGCCCGTCAGGATAAAACAGAATGCGGGCTGCATCAATTCCGGTAGGAGCTGGGTAAAAGATGACGATTACCATTTTGGCATTCATTATCGCTTTGTTTTTTGCCATGAACATAGGAGCGAGCGGAGCAGCAGCTTCAATGGGAATAGCGTATGGCGCAGGTGCCGTCCGGAAAAGGCAGGCGGCCTTGTGGATCAGCGGAATCGGTGTATTTTTGGGCGCCATGATAGGCGGAGGAGAGGTTGTGAAAACAATCGGTTCAGGCATTATCCCCACGTCTATTCTCAATGTGCATATTGTCGTGATTATCCTCGGAGCATCTGCGATTTCGCTGTTTATTGCAAACATCGCGGGGATTCCCCTTTCAACCAGCGAGGTGACGGTCGGCTCGATTGTCGGGGTCGGCGTCGCATTTCAAGCGGTATTTACCGATAAGCTGTTGGTGATCGTCATGTATTGGCTGATCATTCCGATTGCCGCTTTTTTTCTCGCTTTTTTCATTGGACAATTGCTGAAAAAAGCCGAGAAGAGGCTACGGTGGCTTAAACAGCAAAAATGGGCGCGGCTGCTCACCGCACTAGTGATTTTAACCGGGTTTTTAGAAGCCTTTTCGGCGGGAATGAACAATGTCGCGAATTCCGTCGGACCTCTCGTTGGAGCAGGCCTCTTGTCAGTCAGCAGCGGAACGTTTCTTGGGGGACTGTTCGTGGCTATCGGAGCCATTTGCCTTGGAAGCAGGGTCATTGAGACGAATGGGAAAAAAATCACCGAGTTTTCGCTTTTGCAAGGGTCATGTGTTTCAGGACTCGGTGCGTCCCTAGTCATCGGCGCTTCGCTATTTGGCATTCCCGTGCCGCAAACCCAGATTACGACTTGCAGCATCATTGGGATTGGCCTTTCTGAAAAGGGAAGGGCAATTTTTCGTAAAAGCGTTATTTTGAAGTTAATGAAAGTATGGGTTGTTTCACCGGTTTTTTCACTTGTCATTTCGTATAGTCTCGTGAAAATCTTTCTCGATTTTGATTTATATTCAGTTGCAGTTGTTTTATGTGTTTTTCTTGCCACTCTTGGATCTGTAAGCCTTATGAAACATGCCAGGCAGAAACAATCAGATGTCCGAAGAAACAGGGATCATGTAAAGTCGATCGTTGGAGGAAGAGGGCGTAAAAGAGAACCTGCCGCATGGAGGGACTTTAGTTAACCGGGCCGCCTGTTTTGGATGATTTGGACTAAGGCCCGGAATCAGCCGGATTTAAAAAAGGCGCTCGTGCAGCTTTATCTGTTTCATTGCCTGATCGTGAGAAGTCATGAGCGGAACGGCACTTCTCAGCCGTATGATCGAAGAAGAGGTTGGCACGACGCCGCTATTTTTTGAAGAATACCAATGGATTGGCAGAAGGCGCGGCGCAGCAGATGGCCCTTTTTCTCAGGAAAAGTATTCCTCTGGTTTAAACTGCATCCCGATTGTTAACAATGAAGAGAGAGATTCGGGAGGGAACCTTGATGGAATATGTACACTTGGTAGTCGAACTGACGATAGGGTTTGCAGCTTTATTTCTGATGACGAAAATTCTGGGGAAAACCCAATTTGCCCAAATTACGCCGTTTGATTTTATTTCCGCTTTAATATTGGGGGAAATGGTTGGAAACGCGATTTTCGATCAGGATGTCACCATCTGGAAAGTCCTTTTCGCCATCCTCGTTTGGGCCATTCTAATCTATTCAATAGAAGTTTTATCACAAAAAGTGCAAAACATCAGAGGTTTTCTCGAGGGCAGGCCAAGTATTGTGATCAATAAAGGAAAAATCGATTATAACGCCCTCAAAAAAAATAAATTGGACCTGAACCAGCTGCAGACATTGGCACGTGAAAAAGGCTGTTTTTCCTTAAACGAGATCCAATATGCCATCCTTGAAACAGACGGTTCGCTCAGCGTCCTGCCAAAACACAAATACGGGATGCCGACAAAAGAAGACTTAAACATCCCTTACAAACCGGTTCAGCTCCCGGTGCCGTTAATCCTCGACGGCGAGCTCGAAAAGAACAATCTGCATGAAGCCGGCTTTGACGAGCTTTGGCTGCAAAATCAATTATCAAGTCAAGGTATTACACAGTATCAAGAGGTGCTTTATGCGGAATGGCGCGGCGATGAGGGGCAGCTTTACGTTACAACCTATTGATATTGGCAAGCGCGGGTTCGACAAGCTTCGAGCCCGTGCTTTTCTATTTGCGCTCACACGGCTAAAGGATCGTACTTTTTTACCGGTCCGAAAGGCTGTCAATCTCTAAAAAATTCCGTTAAATCATTCAAACGGCCTTCAAATGGAGGAAAGACAAACGACAAAAGGTGCAATTGAAGCTGAAAAATCTGCTTTCAGCCTCTTTTTCTTTTCCTTTTTTCTTCAAAAATCTCCATTTTTCACATGACCTGCGCTGTCCAATCAAAACACGCAAACTTGACATAAATATCTAAAGTGTTAATATACTAACCGTGTTCGAAAAAATACGAACAGAAATGCGAACAAAGGGAGATGTTAAAGATCTTTAATCAAAAAAACGTAGCTTTTATAGGGGCAGGATCAATGGCAGAGGGAATGATCTCAGGCATCGTTCAATCCAAAAAACTGCCTGCTTCGCAAATCTATGTTACAAACCACACGAACCACCGGCGTTTAGAAGAACTCCAGCAGAAATATGGAATACGAGGCGTCAGAAAAGAAGAACTTGACTATCAGAACATCGATTGCTTCATCTTGGCGATGAAGCCGAAAGATGCAGAGAGTGCTCTTACTTCCATGAAACCGCATATTCAACCCCATCAGCTTATCGTGTCAGTTTTAGCTGGCATATCAATTTCATTTATTGAAAACGAGCTGCACGGCATGCAGCCTGTCATCCGAATCATGCCTAACACCTCAAGTGCAATCGGCGCATCTGCAACCGCCATGGCCGAAGGCAGCCATGTAACAGCCGATCTGTCAAAAACCGCGAAACAACTGCTTCAATGCATGGGAGAAGTCTATTCCATCGAAGAAAGCAAAATGGACATTTTCACCGGCATTGCCGGCAGCGGGCCTGCTTACTTTTATTATTTAATGGAGCACATCGAAAAAGCGGGAGCCGAGGCTGGATTAAGCCAAAAACTAACGAGGGAAATCGGCGCGCAGACATTGTTAGGCGCCGCCAAAATGCTGTTGGAAAGCCCTGAAGATACAGCTGTTCTCAAAGACAACATCACTTCCCCTAACGGTACGACTGCCGCCGGTTTAAAGGCCTTGGAGGAAAGCGGCGGAGGCGAAGCGATCGAACAGGCGGTCAAACAAGCCGCAAAACGATCCAAAACCATCAGTCTCGAACTTGAACAATTAGTCGCAGCAAAGTAAGCACCCGTAACGAAGAAAAATACTACAGGAGTGATAAAATGACCTCTAATCAACAGAGGGTAGTTGTCAAAGTGGGAAGCAGTTCTTTAACAAGTCTTCACGGCGAAATCAGCAGCAAAAAGCTCGAAAAGCTCGTTGAGCAGATCGTCCGCCTCAAAGATGAAGGGCACGAAGTCCTCCTCGTTTCATCTGGCGCTGTGGCGGCCGGATACCGGAAACTTGGCTTCATTAACAGGCCGGATACATTGCCTGAAAAACAAGCATCCGCATCTGTCGGCCAGGGCTTACTAATCGAAGCGTATTCCAAGCTCTTTTTATCCCATGGCTATATCGCTTCACAAATATTAATCACAAAAAGCGATTTTTCAGATGAAAAACGGTACAACAATGTGAGAAATACGATGAATGTTCTGTTGAAACGCGGCATTATTCCGATCATCAACGAAAATGACACAGTTACCGTCAACCGGCTCAAATTCGGAGACAATGATACGCTTTCTGCTAAAGTGGCGGGTCTGATCGACGCTAACCTGCTGACCATCCTCTCTGATATAGACGGCCTTTATGACGCGAATCCGCGAAAAACGCCGGACGCCGCACTCGTCCGGGAAGTAAATGAAATCACGCCGGAGATAGAAGCTTCAGCAGGGGATGCCGGAAGCGAAGTCGGAACAGGCGGCATGAAGTCGAAACTGGACGCTTTTAAAATTACAATGGCTTCAGGCATCAAAGGATTTTTAGGGCGTGCAGACACCTCCGGTCTGTTGCAAGAAGCAATCAGCGGGACTGCGAGGGGAACGTATTTTATTCCGAATGACGATTCACACACACTCAACCATAAAAAGCAATGGATAGCATTTAACTCTGGACCTGAAGGAGACATCATCGTCCACAACGAAAGCAAAGAGTTTATTATCGACCGTAAAAAAAGCCTGTATCCTTCTAGTATTTACGAAATTAACGGCCGTTTCAGCAACGGTTCCGTCGTTCGAATCCTTGATCAGGAAGGAGAGGAAATCGGCCTCGGCGTCGTCAACTTTTCCTCATCCCAGCTTCGTAAATGGAAGAAGGATACGAATCAGGAAACAGCCGCTTCCTCACAGGCTGTCGTTGACAGAGAAGCGTTTGTCTGTCATTTAGAGCTATCCGTTCCGCTTTAAAAAACAAATCAAAGGAGGAATTGACATGACGGCGACAAGCGAGAACACCAGGGCACAAATCGAAGAAAAAGCGATAAAGGCAAAAACAGCCGCAAAATCTTTGCGGCTGACAACTGAAAAAGACAAGAACGAGGCGCTTGCTACACTGGCCGAACACCTGAAACAAAACATGAGCTATATTCTCACTGAAAATGCCAAAGATATTGAAGCGGGACGAAAAAAAGGCTATGATACAGCCTACATCGACCGCCTGTCGCTCAATGAAGACAGGGTACTGGATTTTGCCAATGGACTGCTGGAAGTCGCGGAACTGGATGATCCGGTCGGAGAAACGCTATCAAGCTGGACGCTCGACAACGGGCTAAAGGCGGAAAAAGTCAGCGTTCCTCTCGGCGTCATCGGCATGATCTATGAAGCGCGTCCGAATGTGACTGTCGATGCGACCGGGCTCGCTCTAAAATCGGGCAATGCGATCGTTTTGAAAGGCGGCTCTTCCGCCATTCATTCGAATACAGCGATCGTATCGGTCATGCACCAAGCGCTGGAAACGACAGACATTCCCCGCGATGCTGTTCAATTTATCGAAAGCACGGACCGAAGCGCCACGAAGCAGCTCTTCAAGATGAAAGAGCATATCGATGTACTCATCCCCCGGGGAGGCGGTGCCCTCATTCAGGAAGTCGTTGAGAACGCAACCGTTCCCGTTCTTGAGACGGGAGTCGGCAACTGTCACATCTATATCGACCGGGAAGCAGACCCTGAAAAAGCAATCAATGTCATGATCAATGCGAAAACAGACCGCCCCGCCGTCTGCAATGCGCTTGAAACGCTGATTGTTCACGAAAAATGGCTTGAGGAAAACAGTGCAGCGCTTATCAATGCTTTAAACGAACACGGTATTCAAGTTTACGGAGACGAAAAGGCGGTTCAATGGATTCAAGACGCGATACCAGCGGGGGAAGCCGATTGGCAGAACGAATATTTAAGCCTTGATCTCGCGGTTAAAGTCGCAGCAAGTCTTGAAGAAGCCTGCGATCATATCGAAACATACGGAACAAAGCATTCAGAAGCGATTATCACCGAAAATCCGAAAACAGCCAAGGCTTTTCTGAATACCGTTGATGCGGCAGCACTGTATCACAATGCCTCAACCCGGTTCACCGACGGCGGTGCACTCGGCTTCGGCGCGGAAATCGGGATTTCTACACAGAAGCTTCACGCCCGCGGACCTATGGGTCTGAAAGAATTGACCACATGCAAATATATCATGGGAGGCGACGGCCATATCAGAAGATAAATAAAAAAGCCTGCATTGAAACTGCACCTCAATTGTCACCTGACAATCTTGAGGTGCAGTTTTTTCTTACGGCTGCATCCGCCGTATCACGGAAAACATACGGCGTAGTGGTTTTTCTTTAAGCATCCTTTAAAATCCTTCCTTTACATCCTTTCAATCCAATTACATAATGATCTATGATATAGGATTCAGAAGGAGAGTGTACGTTATGCAACCCTCAACCGGAAAAACCTGCGTTCCGACCGGTGTGGATCTTAAAAACACCGGTTTTGGATATACGTTGTCATTGATAAGCGGCAAATATAAAATAATCATTCTATATTGGCTGTCTGAACGCGAAGTGATGCGGCATAATGAGCTGAAGCGAAGCATCGGCACCATTTCCTTCAAAACGCTGAGCATCATGTTAAAAGAGCTGGAGGCAGACGGCCTTATTATACGCAAGGAATTTCCCCAAATTCCCCCAAAGGTGGAGTATTCATTATCTGAACGCGGACGTTCTCTCTTACCTTTGTTCAATATGATGTGTGAGTGGGGAGAGAAAAACAGGCTGGGCTGACAGCCTGTTTCAACCGGAATGATTTCCGGCAAAACTTAAAGATTGTCAATAAAACGCAAATAATCCCGGGCGCTTTTCTCCAATTCTCCCGCTCCCGGCCCGGTCGCTTCTTCCTCATTTCCGCCGGGCTCATTTTCCTTGCCGTAAAACGCAAAAAATGAACGATAGTCTGCATGACAATATCGGAATGTCGTTTCAAATGGAACTAATATTTGTTCAAGCGTATAGCGGTACCTTCCGTTTTCACCATAATCTTCTTCTTTAATTCCGGCGGATACACCTAATGCCACTTTACGATTTTTTAATCGATCACCTCCATTTGAACCATAAGCCCATCCGTAAGCCAATACATCATCAAGCCATTTTTTAAGAAGAGGCGGACAGTTAAACCAATAGATAGGGAATTGAAAAACAAGATTGCCGTGCGCTTCCACCAATTTTTGTTCTTTTTCCGCGTCAATGTTTCCATCCGGATATACGTCGGACAATTCGTGAACCGTATACTTTTCCGGATATTTTTTGAGCTCCTCTACCCAGCGCTTATTGATAACTGATGTTTCTAAACTTGGATGTGCAACGATAATCAGTGTTTTCAAAAATTTTCCTCCTTCGGCATGTTTTCATCTTGATTATAAAGTTCACACTGCGAATTTGTAAGTATGCACTTTTGGTTCAGGTACTTACGTAAAGGTAAGTATCAGTTGTCATCAAACGGTCCGATTTTGCCTGTCCAAAATCCTCTGGCATGAAAAATGCACTTTTTTAATATAATGTTACAAAGCTCTGCTGCCTAAGGAATTTGACGATCCAAAAAGGGGGTCACTTTATGAATTTTGAACTAACCAGAGAACAGCAAATGGTTCGCGAACTCGCCAGAGATTTTGCGAAACAGGAAATTGCACCGCATGCCGAACATGTTGACAGGACGGGAGATTTTCCGGTTGAGACATTTAAAAAAATGGGGGAGCTCGGCCTCTTGGGGATTCCGTTTCCGGAATGCTACGGCGGGTCAGGCGGGGATACGATTTCCTATGCGCTTAGCGTCGAAGAAATCGGCAAAGCGTGCGGGAGCACCGGTCTAAGCTATGCTGCGGCTGTATCGCTCGGGGCTGCACCGATTTATTATTTCGGCACCGAAGAACAAAAACAAGAATATCTCGTGCCGCTTGCGACGGGCCGGGCGCTCGGAGCGTTCGGGCTGACCGAACCGAATGCAGGATCAGATGCGGGCGGCACCCGGACAAAAGCCCGCTCGGAAGGGGACAGCTATGTGATCAGCGGGGAGAAATGCTGGATCACCAATGCCGGATATGCCCGGACCGTCATCGTCACCGCCGTCACCGGAAAAGATGACAACGGAAAAAACATCATCTCCGCCATCATCGTTCCGACAGATTCGGAAGGCTTCACCATTAATAGCGAATATGACAAAATGGGTGTCCGCGGCTCCAATACATCGCAGCTCATCTTGGACAATGTCCGCGTTCCAAAACAAAATCTGTTGGGAAGCCCGGAAAAAGGGTTTAAACAGTTTCTCAATACACTTGACGGGGGCAGAATTTCGATCGCCGCGCTGGCCGTCGGTATCGCTCAAGGCGCATTTGAGGCCGCGCTTGCATACGCACACGAACGAAAACAATTCGGCCGGCCCATCTCCTATTTCCAGGCGATTCAGTTCAAGCTTGCCGACATGGCCATGGAAATTGAGCTTGCCCGCAATATGGTGCTGAAGGCCGCCTGGCTGAAAGATCAAGGCCGGCCGTTTACAAAGGAAGCGGCTTTCGCCAAGCTTTATGCCTCAGAGATGGCGTTCAGGACATGTAATCAGTCCATTCAAATACACGGAGGATACGGGTATATGAAAGAGTACGGAGTCGAGCGGATGCTGCGGGATGCCAAATTAATGGAAATCGGTGAAGGAACTTCAGAAATTCAACGGCTCGTCATCGCAAGGCAGCTCGGCATAGGAAAACAAGCGGCAAAATGAAAACGCTTTCCGGGAGAAGGGAGGGACAACGTTGGCAGAGCTGCTCCATTTGACTATCGGAAAATTGTTGGAGAAAACCGCGGCAAACGCACCTGATCACGAGGCTGTCGTCTATCCGGATCGCCGTCTCCGTTATACGTACCGGCAATTTGACCAGTTGTGCAGAAAAGTCGCAAAAGGACTGGTGGCGCTCGGTATTGAAAAAGGTGAACATGTCGCAATTTGGGCTTCCAATACTCCGGAATGGCTTACCGCCCAGTTTGCCTCGGCAAAAACGGGCGCGGTGCTTGTCACAGTCAACACGAACTATCAATTATCAGAGCTTGAATATGTGCTGAAACAGTCAGATGCCACAACACTCATTTTAATGGAATCATACCGGGGCACTTCTTACATTGATATCCTTTACAAACTGATTCCTGAATTGAAGGAGTCGGAACCGGGTAAGCTCGCATCTGAAAGACTGCCTTTCTTAAAAAATATTATTTTGATGGGAGATAAAAGGCATCCCGGCATGTACCTTTGGGATGACATATTAAAGCTCTCCGGTTCGGTAAGCGAAAAAGCGCTTGATCACAGGATGGAACGACTCAAAGAGCATGATGTCATCAATATGCAATATACATCAGGTACGACAGGCTTTCCAAAAGGCGTGATGCTCACTCATTCCAATTTGGCAAACAACGCGGCAAATATTGCGGAATGCATGAATTTATCGAGAAAAGACAGAATGTGCATCCCCGTACCCTTTTTTCACTGCTTTGGATGCGTGCTGGGAACTCTCGCTTGCGTCACCGCCGGTGCGACGATGGTGCCGGTGCAAGAATTCAATCCAAAAGAAGTGCTTTCCGCTGTCGAAACGGAAAAATGCACGGCGCTTCACGGTGTACCGACCATGTTCATTGCCGAACTGAATGATCAAGATTTTGCATCATATGACTTGTCTTCTTTAAGAACGGGTATCATGGCCGGTTCAAACTGTCCAATTGAAGTTATGAAAAAAGTGATCAATAACATGGGGATGTCTGAAATAACGATTGCATACGGACAGACGGAAGCATCACCGGTCATTACCCAGACGAGGGTCAACGATTCGCTCAAAAGAAGGGTCGAAACCGTAGGGCGCGCCTTGCCGAATGTTGAAGTCAAAATAACTGAACCGGGCACAAATCAGGAGGTTGCAAGAGGCGTTCAAGGCGAGCTGTGCACACGCGGCTACCATGTCATGAAAGGCTATTACAAAAATTCTGAGGACACGGCAGCGGTGATTGATGAGGACGGATTTTTGCATACAGGTGATTTAGCCGTAATGGATGAAGAAGGCTACTGCCGGATTACCGGGAGATTAAAAGACATGATCATCCGAGGCGGAGAGAACATATACCCGCGGGAAATAGAAGAGTTTTTATACAAGCATCCCAACATTCTCGACGTCCAAATTGTCGGTGTGCCTGACGAAACATTCGGTGAAGAGGTCTCGGCCTGGATCAAACTGAAAAGCGGAGCATCCATGACAGCTGACGAATTAAAAGAATACTGCAAAGATAAAATCGCCCGATATAAGATTCCGCGCTATATCGCATTTGTCGAAGAGTTTCCGATGACGGCATCAGGAAAAGTGCAGAAATTTAAATTAAGGGAGCAAGCGCTTGAACATTTTCAATTGTAATTTTCTCTTGCAAGTGCGACGAACTAAAATGAGGGACTCTTTTGTTTAACGGATCATCCGTACATGTAAACGGATGCCGTGTAGCCTAAAGCTTTTGAAAGTGAAGCAAAACTGTATCTTAATTCGTTAAGGTACAGTTTTTTTATGAGCTTTTTCAAAAACACGTGAGACGATATTTTTTACGAATAAATGATGACAATTTATTTCCATTTCGCTCAGAGTGCATTGGATTTTTAGTACTGTTTTTTGAATAAAATGGTATAAACATCCTGATATTCCCTCCGTTTATTCATTCTATTTTGAGCTTTTCATATGTGATGAGCAGTAAAGACAAGAAGATGAGATCAAATAACCATTTTCTAAAAAATTATTGAATTTATTGTAAACATTGTTGTATTTTATCGAATTTGTATTACAATGATTCTCATACGTATGATTTAGCCATATATTGTCATATAACCTGTAATTATTTTACTTTTTTATTCTCTTATATTTGAAATGGAGGGGTTCCATTGAACACAACCTACACTTTGACCCATGCTCAAAGGAGAGTATGGTTTACCGAGCTGCTCGATCCGGGTACAAGTATCTGCAATCTTGCAGCCTGTGTCAAATTCAGGGGCGCTATTGACCTTGATGTGCTGCGGCGGGCTTTGGACTTTTCAGTTTCCCGGCATGATTCACTTCATTTTCAGCTGACAGAAGGGAAAGGGGAAGAGCCTGATCTTTATCTCGCTGAATATCGCCCGCTTTCCATAGAGACCATTGATTTGACAAAGGCCGGCAAGTCCGAACGGAATAAGTGGATTGACGATCAGACTTCGATTCCGTTTAAGCTGTTTCATTCACCGCTTTATCAATTCACCCTGCTGGCGATTTCGAGCGAAGAAGTTTGGCTCTATGCAAAATTCCATCATATCATAATGGACGGTATTTCTCTTAATCTGCTAGGCAATCAACTGATTGAGATGTATCAAAAAATGATTCGGAATGAACCCTTACCTCAACATCATGAACCTTCCTATCTCACCTATATCGAAAAAGAGAAGCAATACTTGCAATCTTCCCGGTTTGAAAAAGACCGCTTATTTTGGACAAACACCTACCACACCATTCCAGAACATTTCCCACTAACAGAAAAAGCCTTGCCTCAGCAACAAAGCACCGCCGCTTTAAGAGAAACCCTGACTCTTTCACATCCCTTGGCAGAATCAATCCGACACTTTTGCGAAAAGCATCAAATCAGCATTCTTTCTCTGTTTATGGCTTCGTTTTACATATGCATCAGCAGAATGACATCCAGCAAGGATATTGTGATTGGAACCTATTACGGAAACCGCGCCTCCAGGCTGGAAAAAGACATGCTCGGTATGTTTGTGAGCACACTGCCAATCAGAATGGAAGTTGATCCGGATTGTGATGTTCTTTCATTTGTCACAAGCATCGGGAAAGAACAGCTTTCAGTCATGCGTCATCAAAAATATCCCTACAATCTGCTGATGAACGAATTAAGGCATCAGCATGGTGATCTGCAAAATTTAATCGTCACTTCCATACAGTATCAGCCGCTTCAATGGCAACAAGCAGATGGCTTTGAATATGAAACGGCCATGTATTTCAGCGGGCGCACTGCAAATCAGCTGTCTGTTTCAATTAAAGAGCGCCTTGATACCGGTATCATACAGTTAAATTTTGATTATCAAACCGCTATGTTTACTGAACATGACATCAAACGGATTCAATCCCATCTTTTAACCGTTTTGGAGAAGGCGCTTGAGAAGCCGGACCAGCCGATTAAAAACATCGATATGGTAGAGTCCAACGAAAAGGAACGGATTTTGTCTGCTTTTAACCAAACAGATTCCGTCAAACCTTTGGCGCCGACGCTGCATGGTTTTTTCACCCGCCGCGCGGCGCTGTCGCCGAGCTTGCCGGCGCTTCGTTTTTCCGGCGGTATCTTAACGTACGGAGAGCTTGATCAGTATACCAATCAACTTGCTGTCCGGTTGAAGAAAAAAGGCGTCGCCAAAGAAAGTGTGGTCGGCGTGCTCGCCGACCGTTCACCGGAGATGGTGATCGCGGTGCTGGCTGTTTTGAAAGCCGGCGGCGCTTACGTGCCGCTTGATCCAGACTATCCTGAAGAACGGCTCAGATATATGCTCGCTGACAGTGGCGCCCGGCTTCTCGTCACAGGGCCGGGTTTGTCCGTCTCCGGATTTTCCGGGGAAACGCTTGAAGTCAACCTGTCATCACTTCGAACGGAACCAGCGGAGAACGAACCGGTTTGCGCTCATACGGATGGCGGCTCACTCGCCTATGTCATCTATACATCCGGTTCAACCGGGACACCGAAGGGCGTCGCGGTTGAGCACCGACAGGCTGCCGCCTTTTTGTCCGGGATGCAGCGCCAGTTCCCATTAACTGAAGATGATGTCATCGTGCTCAAGTCATCGTTTTCATTTGATGCTTCGATCTGGCAGTTGTTTTGGTGGATGATTCCCGGCGCCTCCATGTATTTGCTTCCGCAGGGCTGGGAGAAGGATCCCGCTTTGATGACAGAAGCCTTCACAAACGAAGGAGTGACGACGGCGCATTTTATCCCGGCGATGGCCAACAGCTTTTTAGACCAGGTCGAGATGGAAACAGAGGAGAAAAGGACAAGCCTTGCGAAAACCTTGAAACACGTATTCGCCGGAGGTGAAGCGCTCGCTCCCCAGACAGCCGCCCGATTTGCCCGGTCTTTGCCGGAGACTGCGGTCATTCACGGCTACGGGCCGACAGAAGCTACGGTGGATGCCGCATTTTATCGGTACGACCATGAAAAAGACAGGGAACGGATGCGGCTTCCGATCGGAAAACCTGTACCGGGAGCCCGTCTTTATATTTTAGACAGTGAGAAAGCTGTCCAGCCCATAGGGGTGGCCGGAGAACTGTATATCGCAGGCGCGGGCGTCGCAAGGGGCTACTTGAACCGTCCGGAGCTGACAGAAGAACGGTTTCTCGATGACCCCTTTTATTCAGGGGAACGCATGTATCAAACGGGCGATCTGGCGA